>CAYYAF010000001.1:0-35631 GCA_964469975.1 uncultured Candidatus Saccharibacteria bacterium
TTTCTTTTTGCCATAACCGTTTTAAGTATACGAGAAAATTTAGGGTTTAGACACATTCTTATTGCTTGCAATATAAAACCGCCAAGGCTGTTGAATACCATTTTTTATACCTACGCGGATTGTTTGTACTATTTCAGCTGGCTTAACGCCAGGTTCTAAACGTAACCTGCCGCCATTGAATAAATTTGCTCCGTAATCAGCCCTAGTTATGCCCATAGCCTGGACTAACTTGGCAGGGCCATTAGTTAATTGATAGATGTCGTCTATGCCTCTTCGTTTTTTCATTAAGTCAATGCCTTCAACTGGCTCGAGCGCCCTAATTAGGACTGCTTGGCCACTGTTTTTAGGCCCAGTGACAATATTGAAACAGTAATGCATGCCGTATGTAAAATACACATAAGCATGCCCGGCTGGGCCAAACATCACCTTATTTCGCTCAGTTTGACCTCTATATGTGTGGCTGGCTGGGTCATCAGCTTTATAAGCCTCAGTTTCAACAATTATGCCAGCGGCTATACCTTCTTTGGTTTTATGAATTAATTTACAGCCAAGTAGGTGCTTGGCAGCAGTATTTGCATCGCTTAGTATCTCTGGTAAAAATTCTGGCATTGATTTTAGTATAAAGGTTTAGATTATTTGCTTGCTATAAATTCCATCGAGTGTTTAGATATACATAAGCAGTATAAATAGAACAAATGCAACCAGAACCAAGCCAACCAAATTCAACTCAACCCCTTGCTCCTAATCCTTCTACACAATCCCAGCAAAACCCTTTGCATGCTGCTGAACCTACACAACAGCCAACTTTTCAACAAGTGCCAGTACAACCTACAGCCACACCAGCGCCTATTCCCATCCAGCCCGTAACACAATCTGCGGTAGTAGCTACTCAAGCAGCACCAACTAATGCCAATTTAAATACGCCAAACGTTATCGTTATGCAGTGGCTTACTTATGCTTTTTGGGGCTGGACAGCACTTGTTTTATCAATTTTGACTGCCACTGTTTTAGCCAATTTCATCAGCGGCGCAGAAACAGGTGGTTTTACACCTTACGCTGCCGCTGCCGTACTCGTGTTACTGCCTATTTCATTTGTGTGTGATCTATTCTATTCCAAGCATGAACCCGAAAAGAAAACTGGTGCCGCCATGATTGTGATGGTAATACATGCTGTATTATTTGCTCTATTCGCAGTCGGCTCGCTTATAGGGATAGTTTTTTCAATAGTACAGTTGCTTACAAGCAGATCGGATTCATCTGGTACCCTAACTGCCCTTTATACATCGATTATTATTGCGATTATTTACGCTTTAATTTTAATCAGAACTATAAATCCACCAAAATTCAAATGGATACCTAAGTCTTATAGGATAACTATGGTGATAATTGTAGGAACTATTAGTTTGTTGGGGTTCATAGGACCTGTTGCTCACGCAAGACAAACACGTACCGATCGCTTAATTGAGTCAGAAATTGGTTCTGTTTCATCATCTATTGATAATTACGCTAATACCAATAAACATCTGCCAGATGATCTAACTACTATTACCTTAAACGGCGATGCTAAGTTATTAGTAACAGATAACCTGGTGGAATACACTCCTAATTCACTATCACCGAGCACTACATCTAACCAGTACGGTGTTAATTATCAGACTATAAGTACAACTACAACCTATTACTACACTTTGTGTACTACCTATAAAAAGGCAAAAGAAAATAAATATAACACCTATAACTCATCAACCCTAGATGGTTACACAACTTATGTTTCAGCCTACAGCCATCCAGCTGGACATGTTTGTTACAAACTAAAAACTACTACGTATAGTTACTCTAAATAAAACTATCAGTCTTATAAAAAAATGTGATTAAAAACTAGTAGTAAAAGTACTAACAGGCCAATTAAGCGCCTAAAATAATTTGCTCCTTGGGTAAACTCTAAAACCGCCCAAACAACTAGTGCTATTAAAGATATAAAGCCTGCCGACTTAGAAAGCCAGCCGCTTGGCAGCAGCCAATTGGCAACCATGGCTAAAAACCAGGTAGTTAGCCAAATGTTGGGTTTTTGCCAAACCACAAAATGGCCACGTTTATCTTCCCAAAATTTATGGCTAAATGATCGGCTCATTAAGCTTATTTTAACAGCTCAAGCAGCTATTACGTCTGGTATTAGCCACAAATTTTTTCGTAAAACAAATTCACCCATGATTTTTCCCACTTGATGCGGTGCTGCTTCAACGGATTCTATAAAATTAATTTCTGGCATATAGCTGTCTATTTTTTCCATTTCATTTTCTTGGTCGGCAAGAATATTAAACAATACCTCACTCATATATTCATTGTTAATAATTTCTAAAGTATTGCCTTTGCCTCTAGCAATAATTAAACGTTTGTATGGTACGTGAAGATCCTCTTCTGCAGCTCTACGAGCTTTTTTAAAAAGTGAGCTAGCAATTTCCCAAGCCTCAATTCTTTGTTCCATAACTTCAACTTCCGGTACTGGAGGTGGCTCAACAACTTCATGCATCCAATTATGAAATTCTATGGGCAGGTACCCTTTGCTTACAGTAAGCTCTCTAAATTTTTTCATCTTAGACGTTATTCTGGCCCTTCTATGCTTGTAGTTGCTTTTTGGCCAATAGAAATGATGTTCGTTACTATTTATGGGCCATTCGTAGTTAGAATCTACTGTTGCTTTTACTAAGGAAATGAGCTCATTAACATCAACTATACCCCTGTCGTCAACAGGTGTCTCAAGTCTTTCTTTTTTTGGATCAATAAGCCGTACGTGCTTAGGTGGTAGGTAGGCGGACTGCGGTTTTTCAGCAGCCCTAAACATTAGTTGGCCTCCACCCCTAGTTTTTGTTTTGTGCTTATCATTTAACTGTATTTAAACACGGTTAGCCATAAGCGTCAAGCCTAAACTTAGTATTTATTTTTTATAGTCCACCTTTAGGGGGTGAGAAGGCTTTGGAACCCTGCCAAATGATTCTACCAGTATCATTCCTGTACCCATTGTTATTGCTACAAAAATTGCGAATAGCCCAAGGATTGGAATTAGGTAAACAACCAGTACTACCGCTGCCCCAACTAGCATAATCAGCACCGGCAAGTCTGAGTTGCGCAGGATTAATCGGCCAGTAAAGTAGGCAAAGAACGGACCACTTAAAACTAAGGTCATAAACCATGCCAAACCGAATAACAGCGCTAAAGGAATTCCAACTACTGTAAGCATCAATGCAATAAATAATATAGGGGCAGCAAATAGTGCTACAAATCCGACTAACAATGATCGCCAAGGATGTGAAAGTCCTTGCTGGCTAGTAGCATGAAAAGCGCGTGGGAACAGTAGCGACAGAACTACGCTGAGTAAGAGTAAGGACAAGAACATGTAAAGAGCCCAAACAAATGTTACAGCCACAGGCGCAAAGTATTTGCGAGAACTCGGAGATGGCGATGTTCTGGTTACTTTACCATTAACTTTTGCGCCTTCTTCAATATTTGCATCATTATTACTCGTATAGTTTAGGTTACCGCCAACTGTTGCAGTAGAACTAAGCGTTAATTTATCTACGTTTGCCTTTACATCGCGGCCAATTGAGCTTGTTATGTTTACATCGCGGCCATTTAGTAGCGTATCTCTGCCCACCTTGCCGTTAACGTTTAAGTCACCAGACGAGGCTGTTAGGTCGTTAACTACCGATCCGGTAGATTCAAGAGTAAAACTTTGGCCGGCGGCAGTTACGCTATGACCAACTTTGGCGTTAATGCTAATTGTCTGACCGGCTGCTCTAATGTCGCCATCCACCGTACCGCTAATATGTAGATTTTGGCCGGCGCAAATTATGTCACCCTTAACATTGGCATTGACGGTAATATTTTGGCCGGCGCAAAACAAGTCGCCGTTAATTGTTCCGTTAATATCCAGTGTACGGCCAGCCGCATAAAAGGAGCCGTCAATAGTTTTAGACTCAGGTACATTTACATTAGTTCCGGTTTGGAAACTTTGACCCTTGGCTTTGCCCATAATGCCAAACACTGTAAACACAGCAGTCACAAACACCGCCGCTAAAATTGCTCGCCGTTTCATAACAGACCTCCTATTACCTATTTTTATTATATACCTAGCCGCAAGTTATTATTTGACTATTTAGTGAATAATATTACATACAAATCGTGTCAAACTATATACTCTAATGCATGCATAAGTGGTTTTGGGTGGTAGTCATCGCTTTATTTATTGGTCTTGGAGCGTTCGCCGGGATCAAAGTTTTACATAAGGAGGAGCAAGTGCAAAAAACTAATAATAAAGGGACGCTTTCTTTGGCGAGCCCCGTATTTACTAATGGTGAAACTATACCCTCAAAATTTAGCTGTAAAGGAGAAAACGTTAATCCTCCACTTATAATTAAGGGTGTTCCTGAGCAAACTAAGAGTTTAGTAATTATTATGCACGACCCAGATGCGCCCAGTGGTGACTTTATCCATTGGTTAGTATGGAACATTAGCCCTCAGATTGCCGGCATTAAAGAAAACAGTGTTCCTAATGAAGCCGTACAGGGAACCACTAGTTTTGGCGAAACTATGTATAGCGGTCCCTGCCCTCCCAGTGGTAGTCATCGTTATATTTTTGATTTATATGCCTTGGATGATATTTTGAGTACCTCCGAACGCACAGATAAAGATTCATTAATGAAGGTTATGCAAGGACATATTTTGAATCAAACAACACTTACTGGGTTGTTTGGCGAGTAGTTAGGCCAATATATTAACTGCGCGCGCAGTTACCAATACAACAACTACAAGCGATGTTACGGATTGTGAAGTCATTAATAGCTTTGCCCTATGAGTCAGCGGCATCGTATCGGTTGGGCTAAAAGCCGAAGCATTAGTTACAGAAACAAATAAATAGTCAAAAAAAGCCGGTTCCCAGTTAGTCTGCTTAGTAACTGAGCTATCTAGGCTCATTTGCGGAAATAAGAAATCACGCTCTGCTTCTTCTACGTTATCTAGTTCCCAGTACCACAAACCAAACATAATAATGTTAGTCAAATAAATGGTTACAGCCGAAACAATTAATTCGTGTCCCGTAATTGTTCCGCCATTGAATAAGGCATCTAGAATTACGACAAGCGAGCCAATATTAACTATGGAAATTAATGCGATCAATGCCACTGCCAATGTGCGCCTTACATGAAATCTAGTTGAATGTTGGCCCGGCCTTATAACTGCCAAAGCTAGTAGTAACAGAACTTCAAAACCAGCAATCGCATACTTTGGCCCCACGGTTAGACTGTTATTTAAGGAAAGTTGCAAACCTATAGCTACCAGCACAGCTAATTGCACATGCCAAATTGGTTCAGTTAAAACACCTCTGCGATGAAGATGTGCCAGTTTCATTAATTAAATAGTATCACACTAGGATAGTAGCGCTGTTCTTGCTATAATTTCCCCTGTTAATTCGGGATCGTCTAATGGTAGGACAACGGGTTCTGGACCCGTTAATCTAGGTTCGAATCCTAGTCCCGAAGCCAGAGGATCGGGGTGAGAAATGCCAGCGGCATTTTGCAAGGAAACTTTCCTATGGCAACTTGTTGCCAATAGTGAAATTTCGGGCCTGCTGAAGGTAGGTCGAATCCCTCATCCCAAGCCAACTTACACACCGAAGACAACGATAAACATGAAGGCCAGAATAATATAACTATCGTTATGGAGCAGAAGAATTGAGGGCTATGTCTGGCGCTTTGCCGATATATGTTTGGGGTGTTAATTCAAGTAGTCTCTCTTTTGCATCTGTTGGTAAGTCTAGTCCCTCAACCAATCCTAAATAGTCAGCTTGCGTTAGCGCTTTGCCGCGCGAAGCAGCCTTAATAGCCTCATACGCACCAGTTACTCCATAACGACGCATAACGGTTTGGACAGCTTCAGTGAGAACTGACCATTCTTCACTTAATTCTTCACCGATTCTTTCGAAGTCTGGATTGACCTTACCTAAACCTCGCTTTAGTGACTTATGAGCTACATGTGTGTGGCCAAAGGCTTCGCCTATGGTTCGCTGTGCAGAAGAGTCACTTAAATCTCTCTGTAAACGAGAAATAGGTAACTTACTTGACAGGAAAGTAAGTAGTGCATTGGCCGCTCCAAAATTAGCCTCAGCATTTTCAAAATCAATAGGATTAACTTTGTGGGGCATCGTTGAAGAGCCGACTTCACCGGCTATAACTTGCTGTTTGAAAACACCATTGGATATATACGCCCACATATCGCGCGACAAGTCAGTCATGATTGTGTTATTCAAAGCTATCTCGTTAAATAATACGGCCATCCAGTCATGCGGTTCTATCTGGGTAGTTGTTTCGTTAAAATCGAAACCTAGGCTTTCCACAAATCTTTTGGACAGAGCTGGCCAGTCAACTTCGGGATAAGCAAATGTGACAGCATTGTAGTTGCCAGAGGCTCCATTGAACTTACCTAAAATTGCGGCTGAGCCCAAACGCCCAATACTACCAGATAATCGCTCAGAGAATACGGCCATCTCTTTGCCAAGTGTTGTTGGTGTGGCAGGTTGACCGTGTGTCTTCGCCAACATAGGAATATCTGCATATGCATGAGCCTTTTGAGACAAATCGGCTTCAACAGCCTCAATGCCAGGTACCAAGACCTGATCTCTAGCATCGCGCATCATCATCGAATAGGCTAGATTGTTAATGTCTTCAGAGGTACAACCAAAATGTATGAGTTCAAGGTGTGATTCAAAACCAGGATTTCCACTGAGCCGTTCTCTTAGCCACATCTCCGCCGCCTTTACGTCATGATTGGTTGTTCGTTCAATTTCCTTAACGCGGGTAGCGTCTTCGGCGCTGAACGATTCAACAACAATATATAGTTCGCTTATTGCTTCGTCACTTAGAGGCTCTACGCCAGGAATCCCAGCAGCAGATAATGTACTGAGCCAACCTGCCTCCACGGCAATTCGGTACCTAATCAAGCCATACTCAGAAACTATGGGAGACAAAGCTTCAACCTTATCACTGTAGCGGCCATCAAGTGGCGTAACTGCAAGTAATTGTTCTTGTACTCCCATAATCTTTAGTGGCCGAAAAAGCCTCTTCCAACTTTGTCAGGTACCATTGTTAGGCTCACTCCAGCTTCGCTCAAAGTTTCGATTACATCCTTATCGGCAACTGAACCGCTAGACGCAAGTATTGCCTTAACACCGGCGTTTGCCAAAACCATTGGTCCGTCCGGGAACGGGAAAAAGCTATCGCTGTAAGCAACCGCACCGTGTAGTTTTTCTTTATCAAGGTGAATACTCATAACGAGTTTATCCCCTTGATCCGCGAAGGTTGGAAATTCTATAGTTGTTCGTGAAATTGCCAGCTGGGCTGCTCCAACACGGTCTTGTTGCCCAACACCGTTACCAATTACCATGCCATTTTTGGCAAGCGTGATAGTGTTGCTGTTACTGGTACTGCCTACAGCCCAAGCTAGAACTAAGTCACGCTCTTGCCGTTCGGTTAGATCACCATGCTGCTGTATATTTTCGGCCGATAGATCAATCACGAAGGTATAGTTTGGCTGTTCGAGCACTCCACCGGCTACGTGGCGTTTTAGTCTGGTTGTGTCGAGTGATTGTTCACTCAAATTATCAAGTGCAGGGTTAACGACTACTCGTAGTTTCTTACGGCTTAGTAGCTCCAGTGCATCATCAGTCACTCTCGAACCAATAACCCCATCTAGTAAGCGATTATTATCACCGTCCGTCATATGAGTCATTAATACTTCGGCAACTTCTACATCAATTTCACCATTAATCATAACAACCCCGCCAAAAATAGCGCGGGTATCACCTTCAAGCATTTTTTTGGCAGCTTCGGCATGAGTTTCGGCCACACCAGCCCCACATGCATTACCATGCTTAACGCCAACGACCATCGGTGGTACTTCGCCAAAGTTACGCTCAAACCCTGCTGCAATGTGAGTTGAGGTTTGAACAAGACGAAGAATATCAGTCTCGTTAATAAAACTAAGCTCCCAGCCTTTTACATGTTCAAATTGGTCTAGGCCAAGAGGATTTATGTTAACTCGGTTATCAGCATAAAGAGCAGCTTCTGCCTGCTGAGGATTCTCCCCATATTTTGTAGAAGCAAACTTTTTAGCTACAGAAACTGAGACGTCCGTTCCATTCCAATATGCCGCTTCCATCGAAGTATAGCGCGCAACTTCGTATACAGCTCTCGCAGCTAAAGATCTAACAAACTCTGCTTCATCGGGTTTACCAGCACGAAGCCAATCTAGTACTTGTTCACGTTGTTCAGGTACAGATAGTACAATACGTCTACCTTTGGCGGCTTCGCGTAACATGTTAGGTCCACCAATATCTGATTGAGCTAAAACTGAGTCAGGAGTAGAATCTGGCTTAGCTATTTCCTCTTCAAGTGGATAAGAATCCTGGCAGACAAGATGAATTACCGGGTGACCGAGTCTTCGCATTTCTTCCATCTCTTGCTCGTCGTTAACATCTGCCAAGAGTCCTGCTGCGATTTCTCGAGACAATGTTACAACTTTGTGGCCAAGTATTGCTCCTCCGCCTACTAATTCGGCCACGTCAGTAGCTGGCACCCCAGCTTCAGCTATTGTTCGAAACGTACCACCAGAGGCATAAATTTGCCAATCCAGCTCATGTAATCCCCCAGCAAACTCGACGATACCAGATTTATCATAGACAGAAATTAACGCGTTTCCCGCTGCTTCACTCATAACCCCTCCTGTTAAGCCACCACTCTCGTTTATACAAATCTAAGTATCATATAGCTACGCCCACAGAGCAAGCATAAGTACTATAGAATAACATTACCAGACAAGCGCTCGAATACAGTGGCGTAGAGACCACTAAGCATAGGCTGGAGTTCGTCAACATCCATACTGCCCTCAATGCCAAAGCAGCGATACAATTCATCGCTAGTCTTAAGAAGTTCCTCGACAATATTTATATTGCTTCGGGTATTGGTTGAAGCGTTAAGGTGATTCCATTAGTTGCAATTGCCGAACTATAAACAGTCTCACTGGCAATTAATGTACGTTGAAGACCTAACCGTACTATGTGCAATATCATTGCTTCATAACCCATCTTCATGTTTAACAAACAGGCCTTGGGAAAATTACCATAGCCTTCAATTAAACTAGGTATTAAATTGGCTTCCAGAAAATGCGGTGTACCTGCAGCGTCTAATCTGATATCAATGCGTCCATAGTCACGTGCACCTATGGCATGAAAAACATTAATTGCTAGTTCACTAACTTTTGATTTCATAATTTCATCCGTAATTTCTAGCAGTTGTTCATTATCAGCAGTTTTTACTTGTGAGCTTAAAATACGCTCACCGTGTTCATCCTGTGGCGCCAACAGCTCAATTGGCATAATTGAGTATCCATCCAGATCTTGGTTTTTTAATATGGCCACACTAAATTCACGGCCCGGTAAATATTCTTCTATAAGTGAGCTAGACTTAAACTCATCGGCTAGTGAGCTGACTTTTGATTTCAGTTGCGCAAAATTGTGAACCACCGAATCACTATCAATACCAAGCCCACCACCCCGATTGGTTGGCTTAACAAATAACGGATAGTTAAGACTTATCTGTTCTTCTCTGAGTGAGTTGCTCTGTAAAACTTCGTAAAAAGATGCTGTTTTAAGTCCTGCTTTTTGAGCGCGCAGTTTTGCTTGGGGCTTATTAAGCTCAGTCTCGTGCGCTCTTTGATCTGACCCCGTATAGGCAATATTGCGGCTATCTAGGTAATCCGTTATCCAAATTTTATTTGCACCGTGTGTACCAAAAGCAGTATTGATGGGTACGAATTTTGCACCCAAAAAAACCAGATCCGGCCTTAAAGATACGAGCTCTTCAAGATCTGAAAGGTTATTAACAATAGTTACGCCAACTTGCCTATAGTGTTTAGACAATGTCGCATAAATTGCGTTACACGATCTTTGGCTCATAGAGCTGAGACCGGGTTTATTTGAGCGTACAATTTCAATATGTTGATTTATTTTCATACAATAACCATCTTATCGGACCCATAAACAGGCCTGAATGCATTAGTTGAAGATATTAATTCTTACTTAATTAGTATCGACGGAAACTACCGCCGCCGGCTGGGCGTCGGTCTTCTTGTGGTCGAGCTTGATTAACCACAATAGAGCGGCCGCTAACCTCTTTACCGTTTAGTTCTTTAATAGCGTTTTGTCCGTCTTTGACATCTTCCATTTCTACAAAGCCGAAGCCCTTAGATTGGCCACTATCACGGTCTTTAATAACTGTTGCACTAACAACTTTACCTTGCTGCGCAAACATTTCTTCAAGTTCTTTGTCTGTAACTGCGTAAGCTAATCCGCCTACATAAAGTTTCATTGCCATTTTAATATTCCTTCCTTTTACTTAATATCGCTCGCGCTTATTAACTACTAACCGCGGGTGATATTAGGCCCAAAGGGCGAATTATGACAACGGAGAGGTATTGTAACCACTTGCTTAAGCTTAGTATAACATACTAAAAGATAATTGCATAACTATATAGTTACTTTTGCAAACCTACCAGCTTATCCCTATGTTCAGTCAAGTAAGATACTTATGTTCTGTAAACGAGTATATAATGTAAAAAGTAATCAGTTTGGAGATTATTATGAAAAAGAAGAGTTTATTGCGAAATTCAGATGGCCTTGCTAGGGCGTGGATTATTTTAATAATCGTGTTATCGGTACTAGTGGTCGGAGGAATTGGCTATGCCTGGGGTAGAAATAATGCCCAAGCCGACGCCAAGGCTAAATACGACCAACAAGTCCAAACTCTTCAGCAAGATTTGAATACAGCCAAAGCAGCGGTAAACACTGGAGCTCAACAGGGCCAGCAAACTGTCGAGCAGTTGCAAGCCGAAAACGCCCAACTTAAGAAGACTGTTGACGAGCAAAAACAGAAAATTACTGATCTAGAAAAACAGCTAGAAGAAGCACAGTCTGCACCTCCAACCGGGGCACCGTAAATAAATTTATTAGCTTTTGTTTTGTGACAAAATTTGGACTGAATAGGGAGCAAGATCAAAAGTGCCGTTACCATTTTTGCTGATGATTTCAGGTTCACCATCCTCTTTAAAGTCATGTCCATAGCCTTTCCAGCTGCTATTGAAAAGTACTTGCCATTTGCCGTCGCGGGGCATGCCTAAAGAATAGTTTTCATATTTTTTATTAGATAAATTAATGACTATAACTACATCGTCTTTAGGTCCACCTTTATCCCAACGATGGTAAGCCATTACTTTATCGGTGTCATTTAGATGCAGAATATTAATATTATTTCCACTTAAACCAGCACTATTTTTGTGTTGGTTTTTACGGAGCGCAATGAGATGTTTATGAGCTAAAACAATGCCGTCAAATTTTTCTACCCTTTCCCACTCAAGGGCTTGCCAATCGTTAAAATAGCCGTCCTGTAAGAATTCTTGCCCCTGAAATAGCATGGGAATTCCTGGTGCTGTTAAAACTATTGCCGCCGCCAAAATTGATCGTTTACGTACGTAAATGCTGTCCGCCTTGCCGGGAGCAAGCTCCTCACTCAAACGCTGGGCTCCATTAGCATCAGAATCATGGGAGTCGCTGTATACTACTCTCTGAAAAGCATTACCGTTATAGTTGCGCTTGAGCATGTCACACACTGCAATTAAGTTTCTGTCGGCATCGTTTAATGCATTGAGTGCTTGGCGAAGCACGCTAGGAAACGTTACTTCCCACTGGCTTAAAAAGCCGGCGCCGCCTTCGTTTATGGATTTAGTAATGTAGTTATTGCCGGATGTGTCTTCGGCGATCATAAGAGCGTTAGGCTTGAGTTTATGAGCTAGTTTGTTGATGTCTTGCATTAGCCACCAGGCCTCAGGTATGTCGTTAGCAGGGTCATCATTGTGCCCAGCTACATTACGTAAATAAATTGTTGAGTCTAAACGTAATCCATCAACGTGGCAATCATGCAGCCACATTTTAACGTTATCAAGAATATATTGCCGCACTTCTGTTCGGCCATAATCTGGCCGGGTCTGGCCCCACGGAGTACTACTGCGCCAATCATTATAAAAATATATACCGCCTTTGGTGTCTTCGCCCCAACCATCAAATCGCCACAAGTCCAGGCCATCACCTGGACCAAAGTGGTTATATACAACATCTAGGACTATACCTATTCCCTTAGCGTGAGCCGCTTTAACAAATTTCATAAATTCACGGCGCCCACCATACAAGCTTTCTACCGCATAAATATAATCTGGCGCGTAACCCCAGCCTTTGTCATAAGACATGCTGTTTATGGGCATGATTTTAATCATATTTATCCCAAGACCCGCAAGATAACTTAGTTTTTCTGAGGCGTTTGCAAATGTACCTTGCACAGCTAAATCTGGCCTGTAAAATGTTCCAATATGAAGTTCGTATATTACAGCTTCATTAAGGGGTGGCGGTGAATAATTATCATCCTCCCAATCAAACTCCGGATCAGTAATTACTGAATTACCTTGGGTTGTGGTCAGCTGCAAAGATCTTGGATCATTTTTAAATAATTCACCGTTGTCTGTCCGGATAACATATTTATATTCCTGTCCGGCTTCGGCATGATCAACTTCAGTCGCCCAGTAGCCATCGCCATCCTGTGTTAGCTCATTTCTTCCCCAATTATTAAACGCTCCCGCTACTGCCACGCTTTTAGCAAACGGCGCCCAGACTCTAAAAGTTACGCCATGTTTACCCAGAACAGCACCAATGTCCTTCTTGTTTGTAGCCATTGAACACTATTATGCTTATGGATAGTTATTTAGACAATCCCTAGTGCTTAATTTTTATGCGTTAACCTTCTAGTGAAGTGCTTTCGGTTTGGCCGGCTGGTTTAAGAATAGCGTCTACCAATTGATCAAGCTGGTCATTTGATAGATTGGCTTTAACGGCATAGCCTTCAATACCCATATCTCGAAGACCTGCGGGCGCATCTTCTTCGTTTAGATTAGACATAATGAATACCGGAATTTGCCTGCCCCAATCACTTTTGCGCATGGTTTCTAGAATTTGGTCACCTGCTATTTTTGGTACCATAAGATCAAGCAGTACAAGGTCTGGTTTTTCTTTTTCAATTATATTAAGGGCAGCAACACCATCATAGGCAAGTAAAACGCTGTAGCCCAGTAGTTCAAGCCTTGTTTTATAAATATCGGCCAGGCTAGCCTTATCTTCTACAATTACTATTTTTTGTGATTTTCCAAATTGATCCATGGACTAATTTTAAATTACTTTATAAAAACTTTCCAATAACTAAATACATAAAATCCGCTAGCAATTACTACTCCCGTAAGCATCCAGCGTATATAAATCTTTTTATTTAGATCCAGTGCGTAAACTGCAACGGTAGACAGCAGTACTCCCGGGAAGATTGGGCACACAAAAGAAAAAAATCTAAGCCCGTGTTTATTTATAAATTCACCGGCTTTGACAACGGCCTTGTTGCTATCACCCTCTTCAAACGCATTAACTACTTTTTTTCCTACGCGTCTTTTACTGGCTTTTTCTTTAAATTCATTGCTAGTAATTCTATTGCCGATATAAATTACCACAATAGCTGATACTAAAGAGCCTAAGGCATTACCAAGCCATACTATATAAGGTGAGCTGTTAACATTAAAGCTAAAAGGTATAGAGGCGCCACCCAATAATATGCACAAAACAGCTATTTTAATTATATCTATTAGTATCATGTTTTTTGTTTAGTACGGTGGCCTTATTTTAACTTTCAACCTTTATTGTAAGCCTTTTCTAAATCAGTAACTATGATTTTTTTGCATATTTATCCGCTCGCGACGTAAGTTTTGTGTATTAATTTTACAAAATACATAATTTAGGCCTGTAAGTTTTCTTTAGTCATTAGATATATAGTAAACTTTTGTTAGGGATATTTATGGCTCAAAGACAAAGTCCTGAAGAAAAAGAACTTATAAAAACCAGGTTGCAGCTACGACTTGTAGCGGCTACTGCTCTAGTTGTTTTGGCAAGTGGTACTGTAATTTATCATCGTTTAATAAATTTAAGCTGGATGGATGCGTTGTACTTTTCTACAATTACCTTGGCAACAGTTGGTTACGGCGACATTGTGCCTAAAACACCTATTGCTAAGTTATTTACAATTTTCTATGTATTAATTGGTATTGGTATTATTGCAACTTTTGCTAGTTTGCTTATAAAAAATGCTGGCGCAAAACGCGCGCATAGGCACGAACAGCATAAAGATAACAATAAAGATTAATACTCTTATTAACAAAATTATGGTCTAGTTTTAGTATTGACTTTGCTGTTATACTAAAAATATTAACTAAGGAGGGTTTTATGGCTAAACAAACTAATTATAGTGACCCTAGTAGCTGGGTCGGCTGGATTTACTTTGCCGGCTTTATGCTTATACTACTGGGTTTCTTTCATATCTTGGCGGGGGTAGTATCTTTGTTTAAAAATGATATTTTAGTTCATACAGCTTCGGGCTCCACCTGGGTGTTCAACACTACAGCCTGGGGATGGATTCACATAGCTGGGGGAGCTTTAGCATGGCTGGCCGGTTCAGCTCTAATGAGAGGTCAAACGTGGGCTCGCGTTTTAACAGTTATAATAGTGGTACTAAGCGCATTAGCTAACATGGCCTTCGTGCCCATATATCCAGTTTGGTCTATCTTGATAATAGCCGTTGATATACTAATAATTTATGCTGTTAGTGTTCACGGGCGCGAACTTGAAATATAAATCTAACTAAAACAAACTTTTAAAAAGTCGCTAAAAAAGCGACTTTTTAATTTTTAATCTATGATCAACTTTAGTAATAAACAGTAGCGTTTATATTACTTTTTTACTACACAATTTTATTGACAGTTATATTATTTAGTTGTAAATATAAAATTGTAACTAATAAGGAGGGGTTTTATGCCAACTAATAGCAGGAGTGAGGGCTCTAGCATGACAGGTTGGGTGTTTTTTGCTGGGGTGCTCATGATTTTAAGAGGAGCTTCCCAAGCTTTTTTGGGTATTACGGCACTAGTAAACAAAAATTATTTATTTGTAAGTAGCGATCGACTTGTGGTTGCAACAACCAACATTACGACATGGGGCTGGCTGCATTTAGCTATCGGTGTATTAGTGTTAGCGGCTGGGTTTTCACTTTTACACGGCAGCAATTGGGCAAGAATTTTTGCCATTTTCTTTATGGGCATAGCTTTTTTGTTCAACATGACATATCTGGGTGTTTTCCCAGTTTGGTCAATTGTAGCCATGATAATTGACGTAGTAGTAATTTACGCCCTGGTAGTTCAAGGCGATAGTTCAAACGTTTAGAGACCCTTTTCCCTATGTTTGCATAACCTATGCTTAAATTGAGCTAGGAGTTTAGTTATGGCAGAACAATTTACACAGAATCAAGATAGCACTAATTACAGTCGTGCGGGTATCCTAATAATTAGCGTAGGTATAATTGTTCTTTTACTAACCAGAAGTTTTGTAAAAAATCATTTTCCGGGGCAGGAGTGGCTTTGGCCATTAATATTGCTGGGTTGTATTATGGTTGTGGCCGTTACAGTAATTCAGAATCCTTGGTTTAGATTAATTCTAGCCTTGACGGTCCTATTGGGTTTGATTTCTTTTAACTCTGGTAATGAAATATTTAGAAAAATATTAGGATTCGCCTGTATTGGTTTTGGCTTACTTCTTATATACCAAATTATTGCTAAATCTTTCTTATCTAAGTGATGAATACAAGTTATGCACAGAAACCTTATGTATATAATTTGACAAATACGCAATCAAAGCGCTTAAATATAGTCATCAAAATTAATCTCAGGGGGATCTATGAGCAATGAGAACATGCGGTGGGCTCTAATGGTGGAGGGTATTGCGGCAATTTTATTTGGAATTGCAGCAGTATTTTGGCCAGGTCTAACAATAGTAACACTGCTTTACTTATTTGCGACCTTTGTTTTAATTAGCGGACTAATAAATATGGGCGGCGGCTTAATGAGTATTGGTCGCAAGGGCTCGTCTTGGGTAATGCGCACAATTCTTGGCATTTTACAGCTTGGAGTTGGTGTATATTTACTTCGCCATCCAAAGGTTACTTTTGCTACTTTTATATTACTAATCGGCTTTTCACTAATTGTCCGTGGTGTATTTGAGTTAGTAATGGCCTTTACCGATCAAGACAATGTCGGTCATCCAGTATTTTTGGGAATTGCAGGAGCATTAGGCGTCTTGGTAGGAATAGTAATTTTATTCCAACCCGTAGCTGGTGGTGTAGCTTTTGTATGGGTACTTGGTCTATGGGCTTTAGTAACCGGACCAATGACTATTGCAATGGCAAATCAAATACCTAAAACACCAAAAAGAGCTTAGCAGTTTAGAAACAAATTAATTGCGCCTTGGTTTTGTTCTATAAACCAGGGCGTTTTTATTTTTACGGTTTAGGTATTTTTAATGTGATTGTTGGAAATGTAAACTCCAAACACTATTAACCACATTGTTTGTGGATAAGCTACCAGTCTTTCCATACCGCCAATACCAAGCCCTAAATAGGTGTGTGAAATAAATAGTAAAAAAGCTACTAAGGATATATAACCCGATAATAATGTGTAGTAGCGCAGAGATTTTGGTATATCTAAAACTGTCCCCAAAACTATTAATCCAAGATTACCAATCAAAAACGGTAGCGTAGCCCCTATAACATGAAGAGTTGTGTTAGTATTTTCGGGGAAAAGTCCAACAAGCAAAGTACCGATTCCAGCTACCGCCATGAAGCTAAAGCCCACCGCACTAGGTATAGATTCCTTAAACTCCCGATAAACCAAAATTGCACCAACTATCATGGTAAGACCAAGAATAATAAACGATGCGTTCATTAAGTTGTGAAGCGGTGAGCAAACGTAGCGTTCACTATATAAGCCGCAGGCTGTATTACCTAAGTCGCTTATCGTATTAATTGACCAACTGTACGCTGGGTTCCAGGCCCTAGCTACAACTATCTGAATAATATAGTACTGGATGCTAGTAATCCAAAAAATTGGCCCGACAAAAGGATAGCGCTCGGTAAAAGTTTTAATTGCCTTAGAAGGCTGCATAATTACAGGTTATCATAAAGTGGTAGTGGTTAGGCAGATGTGCTTTAATAGAATTGAAAGGAGGATATAATGGCAGATAGCAAAGAAAGCCCTAAAAGAGCATATAAAAACAAGAAAGCTATGAAGACGGGCGGGGCTTCAAGCGGCATATGGTTTATGGGTTTTATTGGCGCTCTTGTTTATTACATACATGTACATTCCGGAACCCTTTGGTTAGTTATCTTAGCATTTATTAAGGCCATAGTCTGGCCCGGTATCTTGGTATACCATTTACTGCAGTTTCTTGGCTTATAAAGTTTAGCCCTAAAATGTTATAGTTTTATAAATGAGTCTGTTAAAAGCATTTTTTATTTCTGTAGGAAATTATTTTAAGCTAGTTACGGCCGGTAATTTACGCCTACTTAAAGACCGAAAGGGCCGCGCTTATCATATTAGTGAACACGGTGAATATAGAGTTTTTAGGGAGACTGTAAGCACTCAGGAATATGCCGATAAACCGGTTGTAATTGTTATTGGTTTTAGACTTAAGCTAATAGGTAATAGTGGTTTTTTGCATTGGCTATTTCAAAAAGTTTGTATTTTTACCACGCCGTTCTGGTGTGGTTTTAATGGCTTTAAAATTAAGTTATGGATGGTTAAGACTAAGGGAAGTAATTATCTAGGCATTTATGAGTGGGCTGGTAAGGATAACGCTCAAAATTACGTGGACTGGTTGATCCGAATATTAAAACCACTGTCTAGGCCTGAATCAGTTTGGTATAAAATTCATACTGATGATTTTGAAAAATTCTTAGAAGCCAGAGAATATCGACTTCCTTAAGTTTCATGCTTTTATTCGGCGTATAATGAGATGAGGAAGGATTACTATGTTTTACTTTGCACACCATACACCCTGGCACACCGCGGGCATGAATTTACCAGCAGTAATTATTATTCTATTGTTGGCATTAGCTTTAATTTTAAGTATTGAAAGAAAAAATTAATGAACCTTGATTTGCAATCCGCCAACAAAAAAGTTACTGCTAGAGCTAAGGCTAACGTTGAAGGTCCCAGTATTAAAGGTGTAGCTTCTTTCACAGAATATGATGTTGATGGCTGGAAATACGTACACTTAATGCTTGAGCTTGAGGGTGATTCAAATATCTTAAAAGCTGGTAAACATGCTGTCCACATTCATGAAAAAGGTGATTGTGAGTGCGAAGGTTTTAAATGTGCTGGTGGCCACTTTGATCCCGGTCCTTCAGGTAATACGGACCCTGATGCTAATCATGGTTACCACGCCGGTGACTTGCCAAGTATAACTATTGACGACAACGGTAAAGGCGAGCTTGAAACTATTACTACTAGAGTAACACTATCTGATGGTCCGGTTTCAATTTTGCAGCCAGAGGAAGGCACTTCATTGATGGTACATGCTAACCCAGATCCATATGGACCTGGTGAATCTGGTTCCGGTCATAGCGGCGGCCCACGCCTAGCTTGTGGACGAATAGAACGTAATTAGCTTGGCCTACGCTAAAATTCCAAGCTGCTTTGCCAGTAGGGTGTATATTTAGAGCTTAAAATAATCGGCCTTAGAATATTTTGAGCGTTTTTGTTTAGGCTGAGCACCGAATTGTTATTGGGCCAATACCAGGCTTGATCACTGTGTAATATAAAAGTTATAGCGCCACCGCCTAGCAAAAAGAACAATACAGCTAGGGATGCCAAAGCAACTCTAAAGTTAGCCCAGCGTTTAAGAAGTTGAGACAAAGCTAAAATAAACAAAAAGAATAATAGCGGTAAGAGCGGTGCTAAATACCTGCCCTGCACCGCTACTCTACGTCCAACTTTCAAATAATCACTATAGTTCAAGACAAATAAGGGCAATAAATAAACCGCAATAATTAATCCAAATAGTAAATTAACGGGATTTGTAAAAATTTTTCGCCAATAGATTAAACATAATATAGTACCAGTGCAGAACATGGTTAATAAGGTTAGGTATGGCAGTGGTAGAGGTTGACCAATTGAATATCCGCTGACCGGCCCATTGATAGTCATCATGAGATTAAACAGCATGTGTTTTAACCACAGATAAAAGTAGTAAACCGGATTCTTATTATAATAAGCCGGCTTATTTGCGGCATAAATTTGTCCACGTTCGTAAATGCTATAAGACTTACAGCGCTGTTCGCCTAAAACTTGAACGCAACTTGGTGTAGCTGAATGATAACGTGCTAAATTAAGGCCATACCGTTCAAAGACTAAAACAAAACTTAATAGTATGAATAAAACTACCGTAAATTTTTTAATAGACTTTAGGCTACTAAATTGTTTTTTTAGTATCTCAAAAAACGAATGGTTCTTAGCGCTGGCAAAAACAAATAATCTCCAAATTAAAAACCCAACCATTACAATAAAAATAGGAAGAAATGTATATTTAACTAAATTTGTTAGTGTACCTAACGCCAAAAATAGTCCTATTGGCCATACATCAATTTTGTCGGCTTTTAGTTTTTCATAGATATTTATTAGTAAAAGTAAGTTTATGCTGAGCAGTAGTATTAATAAATTGTCATAGTTTATTTGGCCCGCTAACTGGACTATTAAAGGCGTGAGGGCTACAAAAAATAAACTTAGATTAACAATAGCTTTATTAGGCAACGCTTTTAATAACACTTTTCTAAACACCATTAAAGCAAGTATAAATAAACCAATGTTTAAAAAGCGCATTAGTATAATTTGGGTCGTAAAATTACTGGAAATTAGAGTTACGAGCCGCCATGGCAAAGCCATGATTAAGTGATATAGATATGACGGGTCGTGCACGACTGCACCAACATTATCAAGACTCGTGGGTTGAGTTGCAAAAAACGAGTTAAAATGATGGGCATAGTAGTTAATTTTGGTAAGATGAGTGTCTTCATCAAAAGCCATTGGATATATACTAGATACAGCTACCCATGCTGACTCAATAGCAAATACTAAAAGCGTAATTATAAAAAAACGCTCTGAGCTAACTATGCGCTTTAGCTGTTCAGCTAAGCGAGATGCTTGTTTATGGATTTTGGCCATGGCTTTTAATATACCAAATTAATCTTAGTATATATGTACTATTTTATTGAAAATCTAAATTATTCTTTATATCATTAACAATTGCCATAATAGCCGAAATAGTCCAAGCCTGGCTATTTTCGGGAGTAGCGATATCATTGCCCAGGCCTATACTTTTAAAATATTTAACGGCTTCCTCTTTATCGTACCAAATATTATTATCGTCATTGACATAAAAAAACTCATAGAATTCGCCTGATTTCATAACACTGTGAAGAATGTTTGATTCTAAATTGCCGGCTAGTTGTTTATAGCCAAATCTTTTTAGTCCCCTGGCCACCGCATAAGTCTCTTTAGGCCAAACTGTATAACTGCCATGGTAATCAATAAAGCCGGGCATTTGTTTGTGCGCAAGTGCTCTGGATCTAATTCCCGCTGGGGTTATAAATTCTTCACCCGTAATAACTTTTACTACACTGTCAACATAATGCTCGGCCTGATTATTTGGTAAATCAATCAGTAAATTGCTGTCTAACAGTAGGCTGGGATTGGAGGTTAGAGTTTGAATTTGCCTGGTACCACCTTCAGGACTACGATCTAAACCCTGGGCAAAAAAACCCTTTTCAGGCATCCATAACTTTTGAATAGTTTGATCTTGGACTTGTTTAGCTAACTGTCTCCAATCTTCTTTCTCTGTATCATTTTTTGCTACTAATTCACTAGCTATCAATAGGGCATCATAGGCATAACCTTGAAGCTCAACCGACGCAATTCCGTCTAAGCTATTTGCTAAGTTACCATCAGTATGTAAATACGAAGTAGTGGAATCTTTCCAGACTTGGTTAACAAGACCCGCATCTTTATTCATACGTTTATACTCAAGCAGTAGCCATGGCGAAGCTTCAATTTTTGCAGTTAACCACTTGGTAGCAGAATATATACTATCGGCAATTCTTTTTTCGCCTTCTTGAGATTTATAAATTTCATTTAGGAATTCTTTGCCGTATTTGTTTACATAGCCACCAACCAAACGAATATACAGGGGTGTAGCATCATAAGTGCCGTAGTAGCGTAAGTTATCACTATTTTCATCACCCCAAAGTTGCTGAAGTTTTTTTAATATATTAAGTGAAACTTCCGGTACAAGTTGGCCATTAAATAATTTTGGTCTATATTCGTGATGAATTTTACCTGGTTCTTCCTCACTCTTCTCATCATACCTAACACCTTGCAAACTCGCTAAAGTATGTATAATTATCTTTGATAAATCTTGATGGGTTTCTAATAAATCTTCAGCTACCTGCAGGGAGTCACGTCCAAAAATTGCGTAGTTAAAATGTACGCCTAGACTAGCATACACACCTAACTTGCCAGCACTAACTAAATTAATAAAATCAAAGTCTGTTTGTCCGGCAATAAGTTTATTTAAGTAAGAAGTTCTTTCTTTTATAGGTAAGCTAAGCCACCTCTCAGCTGTTAGATCCATATCACTAATCGTATACTATAAGCAGTTTAGCGCAAGGCTTTGGATTTTTTTATAACTTTTTTGTACGCCTCAAGATAATTTAAAGCCATGTTTTTTGCGCTAAAGTTTTGGGTAACATGTTCACGACATTTAGTGCGATCAATTTTATCAATATCACTGACGCGCTTTATCATTTGGCCCACACTGCCGCAAAGATAACCAGTTACTCCATCTATTAGAATTTCAGGTATGGAGCCCCTAGCAATACTTATGACGGGCGTACCACAGGCTAAAGCTTCAATGTTGGTTATGCCAAAGGGCTCATCCCACTGTATGGGCGAGATCATAGCTTTAGCATTACTTAGCAATTCGACTTTTTGTTTGTGATTGACTTCGCCTACGAATTTTATTTGTTTACCGTCAATTAATGGCTTTATTTCTTTTTCGAAATACATTAGTTCAATTGGATCTATTTTTGCCGCAATTATTAATTTATGGCCAGTTTCTTTTGCGATTCTTATTGCCTGCTTTGGACCCTTTTGAGGATGTATTCTGCCTAAAAAGACAAGGTAGTTATTGGGTTTTGGGTTAAATTTAAATCTTGTTACGTCTATACCGTTATAAACCGTTGATACGTAATTAAGTTTTTTAGCATGTTGACGTTGAGAATTGCTAATACTTACGTAAAACTCTTTTTTATATAAGTTGTGCATATAGCTATCGGCGGGCTCAGATAGTATGCCGTGAAGAGTTGTAACAATTGGTTGCTTAATCATGTCCTTGAATAGTAGTAACTGCCATCCAAAATGATTGTGCACTATATCAAAATCCCCGGCTTGAAGTAATAAGACTGTCTTGGTTAAGCCCTGGTAATTAAGACCTTGGCGAATAGTGGGTATCTTTGCCTCAGGTAAGACTCTAATAGCCTTTTTCACTACGGGGGTTAACTTTGCACTAGTTTTAGAATCTTTACTTGCAAATAAAGTAACATTGTAACCAAGCCTTACTAGCTCTCTGGCCAGGTTCCACACAACTCTTTCAGTTCCACCATATGTTTTTGGCGGTACCGGTTCTTCAAAAGGCGCAACAAGCGCAATGTTCAACATAAAATGCAAGCTGTTATATACTCCACCTAGACAGTTGCCAGGTGTAAATATATCAGTTATACACAAAATAAGATAGTTTTATAGGCGTAAACTCTCCCCCCGTTTGCTACAATAAGCAAAATGAGCAGCGTTATAAGTTTTAAGAATGTAACGAAGAGTTACGGTAAATCTAGAGGTATTAGTAATGTTTCATTCGACGTTAACAGAGGTGAAGTCTTTGGGTTTTTAGGCCCTAACGGAGCTGGTAAAACTACTTCAATTAGCTTAATGGTGGATCTTATACGTCCGAGTAACGGCAGTATTAATATTTTTGGCTTAGATAGTGTTAGCAGTAGTTTAGAAATACACCACAAGATTGGTTTTTTAATGGATGACATGGCTTTAGATAAGGGTTTAACCGGTTGGCAGCAACTAGAATATTTTGGCAATTTAAGGGGTAGTTTTAATAAAAAAACAGTCGGTGAACTGGCAAAGCGGCTAAATTGCAACCTAAAAGTTAAGTTTAAGGCATTATCGCGAGGTAACCGTCAAAAAGTTGGTTTAATATCGGCCCTTATGCATGATCCAGATTTATTAATATTAGATGAGCCAACTAGTGGTTTAGATCCGCTGGTTCAAGCAGAATTCAATAAAATTGTTCTGGAGCGTAAATCTCATGGCAAAACTGCTTTTATTTCGTCTCACATTCTTAGCGAGGTACAGGAGCTTTGCGATAGAGTAGCTTTTATAAAAGAAGGCGAAATTATTGGCGTTAAAGAGTTGGAAGATATCGGTAAGGGCGCACCTAGTCAGGTACATATTCATTGCCGTGACAAACAACTGCCGGGCCGTCTAAAAAAGTTTGTTGGCATACAAGACCTAAAAACTATTGGCAACAGTTTAAATTTTACTTATACCGGTGAGATAAACAATCTACTGGCAGCACTCAGTAAATATAAACTATCCCACTTAACAATCCAGGATGCTGATTTAGAAACAATGTTCATGAAATATTACGAAGGTTAATAATGTTAAATAGTACGTTCACGAAAACTATATACACCAAACGCTGGATGCTTATAAGCTGGTTCGTGGGAATGACAGCATTGGTTGTTTTTACTATGGTTTTTTATCCATCGCTCAGTAAGTCATTCAGCCAGGCGTTACAGAGTGTGCCAGACTCCTTAAAAGCATTTATAGGAAGCAGCGAAAATTACACTACCATTGCTGGCTATGCAGATTTGCAAATTTTCTTTCAATTTTCATACATTGTGTTGATATTCGGTGTCATTTTGTTTACTGGAGTGCTGGCGGGTGAAGAAACTGAAGGTACATTGCAAACGCTACTAGCACAACCAGTTAAGCGTTCAAGGATATACATTGAAAAACTTTTGGCCAGTTGTGTTCTACTGCTTGGTGTATGTTTAAGCTTGGCGTTCGGCGTAGTCATTGGTTTACTTTTAATACATGAGAGTTTGGGAGCAACAAGGTTGCTTATCTCTGTGTTGGATGAATTTATGATAGTTTTGGTTTTTAGTGCCCTTGGTTATACCATCGGTGCCGCTACCGGTAAACGAGCTATAGCTGGTGGTATTGCCGGAATTTTAGCGTTTACTAGCTTATTAATTAGTTCTTTAGCTGAGTCTGTTAAAGTCCTTAAACCAGTTGATAAATTTTCGCCGTTTCATTATTTTGATAAACCAGGGATTTTGTTGCACGGTGTGCGCTGGAGCGATATGGGAATTTTATTTGTAATAAGCGTTGCGATCTTAATAATTGGATACTTCCTATTTTTAAAACGTGATATATACCAGCGTTAACACTATATTAACTGGTGAGACAATTTTTGATTGCTATGTTAGTATTGTCAATATAAGCTAAATAAAGATAAAAAAAGGAAAGTTTGTGGCCAAACAGCATATCGTAATAGTCGGCGGCGGATTTGGTGGCGTTAAAACAGCTTTAATGTTGTCTGAAAGCCCATTAGTTGACGTCACACTAGTATGTGACCATCCAGATTTTCGTTATTATCCGAGTCTATACAGAACCGCAACCGGTGGTCGTAAATATATTGCCAGTATTCCATTGAAAGAAATTTTTGTTGACAAAGATGTAAATATTGTCAATGACAGTGTGTCAAAGATTAATAAGGTATCTTCTGAACTAGAAACTATAAGCGGGCAAAAAATAAAATATAACACGCTGGTTTTAGCGCTCGGCGTACAAACTAATTATTTTGGTATTACTGGACTTAAGGAATTTTCTTACGGCATTAAAAATGCTGACGAAGCAGTACGTTTAAAGCGGCACTTGCACCAGCAGATGCTTGAAGATAAAAGACCAGACCTTAACTACGTAGTTGTTGGTGGGGGGCCGACCGGGGTGGAGCTGGCCGGTGCTCTACTATCTTACTTACATAATGTTGCTAAAAATCACGGGATACATGGTCGTGCTATTCATGTAAGTTTGGTGGAGGCATCATCACGCCTACTGCCGCGCATGCCAAAAGATATGGGCAATATGGTAGCACGTCACTTTAGGAAACTGGGCATAAAGTTATACCTTAGCCAGTCAGTAAAAGCTGAAACCGCAGATCAGTTGATGTTAGGTGATAAAAAACTTGATAGCCATACAGTTATCTGGACGGCCGGCGTTACCAACCATCCGTTTTTCGCTGAAAATGGCTTCCAGATGACTAAAAACAATAAAGTTAGAGTAGATCAATTTTTGCAAGCTGAGCCTAATATTTATGTTATAGGCGATAATGCAGACACCCCGTATAGTGGCATGGCGCAAACAGCCTTAAGCGATGGAGAATATATTGCAAATAACATCCTCCGCACTTCCAATAACAAAGATAAAGAACCGTATGTGGCAAAAAAACCAATATATGTATTCCCGGCCGGTGCACATTGGTCCGCTGTCCTATGGGGCAATATTCGCATATACGGCAGGTTAGGAGCCTACCTTAGGCGGTTAGCCGACTTAATTGCCTACCATGACTATGAGCCATGGCAACTGGCTACGAAACGATGGTTAGCCCAAGGTGACAACGAAGAAGAATGTATAGTTTGCTCTAAACTTTAGAGTTGCTTTTAGTCTTACGCCATTTTTCTATCTGAGCATGATTACCGCTAAGTAAAACCGATGGGACTTTCGCGCCCCTAAAATCTTCTGGACGCGTATATTGAGGAAATTCGATATTTTTATCATTAGTTTGAAATGACTCAATTTCTATCGATTTTTCTCCTCCCAAAACTCCCGGTAATAAGCGCACAACACTATCAATAATTACCATAGCCGGTACTTCCCCACCCGTCAGAACATAATTGCCTATACAGAATTGTTTATCAACAAATTTAGTAATGCGTTCGTCATAGCCTTCATAGCGTGGACATACAAGAATTAATCCAACAGATTTTTTTGCTAGCACTTTAGCATCAGACTGTTTATATATTTTGCCTCTTGGAGTCGGCAAAATAACAACCGCTTCAGGGTCATTCTTTTTTGCCAGTTCAATTGCCGTGACAATAGGTTCTGGTTTAAATAGCATGCCGTTACCACCTCCGTACGGAGTATCGTCCACCTGCTTTCTGGGGCCGAGGCCGAAATCCCGCAGATTAATATAGCTTATATCAACAATTTCTTTATCTTGCGCTTTAAAAAGCATACTTGAATTAAGCACGCCGATAAACATATCTGGAAAAAGTGTAATAATTTGTATTTTCACCATTTTATTGTATCAAATATTCAGAGAAAAGAGCAGCGAGCATGCCGTTTAGGGTCGGCATAGCCGATGAGCAATGAGACAAACCGTAGGTTTGTCTCATTAATAAACAAAAAGAACCCTCTCGCAGGGTTCCTTTTGTCACATAAAGCTCCCACCTTAGTGGCTCGCAATGAGCTTTTGATTGTTTATGTTTAAAGTTCGTCTTTTGACAGAGGTATTATACCTCTAAATCATCTAGTTCTTCAAGCTCTTTTCTAGTTTTGCTAATTACGCTGTCGTGGTCGTCTTGGTCTTCCTTGGTTTCGGTAATCTCCTCTGCCTTTGTTTCTTCTGGCTCGTCTGTCTTTGGTGCCTTGGTATCGTCGTCATGTCTTTTAG
Organism: uncultured Candidatus Saccharibacteria bacterium; assembly: GCA_964469975.1. Classification (GTDB taxonomy): domain Bacteria; phylum Patescibacteriota; class Saccharimonadia; order Saccharimonadales; family JANWIN01; genus CAYYAF01. Next base: position 26,870 of record CAYYAF010000001.1, read on the forward strand.
GTCGGTCATACTCTTTACGCTCGTGCGGCTCACCATTATCTACAATTTTAAGATTATAGCGAGCGTCGTTTTTGGTACCCAAAGCTCGCAGAAGTGTGCGTAAACTTTGGGCGGTTGCGCCACGCTTACCAATTACACGTCCTAGATCTTCTGGGTCAACCGTTAACTCCAGCAAAACACCTTTTTCATCTATACGGCGGTCAATCTTGACTTCATCTGGTTTACTAACGAGTGACTTTACAATAAATTCTACAAATTGTTGGTCAATACTGCTCATTTTCCGGCCTCCCTTTACAAGTGCTGTCAAATTATTATATCAAATCTAGGTATTGAAGCTAAGTTTATTTGTTTTCGGCTTCAGGCGCAGGTTCCGCAGCTGACTCTTCTTTAGGTGACTCAACTTCCTCTAAAGTTTCTGATTCTGGTTCTTGTGTTTTTGGTTTTTGCTCCGTATTTTCCGCAGGGGTTTCTTCTACCACTGCTTCAGCATCTACTCTTTCAGCCGCTTCCTTTGGCTCCTCGGTTTTAGCTTCAGCTGGTTGGTTTTTGCGAAGTTTCTCAGGGTTTTTAGCCTTGCCAGCTTTTTTCTTGTTTACAGTTACCCATTTAGGCAATTTGATACCTTCTTCTTTAAACAATTTGGCGACTCTTTCAGATGGTTGGGCACCATTATTAAGAAAAGTCTGAGCTTGATCTTTCACCAGGGTGTTCGTCTTAGCGTGTGGATTATAACTACCTAGTAGCGCTACGTACTTGCCGCTTTTTGGCGACCAACGGGAATCTTGAACTACTACTCTAAACTGAGCATGACCACGGCGACCAATTCGTTGCAAACGAATAGCTAACATTTATATCCTGACTCTCCTACTTAAATTTACGCGTATAAAATAGTCCTAGCAATTTTACAGATATGCACCCCTTATGTCAACTCTTATGATTGATAGGTTTTAAGAGCTGCCTCGGCGGCGGCAACTTGACCGGCCTGCTTGCTAGGGCCAACACCTTGTCCTTTAATTTCCCCGTTAACCAGGACACCTATGGTAAAAGTCTTATCATGATCAGGCCCTTCTTCGCTCAACACTTTATAAATAGGTGTAAAACCTTCCTTGCTTTGGACTAATTCTTGTAGTACTGATTTTGGATCCATCCAACTGCCTTCAGCTAAAATATCTTTGAAAGTAACTATTAGGCTGTTTTCTATAAATTGCCTAGCTGCTTCGTAGCCTTGATCTAAATAAATAGCTCCTATTACTGCTTCATAAGCGTTGGCTAAAATTTGTGCTCTGGCCCTATTCGTGCCGCGGCGTTCGCCACGGCTTAGCCGAAGTAAAGGTTCAAACTCAAATCTATTAGCTGCGGAACCGATGCTTTCTGTTCTAACCAAAGCACTGCGCCAGTTAGTCAACACACCTTCTGGATCGTTAAAATGATTGTACAAATGCTCGGTCACAACTAGTTCCAGTACAGCATCACCCAAAAATTCCAAGCGTTCGTTGTGCTCCTTAACAGTTTTACGGTGCTCATTTACATAGGACCGATGGGTAAAAGCTGTGACTAGCAGATCTAGATTGTTAAAAGCTACGCCCAGTTTTTGTTTGGCAAAAGTTTGATAAACGCTAAAGTCCTGCATGCCTTATTTTTTTCAGTCCTAGTAATATTATTTTTCCAATGTCTTCGTACTCAATTTTATCAAGAGCTTCATTAGCTGAAAACCATTTTATGCCGTTCATCCAATCTTCTGGTTTTAGGGCGTTAGTATCACCTTGAGCTTTGACTAAAAATATATCCGTGGTCATAAGTACTAGGCTTTGTTGACGTCGATATCTAAAGTTAATTTTGCCTAGCCAATTCAGTACTTTTACGTCTTTTAGTCCCGTTTCTTCACGAATTTCACGTTCGGCAGTATCTTTAGCTTCTTCACCTTCTTCAATGTGGCCTTTAGGAATAGTCCAGCGATTTTTGGCGTCTTGTATTAGCAAAATTTCTGTACCGTTATTTTTACTATTACGCCTAAAAATCACACCGCCTGCAGTTGGTTCACGTACCACTTCACTAATTGCCGGGCGGCGCCGGTGTACAAACTTTTTGAATCCTTGTATTGGTTTGGGCCGTTTCATTTTTTTGCCACCTTCTTGGTCTTAATTTTTTTAGTTTGCTTGGCTTCCTGTTGTTTTAGCAAAGTACCTAAAACGCCATTTATGAACTTTGAACTATTGTCGCCGCCAAAAGCCTTAGCTAGTTCGACTGCTTCATTTATAACCACTTTAGGAGGCACGCCTTTGCCGAAAAGTAGTTCATAAACTCCTATTCTTAGTACAATTCTATCCATTCTGGCAATTTGGTCTATTGGCCATTCCGGTGCTAGCGGTTGTAATATAGTATCTATTTCGCTCTGCTTTGAAATGATTCCGTGAACCAAGACAGTTATGAAATCTTGATCATCAATGGTCTGCTGATAGCGACTGATATTACGCGCCAGAATATCGTCAACCTTAACTTGGCTATCCCCACATTCTAAACGAAAGTCCTGCTCGTAAAGTGTTTGCAGTGCTACTATGCGGCCAAGATGACGATTTGCACTCATATTGTTAAGTTCCGTTTAATTTCTATTATAGCTGTTATTTAACAGTAGCTTTGCCGGATTCTCGGCGAGTTGTGTAGACTTTAACCGGCGACCGGGCATTAACCGCTCTGGCCAGTTTTAGGGCTAAGTGACTGCGCCTCGTGCCGGTACGGCGCGGGCTGGTTCGCTTTTTGGGCTTTCCCATGAGAGTTTGGCTCTCCTATCTGTAATTATGATAATAACTTGCCTCTTATTCTATCGCTTTTCCTTATTTTACTCAAGTAAGAAACTAACTGCATAAATTCTTCAAACTTGTTATGAATATACTATGAGTGAAATTTTTAAGCAGCAGCCACCAAATTTAAAAAAAGATGCTGAAAGCATAGAAAACTTTGCTTTAGCCAGAAAAATTTTAGCCGACATTATTGGATATTCTGGTGTCGAGCAGGCTAACGTTATACCAAGGCCAATTGATGAACTATCAACACATGGCACAACTCTTCCCAGCGCAGAGAAAACCTTGTTTAACAGAGATAGCTCTGGCGGAGATAGTTAAACTACAAAATTTACTAATTTACTAGGTACAAAAACGGTCTTTTTTATTTGTTTATCATCTAGATAAGCTTTAACTCTAGGGTTGGCCTTAGCGGCAGTAACAATTTGCTCTTCAGTGCTTGCACTCGGTAGTTCAATATTAGCCCTAACCTTACCGTTAACTTGAATCACAATAGTAACAAAGTCAGATAAAAGGTATTTAGGATCGTGAACTGGCCATGGACCTGTGTGAATTGTGTCTTTGTTACCAATTTCGTGCCAAAGTTCCTCAGCAATATGAGGAGCGAATGGCGCGAGCATTAACAGTAAATCATTAATAGCTTTAGGCCATTCTTCGGAGTTAAAGTTATCTTCGGCCTTAATTTTGTACAAACTATTAACGTACTCCATTAAGGCTGCTACTGCGGTATTTAAGCCTAGCTCTTCTATGTCTTGGCTAACTTTGGCGATTATTTGGTGGCGTAACATTTTAATATCTTGGCCTCTGTTAGAGCCTTTGCCTGGTTTTGCGTTTATATATTCCTGTACAAGAGTCCAAACTCTTTGCAAAAAGCGAAAAGTGCCGCCAATGCCTTCTATACTCCAATTAGCTGATTGATCCCATGGGCCAATAAACAATTCCATTAGCCTAATTGAATCAGCTCCATAGCCTTGATCAATCAACCCGTCTGGCTCAATAGTGTTGCCTTTACTTTTACTCATTTTTTGACCGTCGGGTGCAAGTATCATGCCCTGATTACGCAGAGTAGTAAAAGGTTCCTGAAAGTTAATTAAGCCTTCATCAAACATTACCTTAGTCCAAAACCGCGCATAAAGTAGATGCATAACGGCATGTTCAGCTCCGCCAATATAATCATCTACCGGCAGCCAGAATTCGGCTTTGACCTTGTCAAAGGGTGCTTTGTTGTTGTGCGGATCTGCAAAGCGTAAGAAATACCAGCTGCTGCAGGCAAAGCCGTCCATAGTGTCAGTTTCGCGCTCAGCTTTGCCGCCACATTTAGGGCAAGTAGTGTTAACAAAACTTGGGATATTAGCCAGCGGGCTTCGTCCGTCACCGCTTGGTTCAAACTTTTTAAGCTCAGGGAGTTCTACCGGAAGATTTTTCTCCGGTACAGCTACTACTCCGTCTTTAGGACAATGAATTATGGGAATTGGCGCACCCCAGTAACGTTGGCGGCTAATTAACCAGTCACGAACTTTGTAGTTGGTTTTTTCTTTTGCATGATCTTTTTTGGTCAGATCTGCTACAATTTTTTCTCTAGCTAAATTACTAACAACATCATTATAACTGCCTGAGTTTACAAGCTGTCCTTCGCCGCTATAACATCCTTTAAATCCTTTTGGTGATTTAATTACTTCTACAACCGGCAGTTTGAATTTATTTGCAAATTCCCAGTCACGTTCATCATGCGCAGGTACTGCCATAATAGCCCCTGTGCCGTAGCCCATTAACACGTAATCTGCTACCCACATAGGGATTTCTTTATTATTGACCGGGTTTAACGCATATGCGCCGGTAAATACTCCGGTTTTTTCACGTTCGGTTTCTTGCCTTTCAATATCAGATTTAGCAAGTGACTTTTTAATATAGTTATCGACTTGAGATTCACAATCTTTAGTAGTGACTTGAGCTACCAGCGGATGCTCAGGAGCTAAAACTATAAAAGTAGCGCCAAATAGTGTGTCTGGCCTGGTTGTAAATACTTTTATGTTCTTTTTTGTCCCGCTGATTTTAAAATTAATTTCAGCGCCCTGGCTTCTACCTATCCAATTACGCTGCATAGTCTTAATAGACTCAGTCCAATTAACGTTATCTAAGTCTTTTTCTAACCTATCAGCGTAATCAGTAATCTTAAAAAACCACTGTTTAAGGGCTTTCTTTTCTACTTCATTACCGCAGCGCCAGCACCGTCCATTTTCTACTTGTTCGTTGGCCAGTACAGTTTTATCGTATGGACACCACCACTGCAAACTTTCTTGTTGATAAGCTAAGCCGCGTTTATAAAGTAACAAAAAGAACCACTGCGTCCATTTGTAATAATTTGGGTCAGTACTGTCAATTTCGCGGCTCCAGTCATAACTAAAGCCCATTTGCATAAGCTGATTTTTGAATTTCTTGGTGTTTTCATCAACGGCTTTTCTAGGGCTGACCTGATTTTTAATAGCGTAGTTTTCAGCCGGCAAACCAAAGCCATCCCAGCCCATGGGGTGAAGTACGTTATGGCCGCGCATTCTGTTAAATCGAGCTATGGCATCACCAATAGTATAGTTACGCACATGACCAACGTGCATGGCGGCTCCGCTTGGGTATGGAAAATACTCCAAAACGTAGCGTTTAGATTTTTTTGGGTCCTCGCTAGCTTGGTAAATTTTGGAGTCTTCCCAAATTTTTTGCCATTTGGGTTCTAGTTCTTTTGGATTATAACGCCTCATTTATAAACAGTATAAGATATTTAACCCCTGTTGTCATGCGTAAGCTAAACTTCTGTTAACCAGTTTGCGTATTGTTCGTTGTTACCTTTTTGAACTTCTTGATAAATTTGAGCCAGTTTAATTGTTAATGGCCCGGGTTGATTATTGCCAACTGACCGTCTGTCTACGGATATAACCGGCGTAATTAAAGCCGAGCTGCCACACATGAATATTTCATCGGCTAAATATAGCTCGCTTCTGTCAATTGAACGTTCCAGGGTATCAATATCATTCGCTTTAGATAACTGTAATACCGTATTTCTGGTAATCCCTTCTAAAATGTCAGTGGAGGCATCTGGTGTAATAACAACTCCGTCACGCACAATAAAAAGATTTGCCACTGTACCTTCGCTTACGTGGCCGTGATCGTCAATGGCTATTGCCTCGTCATAGCCATTTAACAAAGCTTCGTTTTTCATTAAGCTGGCATTTACATAGCTGCCGTTAACTTTAGCCCTAGACGGAATTGCGTTGTCGGCTGTGCGCGTCCAGCTAGATACACAAACATTAATACCATTTCTAGGCAGAATTTCACCCAAAGGATAAACATAGGCCGTAAAACTATTTTTAAGGTCATGGATTTTTGTGCCGGCAACTAGCTCGTCAATAAATATTGTGGCTCTTACCAAAACATCTTCACGCACCTGGTTTCGCCTCAAAAGTTCAAGCATAGTATTACTAAACTTTTCGTAGGTCCACTCATCAGTAAAGGAATGAAAATCCATAATCTTAGCAGATTTAACCAACCTATCATAATGATCTTTGAGTCTAAAAATATACAGTTTTTGTTTTTCAGCGTTCCAATTAGCACTAAAAACAGTGTATAAACTAAGTCCATACAAAACTGGCGAGCTAGCAATACTTACATTGGCTTCAGCAAAAGGTACAAAACTGTCTCTGAAATAAACTTCTGTATTTTGATAGTCTATAGCCATTACTGGTTTATATGGTAATCCCTAACTACCAGATTTACAAAATGCTTCATAAGATTTGGCATAGTAAGCCCGTATTTTCTGGCGGACAGTGGAAATAAGCTTTGTTCTGTCATGCCAGGCATAGTGTTAAGCTCCAGCACGACTAGTTTTCCATCATTACTCACCATAATATCAACACGCGATAAGTGTTTTGCTCCTAAAGTTTGGTGTACCTTTAGCGCTAATTGCTGTGCTTGCTCTTGAATCTCTTTACTTATAGAAACGGGTGGACAGATCTCTTTAGATTGACCATTATATTTATTCTCATAGTCGAATTCGCCACCCTCTGGCGGTAAAATTTCAATGACGGGTAATGCTCTATCATCTAAAATAGGTACTGTAATTTCTACACCTTCAACAAGCTCTTCAATAATTGCTTGACTATCCAAGCTAAATACTTCGTTAACTTTATTTTTATCTAATTGGTTTGGTTTTCTAACAATATATGTACCTATGCTGGAACCACCACGAGCAACTTTTAATACATGTGGTTTTTTAAGTAAGGGGTGGTCCTTATATGTTTCTGCAGTTACAACATCACCTTTTGGTACTGTAATATTAAAAGCTTGTAATTGTTGACGAGTTCTACCCTTGTCAAAACATATTTCAGAAGCCATGCTACTGCTCCCCAGATACGGTAAATGACGCTTTTCGAGCTCTTTTTGAATTTCACCGTCTTCACCACCTTGACCATGCAAAATTGGAAAAATTATTGTTTGATTTAGATTATCTAACTGATCATAGCCGTTTACAGGATCCAGCAACTGAGTTTCGAAACCTGCTTGTTTTACAGCTTCAGTTACCGCATGAGCTGACCTAAGCGATATATCTCTCTCGGTTGAATTGCCCCCACCCAGTACTATTATTTTCATATTATTTGCGCTTAAATTGTTTAGCTTTAATTTTTAACCAGTGTGGTGATTGACGAACTAGCTTTGAGGCATCCTGGGGGTTGGCTAGTAATAATTTAACTGTTTCTTCAGCAAAAACACCATTTTGTGAACCTTTGGCCAGTATTACAGCATTAGTTTTGATGTAGTCTTTTAAAAATTCTCCAGCACTATAAGGGTCATTGAATGTTTTTACGTTACAGCCATTATTTTCAGCTGCTGTGGCTAAGTACATATTCGCGTCGGGTCCAATTGTTACAGTCAAATTTAATTGTTTTGGGTCACAGTATCTACCAATTTCTAGATGCGCTTGTTGTGAATAGCTGCCAAGCTCATTCATGTTACCTAAAATTGCTATTTTTTGAGGAGCACTTATTTTGTATAGAGTACCAAGAGCTGCTTGCATAGCTGTTGGGCTGGCGTTATAAGTATCGTCAATAATCTGCGAATTATTAATTCCAGCCAGATGTTGCATACGGCCACTAACCGGATGAATTCCTTTCATACCGTTAATTATTTCATCTGGTGACAAGCCTGCTAAGCTAGCTACCGTAGCCGCAGCACATAGTGAATATAATTGTGTTTCGGCTATAGTTTCGTGCGTGGCACTAAGTAGTGTTTGACCGGCGTGTAATATATCAAAATCATAAAATCCGTCACTAGATTTAATATTAGTTAATTGATAGTCAGCCGGCAGCTTAACACTATAGGAAGTTACTGGTTTATTTAGGTTTGTAAGATATTTTGCATCACATAAATCTTTGTTGACCATTAACGTTTCGCATAGCTCAGTTATTACCATCTCTTCTTTGGCTACCTCGTCTAGAGTCTCAAAAAACTCCATGTGTTCAGGTGCTATAGCCGTTAATAAGCCGAAGTCTGCTTTAACATATTTTTGAAACTTCTCAATTTGACCTTGTCCATCTGTGCCAAGTTCTAAAACAACATAATCATATAGGTAATCTTTACGAATAATTGCCTCATTTTTTACAAAGATTATGAGCCAGGCAAATGGGTTCCATAGGGCCGGCATTATTTGACCAAAATAAATTAAAGGTACGCTTACTATGTCGTTATAATTACCATTTTGATATTGAACTCTAAATTTTTGTGATAAAACATTGGCAATAGCCAGTTTAGTGCTAGTTTTACCTACACTTCCAGCAACTATAATTGTTTTAAATTGATGTCGAGCCCTTAGTCGCTTAACTTGCCAGCTAAGTATGCTCACTATTTGTTTTTTAATTAATTTCTTCATGATTTACTTACGCTTATTTTACCCTATAAATTATTTTCTAATTAATAAAA
>CAYYAF010000002.1:0-32890 GCA_964469975.1 uncultured Candidatus Saccharibacteria bacterium
GCTCTTCCCAAACCAACCTAAGAAAGGATTATAATGGCAAAGATTTTTAAGCAAAAAACAGATGTAGCCTATTTTGACTACAAGGATTTTAAAACCTTACAGCGCTACGTTAATGTTTATGGGCAAATTGAGACTCGCAAAAAAACCGGTTTAACCGAAACTCAGCAGCGGCATTTAGCCAAAGCTATCAAGCGTGCCCGTCACATTGCGCTGTTACCGTTTGTAGCAAATTAACTAGAATATAACTATGCGCGAGATGGCAATTTCTATATGCCTCATAGAGCGGGGGAATAACTATATTCTTCAGCTCAGGGAGGGCGAAGGATTGAATGGTGGAATTGGGCTAGTTGGCTGTTTTGGTGGGAGTATTGAGCCGAAGAAAGATAAATCTGCACAACAAGCCGCATTAAGGGAAGTCACAGAAGAAACATCTTTAACGCCGGATCTTGACGATATTGAGCGTTTAGGCAAAGTTGAAGTGATATCTGATCGTGACAGCCAAAAGGTAAGAGTGAAAGCTGATGTTTTTAGGCTAATAATTGGTGCTGACGTAGAGGTTATTCCTGCAGAAGGAAAAATTGTTGAGCTACCAATGGGTGACGTGATAAATAACATGAACACTATGACTCCGGCAACTAGAGCTATGTTTAATGAATTAATTTTAGGAGATAATTAATGACTTTTGGGGTAACTGACCTTAAAAAAGGCACGATTTTTCAGCTGGATGGTACACCGTACCGGGTAGTTGAGTATGCTCAAAAAGTTATGGGCCGCGGCGGCAGTATAGTAAACGTTAAAATCAAGAGTTTAACTGATGGCAAAGTACTAGATAAAACCTTTAAAGGTAATGAATCTATTGAGCCAGCCGCTGTTACTAATAAAAACGTTCAGTATCTGTATAGTGACGGCCAAGTGCTGCATTTTATGGATGAAACCACCTATGAACAGTTTGAGCTGCCAGTAGATACTATGGGCGATCAAATTGGTTTTATGAAAGAGAGTGATCAAGTTCAAGCCCAGTTATTTGAAGACAGGGTAATTAATATTGAGTTGCCCAAAAACGTACCACTTAAAGTTACCTACACTGAAGATGCGGTAAAGGGTGATACCAGCAGCGCAATTACAAAAGATGCCAAGCTTGAAACTGGTATAAAGATTAAAGTGCCAGCTTTTATAAAAACCGGCGATTTGGTAAGCGTAGATACTACAACCGGCGCTTATCGCGAACGCGTAAAATAATATTATGCCAATTCAGAATGAACTTGTAGATGTGCCGCGCAAAAAGGAATACATAATAGCTTATTTACTGGAACCACTGACAGAAGATACTAATTTTGGCCGCTGGCCACTTCATATAACACTTATTCCCTGGTTTGAAATAGATAAATCTGACAAGGCCAAGAATGTAGTACGAAAAATAAGCAGTTCCCATAAGCCTTTTTCAACAACTGTGGGGGAAAAAGCACTTTTCGGATCTGACCATAACATTGAAGTATATGTGGTTAAAGAGAAACAGCCGCTTAGGACTTTGCACAATGCCCTAGTCACTGAGCTTAAAGCGGCAGGTGCTAATTTTTTGGACATAAAATATATGAACGATAATTATAATCCGCATATTACTAAAAAAAGCTATGCAAATGTACAACCAGGCTATCAACTTAAAATAAGTAAAATTCATCTTATAGAAGCGCCAATTGGCAATAGACTTACTAGGCTAAAGAAAGTAGTAGCTGTAGGTAATTTGAGGTGAGAAACCGTCTTGACCAAGAGCTAGTTAGTCGTGGCTTGGCGCCTACTCGCAGCCAAGCTGAAGGTTTCATAAAACTTGGTTACGTTAGTGTAAATGGAAAAGTAATTACTAAATCGGGGCAACAGGTCAATTCTACAGATAAACTTAAACTATCCATAAAAGAGCAATATGTTAGCCGTGCTGCCCTTAAACTTGCCTCAGTAGCTAAAAACTTGAAACTAGATTTTAAAAACAAAGTAGTTTTAGATGTTGGTTCAAGTACTGGTGGGTTTACCGACTTTGCACTTAGGCAATCAGCAAAAAAAGTCATTGCAGTTGATGTTGGTAGTAAGCAAATGAATCCTCAACTGACTGCCAATGAACGCGTTGAACTGCACGAACAAACTGACATTAGAAACTTTGAAACCAAACAGGCAATAGATATAGTTTTAATAGACGTTTCTTTTATATCTACACGCTTAATTTTGCCACACATTAAAAGATTAATTGGCCCAAATTCTGATGTTATTGTAATGGTAAAACCACAGTTTGAAACCAATGAAAATAATCAAAAAAACAAGGGTGTAATAAAGAACGAAAGAGTTCGAAGACAAATCCTAAAAGATTGGGAAACTTGGGTACAAAAATTATTCAAAATTGTAATAAAGGCTGATTCAGCCGTTGCTGGCGAAAAGGGCAATGTAGAGCGCTTTTATAAGCTTAAGCCGTTATAGTAAACTGTAGTTATGTATTTTAGAAACCGCATTGAAGCCGGTAAAGAGCTGGCCGAAAGGCTTGTTAAATACAAAAGCAACAATACAACCGTAATGGCCCTGTCTGATGGTGGTGCGGTTATTGGGCTTCAAATTGCCGCCAAACTTCATTGTGCTCTAACTTTGCTACTAACTGCACCCATTGAAATCCCGGGTGAAATAGACCCGCTAGCAGTAATTGATCAAGACGGCATTTTTACATACAACCATAAATATTCAGGTGGTGAAATTGAAGAATTTGATATGGAGTATCATCACTATATTGAACAGCTCAAACTAGAAAAACTGCACAGATTACATCAATTAATAGGTAAAAACGGTATTATCCGTAAAGATTTGTTAAGAGATCACACCATAATACTTGTATCAGATGGTTTTAGTACCGGTTTTTCATTAGAAGCCGCAGTAGAATACTTAAAATCAATTAAAGTAGGCAAACTTATAGCAGCAACACCACTGGCCAGTATAGCCGCGGTTGATAGAATGCATATTTTGACAGATGAAATAGTATGTTTAAGTGTAGTAGACAACTATATAAATACCAACCATTATTTTGATGATAATACTTTGCCTGAACACGATAAAATCATGCACACCATAGAAAACATTGTGGCCCACTGGCACTAAAGGTGGCTGAGCCAATATAAGACAAACCTACGGTTTTTCTCATCGCGCGGGGCACGGAATGAATCCGCTGCTCCGGCTTCTCTTTTCCCTTATTTTCCCTTATTTATAGATAAGAACGTAGTGTTTTGGTATCCAAAACAGTTATATAAGGCGGATCAAGTTTTATAAGACCTTTACGTTCTAGGTAGGCCAGTTCGCGGCTGGCTGTTTCGCGGCTAGCGTTAATAGAACTAGCAATATCTTGCTGTCTAAGCGGCACATTAATATAAATTCCACCATCTTTTTTATCGCCAAAACGTCTAGACATTGTTAAGAGGTAAGAAATTAGGCGTTCACGTACCGAGCGGTACTGCAAATTAAGAATTCTCTCTGAGTGGCGCCGGTAATTTTCAATTGCCATGTCTAATACCGGAGGCAGGGCATCAGTGTGGCTTTGTAAATATTTCATATACTCTTCGCGGCTAATACGCCAAACCACGGTTGGACTTAAAGCTTGATAAATAATGCTGCGTTCTTGGCCGGTAGTAGCCCAGATAAGCGGGAATATCTCTTCTTTATTACGGATAATTAAAACGTTTTCTTCACCATATTTACTGATGTTAAATGCCTTAACTAAACCCTTCTCAATATAAAAAATGCCCGGCGGTTTTTCGCCGGGTCTAATGATGTATTCACCCTTTTGATAGGACAATTTTGTCCCGCGCTTAAAAGCTGCTAACAGTGCCGCAACTTGTTTAGGGTTGGCAAGCATATTTATATTTTTTCATAAAATGCCCATAAATACAAAAGGTGTGATAAAAATCGCACCTATTTAGTGACTAAAGTAACTGTAAACTTCTTATGTAAAGTACATTATGAAGATGTAACAAGGGAGGCCGTATGAAATCGTTAGGCGAGATTGAACATCAGCTCAGTCGCCTGGGTATACATAACCGCTTTGTAGGTAAACCAGAAGTTCGTGAATTAGCTAATGTAATGGCCCCCGATGAAGTAATCACTAACGCTTCTAATGGCCGTTATGACGGCGGCTTTGCCATGCTGGTAGTGACAGACAGAAGGTTGCTTCTAGTTGATAAAAAAATGTGGTACTTAAGCCTCGAAGATGTACGTTTTGATATGATTTCAGAACTAGATTACTGCGCTAGGTTACTAGATTCGACACTAACAGTCAGAACCATTAATAAAGTGCTTAACTTCACATCCTGGCACCAAAAACAGCTAAGAGACCTGACTTCATACCTGCAAGACAAGATAATGGAGCTTAGGCATATATCAATGTCACAATCGCAAGATCAGGTAAACAATATGGCGTTGCAATCTACTCAAGTACAACAACAGCCACTACCGCAACAACCAGCTATTCAAGCACACGATATGCAGCAACCAGAACCTCAGCAAAATTACGATTTTGACGCTCAACCGCCTGGAATTAATGTGCCTCAGCCGGCACAGAGGCCACAGTTTAGTTCACAAATTAACCCACGGCCTCTTATCCGGTTTAAAAGGATAGGGGCCTACCCAACGTCTTCTTTGACTATGAATCGCCGTTTTTCTAGATAACGTTTGACAGGCTAATTAATTTTAAATTGACTAATTAGCTAAAATTTGTTATAATATATCTGTTAATACAAAACAAAAATTAAACAAAAATGGCCCATACAAGCTCTACAATTTCGCATGATCATTTGGCGTATTCTCATTCGCCTCAGGTTGTAAATGTTCAACACTGGCCGTCTAATAAAAGTATTTATGCTACTAGAACTTTGGTTGCCGGCATGCTTATAAGCGGCATCGTTGTAGCTGCTAATTACACAGTTAATTTACGAAATAGCTTAGCGGTGCCAATAATAACTGATACCGCAGATACTAAACCAATTATTAACCAAGTTGAACCAAGCAAATCAAAGCCGGTTTCAGTAGTAGCTGAACCGAAGATTCCAATAACAAAAGATTTGCAGAATTTATTAAATAAATGGCAGACCGACTATAAAGCAGGCCAATACGGTGTAGTTATTAAGGAGTTAGGTGGTAGGAAAAGAAACGCCAGTTTAAACGCCCATACTCAATTTCTTACAGCTAGCCTATATAAAGTATTTGTGAGCCAGTACTTATACAGCAAAGTTGAAAGCGGTCAGCTAAGTTTAAGTGATTATATGGGTGGTTATAACGTTGGCAACTGTTTAGAACAAATGATTGTAGTTTCCAGCAATGCCTGCGGTCATGGGTTGGGTGTGGCAATAGGGTGGGAAAATTTGAACACGCATGTCCACAGCTTGGGATTTAAAGAAACCACTATTTCGGAAACTAAGTATACATCCGCCGGTGACATGGCCAAGTTTCTTGAAAAATTACAAGGAGGTACTCTTTTAGGGCGTACTTTTAACGCCACATTAATAAATTATCTGAAACGTCAGATATATAGGAATGCCATACCAGCCGGTGTACCCGGCATTTCTGTGGCCGATAAACCCGGTTATTACGGCTACTATTGGCATGATGCTGCCATCGTTTACCACCCCAAAGGGGCTTATATTTTAGTTGTTTTGTCGCGTGGCAGTGGCAATTATGCCATTAGGGATTTATCAACCCGGGTATCAAATTATTTTAATAAATAACTTAATTAATGAGACACCCATGCGCGACCCCATAAATGGGGCCCTCCGGCTTGGGTTTCTCATCACGCAAGCAAAATGGTTCACATTTTGTCTGGCTGCTCTTCCCAAATCCTAGACGTTGAACCTAAACTCAACCACATATAGCTTCTCGCCAAGAAGGCTTAGTTTTGAGGAATGGCCTTCTTGGGTTCTGCATATAATCTCACTAACCGTTCGATTATCATTTGGTTGCTATTTACTTACGTTAAATCTAAATTCTACAATATCATTAGGCCTCATTATGTAGGTTTTGCCCTCTAGGCGAACTTTGCCAGCAGCTTTGGCGCTGGCTAGCGAGCCGGCAGCAACTAGATCGTTATAATCAACCACTTCAGCAGCAATAAAACCACGCTCAAAATCGCCATGAATTACACCAGCTGCCTGTGGGGCAGTAGAATTTTTTCTTACAGTCCAAGCTCTAACCTCCTTTTCACCGGCTGTCAGATAACTTTGTAAACCAAGTACGTCATAAGCCGAATGGATTAGTTGAATAAGCCCACTTTCGCTCTGACCATAACTTTCTAACATTTCTTGGCGATCGTTTTCGTCTAAACCGTTTAATTCGCTTTCAAGTTTGGCGCAAACAAATAGAGCTTGACTTGGCGCAACGAGACTCTTTAACTCAGTTTTTTTTGCTTCGTTATTCAATGCGGCTTCGTCTACATTAAATAAATAAATTACTGGTTTAGCAGTTAGCAGTTGCAGTTCTTGGAGCAATGCTTTTTGTTCTAAACTTAAATTTTCGAGATCAATTTTTTGATTTAACGGTGTTCCTTCGTTAAGCGCTTGCTTTATTTCATTTAAAAAATCCAGTTCAGGCTTTAGTTTTGGGTTAGATTTGGCCAACTTTTCTAATTGTGGCAAACGGCGTTCCACTGTTTGTAAATCGGCTAAAACTAGCTCGGTGTTGATAACATCAATATCTTTTTTAGGGTTATGTTCGTTATCTACATGCTGAACATTGGCATCTTCAAAGGCTCGTACCACCTGAACAATAGCATTGACGGTTCTAATGTGGGCTAAAAACTGGTTGCCAAGACCTTCACCTTTACTGGCACCAGCCACCAGGCCGGCAATGTCTATAAAATTTACAGTAGCGGGTTTTATAGGTGCATTGTTATTAAGCTGGCTCAATTTTTGTAACCGCTCATCTGGAATGGGCACAATACCAGTATTTGGTTCAATAGTGGCAAAAGGATAATTTGCCGCCAAAATGTTGTTATTTGTCAGGGCATTAAAAAGGGTAGATTTACCAACATTAGGTAATCCTACAATCCCAATAGATAAACTCATAGGTTGTATTTTAGCAGTAGATGATGACATCTATAGCGCTTGTGCTATTATTTAACTAACATGGCTGGGCCAGATAAACAGGAAATTTCCCAAGTTGTAGTTGATGGAAAAGCGGTGGCTAAAAAGAAACATCGCCCCCATAACTTTAAGCCGGTGCTAATAATAGCTATGTTTTTGATTTTACTAGGCGGTTTAGGTTATGGTGGCTATTATGGCTACACTCACTATTTACAAAAACCAAACCAAAATATACCTCCCGAGCAAAACCAGCCGCCAGGCACCATTAAGTTTTACAATGAGCCTCCACCGGGCTCCCCCTTTAAGCAAAAAAATAAACCAGCGCTTACGGGATAATAATGAAAAAGTATTTTTGGATAGCTCTAACTTTTAGCATTTTAACCGCCGTAGCAACAACGGTATTAATTGCAAAAACTGCGCTGGCTTACCCCGGTGGCTTACAGCAATTTTGCCCGGCACCACCAAATAACCAGACTATTCATGGGTTATGGATTGACCCTTCTGCGCTGACAGCGCAACCTGCCAACACCACTATGTACGCGCAGTCATATATATGTACTAGTGCACCGTATACTACAGCTGGCAATGTTATTATTTATGTAGACGGCATCACAAATATGTCCGGAAATGGCGGTATCCTAGCTTTTTCACCTTTTGGTAATACAACCACACAATTTAATTTAGGAAACATTAACGGAAGGGGCACATACTCAATAACCTTGTCTGCGGCAATGGGTACTAATAATAATCCACCTGGTACGACCTGTTACGATGTTAGATATCATGCTTCGGCAGTGTACGGTGGTGTTACCGATGTATCAGGTCCAGGTCACTGGTATCCGTGTGTAACTTACAACCCGCCGGTAAATCATGATCCCACAATAAGCGTGTCTAACCCAGATTGTTCAAGCACAACTTTTACAATTACATCTGGCGATCAAGACGCTGGAGCTTATACAGTAAGGTGGCACATTAGGCGTCGAGCTAGTAGCGCTGCACCATGGAGTGCATGGAGTGCATGGAGCGGCAACATTGGCGGATTTAGTGGCGCCGCAGATACAGTTACCGTTAATTTAAATCAAACTCAGGGAGCTACAATTCTTGGTTTAACTTACAATAAAACTTATCAATATCAGATTCAAGCCGATACAGCGGGTTTTGCACCGGCAGGTTCGCCAGCTACAAGCCCTAGAATTGCTGATGCCAGTTCTGTTTGGGGGCCGTGCGCGCTAGGTTTTGATTTTACGCCAGACGTAAGCCTAAGCGTAACACCGTCTGTATTTGGCTATATAGAAAACCCAGACACGGCTAGCTTTACGCCTTCAATTACTAATAGTGGTAATGATGCAGTCAATAACATTAATTGGTCAACTCAGTTTTATATTAGATATGCTGACGGTTCACCCAATACTGATTTAAGTTGTGGGGCAATCAACGGCACAATAAACATGCCAGCGGGGGACTATAATGGTTTTCCAAACTGCTCAAAACCACTCGCTGGGTATAGCCTTAGTCCCGGTGATCAAATTTGTGCCTATCTAGCTATAAACCCAGGTACTGGAGAATATGATGACGTAACAAATAACTGGATAGGGGGCACTATTTCCGCCAGAAATTCTGGGGCGCCACCAACTAATTGCTACACAATCTCTAACCTGCCATACACAAAATTCTTTGGCGGTGATGCATTTGCTGGCGGCAGTTTTAAAAATGCTGGTACCTGTGCAGATTTTGTGAACGCCTCAATTTGGGCATTTAACTATAGCTCAAATAATGTTGGCTCAAGCTCGCAATACGGACTAACAGCTATGGGTCCAATTGAAGGAATGAGTAGCGCCAACCTTGGCAGTGCCGGCCTGGCAAAG
The DNA here is from genome assembly GCA_964469975.1 of uncultured Candidatus Saccharibacteria bacterium. GTDB lineage: Bacteria > Patescibacteriota > Saccharimonadia > Saccharimonadales > JANWIN01 > CAYYAF01. Next base: position 8,960 of record CAYYAF010000002.1, read on the forward strand.
CCACCGGTAGGGCTGTCGTTTAGTAATGGAACCGGGTTTATTCTTGGCGGTAATTTTGGCGGCAGTAACTGTATTACAGACTATTGGAAAACCAAAAACGGAACTCCGATAACTGCCAGTAATATAAACTTAGGTGCTGCGGCCTATACAGCTTCCGGAGCTTACAGAGTTAGCAATGGAGGCGCGCAGATTGATGTTAACAACGGGGTGGGGCCCGGCGCGACAGTTTCACCCGTTGGTAGCCACCGTGTCTTTTACTTTGACGGCGATATACATATTAGTAACGACATATTATTCCAAAACGAGACAGGAACGTATGCAAATGAAGACCAAATACCGGCACTCTACATGATTGTTCGCGGCAACATTTATATAGATCCAGGCGTGCATGAGATTAACGGTATTTTTATTGCCCAGGAAAAAGCAGCCAACGTTGGCGGAACAATTTATACCTGCGCACCGGCAACCGGACCATATCCAAGCCCAACAATTTTAAACGCTTCACACTTTTTACCCGGCGGCGATTGCAATACCCAACTAAGGGTTTTTGGCACATTTTTAGCCCAGCACGTAAAGTTATTAAGAACCCTAGGATCATTACGTAATGGTCGTGTAGGAGAAAGTTCAACCGATGCCATACTTGACGTACTTGTAGCCCAGTCCGGCGGGGCATTTAGTTGCTCTACGCCAACTAATACGTGCCAAAATTCTGGCGAAGCATTTATATTAAGCCCAGAAATTTATGTTACTAAAATTTGCAGGGATATACCCACGGTTTGTAGCACTGGCAGTCAAGAATTTTCAATAACCGGCTTACCACCCATACTTTAATAGATTAATTTAAGTTGCAAGACACAGGAATATTTGTTATACCGTTTAAGGTAATGAGTGTTAAAACAAATAGTTTGCGCGGTCGGACATTGCTTATGCTATAATCGGAGTAACTATGACTCCCGTTAAATTTATAAGGGGAAGAGTGGGTTATATAAGTTTATGAATACAAAACTAAAAGAAAGCTTAAAAAATCGGAGAGCCTAATTAATGAGTTTACTGAGTGGGGTATCTGAATTTTTTGGTCTAGATATAGGTACAACCGCGGTTAGATTGGTTGAACTTAGAGGCACCGGCCGCGTAAAAGCCCTAACTCGCTATGCCTTTGTACCTGTTGATGCCAAGATTGCTTTAAGTGATTCTAAGGCTGACCGCCAAAAATTGGCCCAGACTATACAGGAGCTTTTAAATCAGGCAAGGGTAACCACCCGCAATGTAGCGGTTGGATTGCCGTCTGGCAGAGTTTTTACAACTGTGGTTGATATAGATAGGTTATCGCCCGATGAAATTGACAAAACCATACACTACCAAGCCGATTCAATCATTCCAACTCCCGTAGCTGATTCCAAAATAGACTGGGTGGTACTGGGCGATTCACCAAAAGATAAAACTAAACTAGAAGTTTTAATTACTAGCATTACCAATGAATATGTAGAATCTCAGCTTGATATGCTAGAGTCAATCGGACTAAACGTAATTGCTTTTGAGCCAGATACAATGGCACTGACTAGGTCAGTTATACCAACTGACGCCACAGCACCGCAATTGGTATTAGACATTGGCAATAAAACTACAGATTTAGTAGTTAGCATGAACGGTGCACCCCGCTTATCGCGTTCAATTCCTACTGGTACAGAAGCTATTATAAAATCAGCCGTCCAAAACCTTAGTATTGATGACGCTCAGGCTCAGCAGTTTGTCTTCAAATTTGGTCTTGGCAAAGACAAACTTGAAGGCCAAATTTATAATGCCATAATTGGCACAATAGATATACTTATGAACGAAATAGAAAAATCAATTAAATTTTTCCAAGCTCGTTATGGCAACGTAGGCATTGAAAGAATAATTGTAACTGGCGGTGCTTCGGCTTTGCCAGAATTTCCTCTGTACATTGCCAATAAGTTTGGGCTAAACGTTGAAATTGGTAATGCATGGCGTAATGTTTCATTCCCGGCCGATAGGCAAAATGAACTGCTAGCTGCAAGTAACCACTTTGCAGTAGCTGCCGGGTTGGCGGAGAGGGACATATGATTCAGTTTAACCTTCTACCGGATGTAAAACTTGATTTTCTAAAGGCTCAAAAACTTAAGCGCTCGGTAGTTGGAATTGCAATTATTGCTGGTGGAGCCAGCCTTACGCTACTAATATTACTTTTCTTAGTAGTAGATGTGTTCCAAAAGACACACATTAGTAGTCTAAATGGCAAAATTAAAGAAGACTACGGTAAAATCCAATCCGTGCCGGACCTAAATAAAATACTGACCATTCAAAATCAGTTAAATAGTCTTTCTTGTACCAAAGATGAATTATCTGCCGGTAAAAAGCCTTGCTTACATGATAAAAAACCAGTCGCTACAAGACTATTTAGGTACCTAAAGCAAGTAGTGCCAGACAACGTTAGTATTGCAGAGCTTACTGTAGATTTTGATGCAAAAACTATGACCTTTACAGGTACTTCTAATTCATTGGCTACAGTAAATAAATTTGTTGATACGCTTAAATTTACTGGTTATGTGCAAAGCAGTCGGGCTAATTGGACAATAGGTACAAGCTATAAAACTAATGACGTAGTGTCTGATGGTGGCAGTAGCTACGTAAGCTTATCCGACCATACAGCTGCTAGTGATAATGAGCCGGGTGTAGGCAATAATTGGAAAAATGTATGGAAAGAAATACCTGCAATCAGCTACGAGGGTAATTGGACAAAAGGTACAAGCTATAAAACTAATGACGTAGTGTCTGATGGTGGCAGTAGCTATGTAAGCTTATCTGATCACACATCAGGCAGCGACACCGAGCCTGGGGCCGGAAGTAACTGGAAGAGCTCATGGAGTGAAGTGCCCAATGCCTTTAGTAGCGTAGTACTTTCTAGTTTTGCCCGCGATTCAAAAATTGCAAAATATACAATAACACTTAATTTTGCACCAAGCATTTTTGACAACTCACAGAACGTTAGTCTTATTGTTCCAAAAATTATTACCACAAGGTCAGAAACTGAAAATCCCACCCAGTTATTTAAGAATTTACCCCAACCCGCTACAAGTGATACAACTAATCAGCAAGGCACGCAGTAGGTATAACCATGGCAAATAAAATAGGACTATCGGCAAAACGAATAAAGATAAATCAAGCCAATACAGTAATGGTTGGAGCACTGGCGATTAGTTCATTTTTGGTTGTCTTTTCATTAGTTGCCAGCAAGGCATTACTTAGCCAAAGGGCTTATCAAGCCAGAGTTATAGATAAAAAACAGGCGGCCGTTGACCAATTAGAGACAAACTTAAAAGCTATTGAGCCACTTGTTAATGCCTATAAAGTCTATACTAACAAGCCTCAAAATGTACTAGGTGGCAATCCTGAGGGTGATAGCGGCAATGATGGCGACAATGCAAAAATAGTTCTTGATGCTCTGCCCAGCAAGTACGACTTTCCGGCGATGGCTACCAGCTTAGAGAAACTAATGGCGCAAAAAGGGGTAAAGATAAATAGTATTCAAGGAACTGACCAAGAGGCTGCTCAAGCTGGTCAGGGCGTAGGTAGTAGCCCTAAGCCTGTGGAAATGCCGTTTGAAATTAATGCCACCGCTAAATATCCTTCAATTCAAAGTGTTGTATTGATATTTGAGAAATCTATCAGACCGTTTTATATTGATAAACTTAAATTTTCAGGTAGTGACGGAGAACTAACTTTAGATATGACGGCCAAAACGTATTACCAGCCAGAAAGAGATCTAACCTTTCAAACCGAGGTAGTTAAATGAAACAAAAAGACATAGCACTGATAGTTGTGGTAATTTTTGTGAGTGTTATTGCGTCTGTTGTTTTATCTAACTTAATAATTGCACCACCAAAAAACCGTCAGCAGAAAGTTGAAATTGTACAACCTATAACGGCTGATTTTCCAGAGCCAGATTCCAAGTACTTTAATGATAAATCAGTTGATCCTACGCAACTTATTAGAATTGGCGATAACTCTACCAAACAATTGTTTAATACTAAAAATCAGTAGTGGGTAAAAACACATGAGTGTTTTATCTGCCAGCACCCAAAAGCAAGTCGAAGATAGCTTAATAAAAGACGGCCTACTCACATCTGAAAAACTAGAACAGCTTAAAAATGAAGCTTCAAAAAATAGTACGCCGCTTTTTAGTATGTTGGTTAATAAGGGCGGCGTATCAGACGAGGTTTTAACTCATGCCATTGCTAAAGTCACTAAAGTACCCTATGTAAACCTTAGCAATGCAAATATAGAGCCATCTGTGCTGGTCTTACTACCGCAGGATATTGCAGAACGATACATGGCCGTACCACTTGGCGAAATGCAGCATCGTTTAGTTGTAGCCATGCTTGACGCCGATAACGTTCAGGCGGTTGACTTTTTAGCTAACAAAATTGGCAGACCGTTAAAAGTTTATGCAGCTAGTGAAGCCGGCATAAAACATGTTCTTGGCCAATATTCCGGTAACTTAGACTCTACGGCCGTAGCAGGCGCTCTAAAACAGGCCACTGAAGCTGTTGATGAGGCTAATAAAGCCAGCAAAGATATTATTGGTATGGACAACAGTATAAAAACTATTGTCCAAGACTCGCCAATTAGCAAAGCGTTATCTACAATCCTTGATTTTGCCGCCCGGAACCGTGCCAGTGATATTCACATAGAGCCACTAGAAAAGGAGCTTAAAATTAGGGCCCGCATAGATGGGGTTTTACGCGAAATAATGAAATTGCCTAAAAGTACCGAAGCGCCCTTGGTTTCACGCATAAAAATTCTATCTAATCTAAAAATAGACGAGCACCGTATACCGCAAGACGGTGGATTTACCATTTTAGTAGACAAACGGCCAATTGACTTACGTATCGCCATAGCACCAGTGGTTTGGGGTGAGCAAGTGGTTATTCGTTTGCTAGATAAAACAGGCACAAGCTTAAGGCTAGAAGATATGGGTTACAAAGGCCGTGCTCTACGCATGATACGTAACGGCCTTAAAGAACCAAACGGCATGATTTTAACCAGCGGCCCAACTGGTTCAGGTAAGTCCACTTCAATGTATGCCTTAATTCAAGAAATTAAGAATGATGCTATTAATATAGTCACACTTGAAGACCCGGTTGAATACAAGATGGACGGTATTAATCAAATTCAGGTTAATACGGATGTGGGGTTAACATTTGCTACCGGGCTACGTTCAATTCTTCGCCAAGACCCCAATGTCATTATGGTGGGTGAGATTCGTGATAAAGAAACAGCTACGCTAGCCGTGCAGGCTGCATTAACCGGTCACTTGGTGTTTTCAACGCTTCACACTAATTCTGCGGCTGGCATATTGCCTAGGTTATTAGACATGGGCATCGAGCCATTTTTAATTGCTTCAACCGTACATACGGTTATTGGCCAAAGACTTGTTAGGCGAATAAGTGAAGACAGGGAAAGTTATGAATCAACCAAACCAGAAACCGAAGCTATTCACAGTACAATCGGTCATTTATTGCCTAGTGATGCTGAAGGGCAGAAAAAAGCAGCTGAAGACTTTGGCTACGAAAACTTGCCCTTAAAAGACCAAAACGCTTATACTTTGTACAAGGGCAAAGATAGCCCACAAACCCCGGGCGGGTATAAAGGCCGAATGGGCCTGTATGAGGTATTTGAGGTTACAGAAAAAATTCAAGATCTCATATTAAAACGTGCAACCAGCCTTGAAATTCAAAAAGTTGCCCAAACAGAAAGTATGGTAACTATGCGTCAAGACGGTTATTTAAAAGCTTTAGCAGGTTATACTACATTAACTGAAGTTAATCGTGTAGCTGCATCAGATAGTGCTTAGGAAGAAAGGGTGGAATAATAATGGCAACGCAAGCAATGAGGATTGAACTACTACTAGAAGAAGTAGTAAAAAAGAAAGCATCTGACCTTCACCTTCAAGTAGGCTTACCGCCAATGCTTAGAGTAGACGGGGCATTAATGCCCGTTACTGGAGCCGAACATCTAACAGAGGAAAGCTTAGAGCAACTAGTATTTGCCATTTTAGACGAAGATCAAAAACAGATTTTACTAAAAGATAAAGAGTTTGACTTTAGTTTTGCCTTTGGTGATTTGGGCCGGTTTCGTGTTAATGCCTTTCATGAGAGGGGCAACTTGGCAGCCGCGCTTAGACTTATTCCTAACGATATTTTAAGCATAGAACAACTAGGTATGCCGCCAATTGTAAATAAATTTGCAGATTACCCGCGTGGGTTAGTGCTTGTAACTGGCCCCACCGGTTCAGGCAAGTCTACTACCTTAGCAGGACTAGTTGGCCGGATTAACAATGAACGATCATCCCATATTATTACCATCGAAGACCCCATTGAATACACTCATAAATCTAAAAAATCTATAGTTGTACAGCGTGAAGTTCACTACGATACCTATTCATTTAGTGCCGCACTTAGATCTAGCTTACGTGAAGACCCAGATGTGGTACTAATTGGTGAAATGCGTGACCTTGAAACAATTTCTTCGGCCATAACCATTGCCGAAACTGGCCACTTGGTTCTGGCAACACTGCACACCAACAGCGCATCACAAAGTATTGACCGTATGATTGATGTTTTCCCGCCGCACCAGCAGCCACAAATTAGAGCCCAGCTGGCCAACATTTTGATGGCCATATGCTCTCAGCGCCTAATTCCGGCCATTGGCGGTGGTCGTATTGCAGCCGCAGAAATACTCATAGCCACACCAGCCGTACGCAACATTATTCGTGAAGGTAAAAGCCACCAACTGGAAGCAGTTATTCAGACGGGTGCCGAGCATGGTATGCAATCAATGGATAAAACACTGGTTGGCCTAATTCATAACGGCACTATTACTTATGATGAAGCGCGCAATTATGCTGTAGATCTAGAAGAATTAGACAGAATGATGAGGAATTAAATAAACAAAAATTATGTTAAATTTTGAATTCACAGCAAGGAATGCCTCTACTGGCGAAAGTGTTAGTTCGGTAGTTCAAGCTAATAGTGAGTCAGAAGCGGCTAAATTAATTCGCCAGCAAGGTTTATCACCGACCTCTATTAAATCTAAGGGTGAGGCCGGCGGCTTTAAAAAGATTTTCAACAAGGTAAAAACTAAAGATAAAGTATTATTTTCGCGCCAACTCTCAACCTTAATTAATGCCGGCTTGCCGCTTGTGCAAAGTTTGCGTAGTGTTATGAGCCAAACCCAGAATAAAAAATTAAAGCTTATCATCAGCCAGATAATTGCCACTGTTGAAAGCGGCTCCAGTTTTTCGGCCGCGCTAAACCGCTACCCGGATATTTTTAACAGAGTCTTTATTAGTTTAGTTGCAGCTGGTGAAGCCTCGGGTACACTAGATGCCGCGCTAGAGCGTATTGCCAACCAACAAGAAAAAGACGCAGAAATTCTAAGTAAAGTACGCGGAGCCATGATGTACCCAGCCATAGTAATTTTGGTAATGGTTATGGTAATTGGTTTTATGGTAGTTAAAGTTTTGCCGCAGGTAGAACAAATCTATAAAGATATTCCCGGCGCGTCACTGCCTTTTATTACAAAGGCTCTTTTAGCAGTTTCGCACTTTACCACTAAATATTGGTGGGTAGTAATAATTCTTTTGGTAGTAGGCGTTATTTTTACATCCAGGTGGTCCAATACTTTAGGCGGCCGCCACGTTGTAGACAAAGTTAAGATGAAAGCCCCGTTAGTTGGCCCTTTATTTATGAAAGTTTATATGGCAAGATTTTCCCGTACCGGCCAAACGCTTGTATCCAGCGGTGTACCGCTTATACAGATGCTTGAAATTACCGGTGACGCCGTTAACAACGTACACGTTGAAAACTCACTTGGAACGGCAATAGAAAAAGTTAAAGGGGGCAAGGCGCTAAGTGATGCCCTGACAGGCGACCCTAACTTTTTAGATTTAGTGCCAAACATGCTTCACATTGGCGAACAATCTGGCCAAATGGAACAAATGATGGGCAAGGTTGCAGATTACTACGAAAGGGAAGTAGACCAAGAGCTTAAGAACATACAAACTATTATTGAACCGGTTTTGATGGTAATTCTTGGGGTGGTGGCCTTTACTATTGTGGCGGCAGTATTGCTACCTATATATGGCTTAGCCAATAAATCCATAATCCGCTAGTGGTACAACTGTGGATAAACTATAACTCAGGGCTTGCTTTTTTACCCAAGACAAAGTAAATTCATACCATAAGCATCTTAATATCAAATAACAAGGGGGGCTCCTCAATGCTTAAAAAATTAAACAAATCTAACAAAGGCTTCACCATTATCGAAGTCTTGATTGTGCTGGCCATTGCCGCATTGATCTTATTGATCGTGTTCTTGGCAGTTCCTGCACTTCAAAGAAACTCAAGGAACACATCCATTAAAAATGATGCTGCTAATATTTTGGGTGGTATGTCCAACAGTGTTTCTAATAACAACGGCGTATTGCCAACTAATGTGACTTGTGCAGCTGATGGTACAGTCACCATAGCCAACACGGCTCCGTCTGATATAAAGGTTAGGTCTGGCACAACCTGCACATTCACTGCTGGTGCTCCAGGCGCTCCAGGTGCTACTGGTATAGTAGCTGTGGGCACTAACGCTGGCTGTAACGCCGCCGGAAATGCTTCCGTTGCTAAAAACCGTGGACTAGCAGCAGTCTACCTAGTTGAAACTGGTGCATCAACCACTGCACCAAACTGTGCTGAATCGTAGAATTTAGATTCACAAAAATTGAGCGGCCCGAGTTGGGCCGTTCTTTTTTATTATAGTTATGCTAGGATAAGGCTTAATGGTTTTTATTGTGCTAGTGTTTTTGGGACTATGCTTTGGTAGTTTTATTAACGCCTACGTTTGGCGTATTCATAACAAAAAGAATTGGATTAAAGAACGCTCTGTATGTGTTAATTGTGGCCACGAGCTGGCCGCAAAGGACCTTGTACCTGTTTTTAGCTGGCTTTTACTTAAAGGCAAGTGCCGTTACTGCGGAAAACCTATATCTAGGCAATATCCGCTAGTAGAAGCGCTTACTGCCTTATTATTCGTGTTTTCTTACATATATTGGCCATTTGCCTTTAATGGCCAGGGAACAACTTTATTTGTATTTTGGCTAGTCTTTTTAGTTGGGCTAATTGCACTGGCCATTTACGACATTAAATGGATGATATTACCCAATAAAATGATCTATCCATTTATAGTTGCTGCTTTAGTTCAGGCGGTTTTTATACTAACTAGCGCCAAAACACCTTTCCAGGCTTTTATTAGCCTTATATTTAGCATACTAATTGGCGGCGGTTTGTTTTACCTTGTATTTCAAATCTCAGATGGTAAGTGGATTGGCGGCGGTGACGTTAAACTTGGTGCTTTACTGGGGTTAATCCTGGCAGATTGGGAGTTAATGTTTCTGACAATTTTTACAGCTTCGGTGTTGGGTACGCTTGTAACACTGCCGCTAATTGCCACCAAAAAAGCTAAAAAGAACGCTCATATACCCTTCGGCCCGTTTTTAATTGCCGGGGCAATTTTTGCCCGCCTACTTGGACTGAGTGTTATTAATTGGTACAAACAAAAGTTTGCAATTTGACCTAAAGTAAAGCTAATACGCTTATGGTATACTTAAGCCTATGAAAACAGGGCTGGGAAAACAGGCCTTCACTGTTGTTGAAGTTATGATTGTTCTTGGTGTATCTAGCATGCTGATGATAAGCGGCTTACTATTAATCAACGGACAACAAGCAAAAACCCAAGGCAAACAAGCTTTAGATGATATAAAGCAACAAATGGACACGGTTATTAATAATATAGCTACAGGTTATTACCCTAGCTTTGATAATATTCTGTGTAATGCTCCAGCGGCCGGGCCGCCTTCTGTTGGCGTAGGTGCCGCCGGTTCAAATAGCAGGGGCGCCAACACAGGTTGTATATTTGTTGGGGAGGCGGTTCAATTTAGGTTAAATGGCGTAGATAGTGACTATAATGTTTATAGTTTGGCCGGAAGGCAGTATAGAAGTGGTACTACAAACGAAGATGTACACTCTGTTGCCGATACAATGCCCGTAGCCCATGACGCTCTAATAGACAATAAAGTGCTTCAATATGGCATGAAACCCGTAAGAGTTAAATACAATGATACAACTAATATTGGCACTTTTGCCATAATTACAGACTTTGCCGGGCTAGATAGCAATGGTAATTTGGCTTCTGGCTCCAGAGCCGCCCAACTTTATGCAGTTACAGGCTCGGCACTTGGTGATTCCCAGGCTGCTATAGAAGGGGTAATAAATAATACAGCAAACTTAGTTGCTGCCAATAAAGTTACTATTTGTTTTGATATAGGTTTGAAACAGTACGGCATAATAACTATTGGCAGTACAAATAATGGCGGTACAAACCCAAGGTTAACTACTGACGAACTTATTGTTGATCAAGCATCAAATCCGGGAGCTTGCACCTGATGAAAACTATAAATGAACTAGGTGACACAATCGTAGAAGTGCTTATTGCCGTTGCGGTCATGAGCATGGTACTGGGCGGCGCCTATTCAATTGCCAGCCGCAGTTTGTCTAGTATTCGCCAAGCTCAGGAACATACCGTTGCGCTTAAATATGCCGAGGCCCAAATAGAGCAATTAAAGCAAATGGCAACAAATAAAGGTAATGATTACGCAACCACTCCTAATAATATCTTTAGCTACGGTTCTAATTTCTGTAGTATTTACGCCACCGTTCCAACCCCAGGGCTTTATATTTACCCCGATAGCAATGCCAATTGCACTAAGTCTAACGGTATTCCATACCACATATCTATCAGCCGTACGGATAGCGGTCATGTCCATAAATTCACCACTTTGGTACATTGGGACAATATACGCGGTGATGGCCAGGATAACGTAACTTTAACCTACAATTTAGACCAATGATTTTAACTAAACTTACTAGCCCTAAAAAATTAAACCTTGCGGCCTTTACCTTAATTGAGCTGATGATAGCCACGGCTGTTTTTTCGGTAATTTTGTTAATAGCGTCAATTGGATTAATACAGGTAGGTAAAACCTATACCAAGGGTATTACAGAAAATCAAACTCAAGATGTCACTAGGGCCATAATAGACGACATATCTCAAGCCGTGCAATTTGGCGGCAGTTCCCCCACAAGCCCTACCGGGTCAAGTATTGCCGGCTCTAACGACATGTATTTTTGTGTTGGTGATAAGCGTTATATTTATGCCACCAGTACAGAGTTTTTTGATAACATTGCCACTAGCCATGGATTTGTTAGGGATAACCTGGGTAGCGGCTGTCCAAACCCTGGGAGCTGGCCAGCCGGGGCAACAGATTTACTTGGCCAAAGAATGAGAGTTGCTAACTTTACATTAAACAAACTAGGCCCAACTAATCTTTATGAAATAAAAATAAGAGTAGTTTATGGTGATGACGATCTTTTATGCAGTCCAAGTTTTGCAGGTGATTGTAGTTTGAATAGCACCAGCACACACTTAACGGCTACCGATCTAACCTGTAAAGGTAAAGCTGGTTCACAATTTTGTGCGGTATCTGAATTAAGTACGGTTGTACAAAAAAGACTATAATAAGGCATAAGTGCAATGACTATAAAAAAGAGCTTAAATAATAATCAAAAGGGATTCGTATCAATCATAGTTACTATGATAATGCTGATCGTACTGACTCTAATTGTTCTTGGTTTTGCCCAACGGGCTAGGCGCGAACAAAGGAGCGCACTTGATAGGCAACTCAGTACCCAGGCCTTTTATGCCGCCGAATCGGGCATTAATGATTTTATGAACGCTATTAACAATGGCATTATTGATACTAAAACAAACCCGACCAGAACCAATTGCACCGATCCACTGCCGGCTGGAATTACTACAAATGTGGTAGATTCTACGACCAATGTAGAGTTTACCTGCGTTTTGTATAATACTTCACCACCCACCCTTGAGTTTGGCCAAGGCAAGATTACAACTAATCATGTCACAGTAGTTCCTATAAATAACACCGATTTAACTAAAATGTCATTTAGCTGGGATCATAGCCCGAGCGATACAACCTTTGCGGCTAGTCCGACAGGTGTTTATTTTAAAACGTTTACTGGCTGGACGAGCAACGTTGGGGTACTTAGAGTACAGCTTATTCCTAGAGATATAATAGGTAGACTTAGTTATATATCTAATTCTTACACAGGTTTTCTATATCCGTTTGGTACTGCCACCGGTACGGGAACCGGTACTTATGCCGCTGGCAGTGATGGATTTAACAGCTCTGGAGATATAGTTACAGCCTGGTGCAACACAGCCAATACGCCACATAAATGCAATGCAGAAATTACTGGCCTTCAATATAACACCAAGGGCTATTATTTAGTACTGCGCTCCATATATAAAGATTCAGAAGTATCGGTTACTTGCTATAACGGAGTTGGAGCAAGTACACCTTGCGAAGGCGCACAAGTTCAAATTGACGCTACCGGCAAAGCCAATGGGGTATTAAGACGTATTGAAAAACGCGTACCCGTAACCGCCGGTGACAGCGATTTTCTGCCAATAGGTTTTGAATCGGTAGATAATATTTGCAAACAGATTGTTATTACACCGCCGTCAACTGTAAAAGATGCTCAAACACCCTTGTGCACTTCGTTTTAGGCTTCTTTAAAACTTAAAATAAAATTAATCCGTTACTTTATTGTGAAATTTTTTATGCACTTCTTTTAAATGCGGGTCGGTAACGTGGGTATATATTTGCGTGGTAGCAATATTGCTATGACCCAAAAGTGCTTGCACACTGCGCAAATCAGCCCCGTTCATAAGCAGATCAGTGGCAAAGCTGTGTCTTAGGGTGTGCGGTGAAACATGTTTGGTTATGCCGGCTAACAAAGCATACCGGCCAACAAGCCTTTGCACACTACGCGCGGTTAGTCGGTGATAATTGCCGCTAAGATCTACTTTTTTGCTGCCGCTGTAGCGCACAAATAGCGGCCTTGTGCCATCTTTTCTGGCATCTAGGTACTTACTGAGCCATGAAGCCGATTCTTCACTAATAAAAATAGGGCGATCCTTTTGTCCTTTACCGCGCACCATGAACTCGCGGCGTTTTAAGTTAATGTTGTCTTTATCTAAATTTACTAATTCAGACACACGTAAACCACTGCTAAACAATAGCTCTAAAATAGCTCTATCCCGTAGGCCGGAAATTTTGTTGGTATCTGGCTGGGCAAATAACCGTTCTAGCTCTTCAGTATTTAAAAAGGTAACTTGTTTACGCTGGGTACGAGCAAGCTCTACCTTATCTGCAGTTAGGGCAGGGATGTTGCGCTTTGCGCAGTATTTTAAGAAACTCCTAAGTGCAATTAAGTGATAGTTCTGAGTAGATTTTTGCAGCTCATCACTGGTGTTAGTACCTAAACGGTTTAGCCACAAACGCCATTTGCGTATTAATTCTGGGTCAATATCACTAACTTTTATATCACCAGCAAAATCAATTAGCCGAGTTAAATAATGGTCATAGTTAGCAATAGTTTTTTGCGAACGGTTTTGTTCGATTTCTAAATATTCCAAAAAATCAGTTAAGGCCTTAGCGAATAGCATAAGGATATTGTACGACATAGTGCCAATAATCTATGTCTGTTATAATTCGGTTTATGGAAAGAACACTTATAATTGCCAAGCCTGATGCAGTCCAGCGTGGGCTTGTAGGTGAAATTGTTGGGCGTTTGGAACGCAAAGGACTGAAACTTATTGGCATTAAAATGCTTAGCTTAGATAGTTCGCATTTAAGTGCTCACTACGGGGAGCATTTAGAAAAGCCATTTTACAGCGATTTAGAACGATTTATGAGCAGCTCGCCGGTGGTAGTCATGGCTTGGGAAGGTTATGAGTGTGTAAATTCAGTACGAATAATAGTGGGGGCTACCAATCCCCGCCAAGCTAGTGCCGGCACTATTAGGGGCGATTTTGCCATTGGCACTGGCCGCAATTTAGTGCATGCGTCGGACAGCCCGGCTAACGGAAAAGCCGAGGTTGAACGATTCTTTAAGGACGGAGAGTTAGCTAATTACGATAAGTCTGAATACGTACATATTTATGATGACACCGAACGAAACTAATAAATAAGCTGGTGCCCCCACTGCGAGTCGAACACAGATCTGCTCCTTAGGACGGAGTTATTCTATCCATTGAACTATGGGGGCGCGTTCACACATTCTAACACCTAGCACCTATGAGCTAAAACTATTACAATAAGCTCATGCCAAAAAAAGAAACTAAAAAGTATTTTGAGGATCAATTTGATGGCGAGGAAGTGTTTTTTATATTTAGAAAACACCCTATTGTTATGCGTCGCGGGCTAGTAATAGGTGCTTTTGCACCACTGCTAGGCACATTACCGGCAGCTTTGCATCCATCTTTAGGACTAGGCTGGTTTTTTGGCGGGCTAGTTATTGGAATTGCTGTGTGGATATTAATTTTATTCCCATACTGGATAAGCTGGTACTATAGTATTTTTATCGTAACAGATCAGCGTATTATTCAAATTGGCCAAAAAGGCTTATTCCATAAAACAGTTGTAGACCTTGCTCTTAGCCAAATACAGATGGTAAATTACCAGATTGCCGGGCTACAAGAAACACTACTTGGTTATGGTACAATCATGATGCAAACTTATGTGGGCGATTTGGTAATACACGACGTACATCACCCAGCAAAAATCCAGAAGAGGATTTTGAATATATTGCGTGAGCAGGGTATTACCGCCAATAGTTTGCCCGTAAGCAAGGATGAAGATGAAGAAGAGACCTAAGTTAAAAAAAATACTGCGTAAAAGGTCTAAAAAGAAGAATGTTGCTGACGAACCGATAGTTGAATCATCAGTGCCACGTATTACCAATGAAACCGTTGCCGAGCATAGGGAGCGGGTTTTATCTGGTGCTCGTAAATATGTTTATCCATTGCAACATTCCAAACACAAGATTGTGCTTATATCTACAGCACTATTTACAGCCGCAGTGATTGCCTTTTTTAGTTACTGCATTTTGGGGCTTTATAGATTTAAATCATCTACTAACTTTTTATATGATGTAACTAAAGTTGTCCCATTCCCAGCTGCCAGGGTAGGGCATAACTTTGTATCTTACGAAGATTATTTATTCGAGCTTAAACATTACATTCACTACTATGAGACTCAACAAAACGTTAATTTTAGTAAAGGTACAGGACCACAGCAGTTGGCCGATTATAGACGCCGAGCCTTACAAAAAGTGGTCGATGACGCTTACATAAAACAACTAGCAAAACAGCATAACGTGTCTGTTAGTAGCCAGGAACTGAATGATGAAATTGCTCTTGTGCGTAGCCAAAATCGGTTAGGTGCCAATGAAAAAGGTTTTGAAGATGTGCTAAAAGAAAATTTTGGGTGGACCATAAATGATTTTAAGCGCAGCTTAAAGCAAGAAATGCTAACTCAAAAATTAGTAGCCACACTTGATACCGATACACAAGTAAAAGCTAAGGCTGCTTACCAAGAGCTTACAAATGGCGCTAAATTTGAGGACATGGCCAAAAAATACTCCGATGATAAAAGTACTAAAACTAATGGTGGCGAATACGGTTTTTTGATAGATCAAACTAATCGTGATTTATCGGCTCAAGTTACACAAACCTTATTTGCGCTTAAACCGGGTCAAATATCCGGCATTATTAATACCGGGTTCACTTTAGAAATTGTAAAAAATATAAGCGCACAGGGTCAAAAAGTTAAGGCCGCTCACATTGTATTTAGTCTTAAAGATATAAATAGCTACTTAAACCCCGTTAAAGACAAAGAAAAAGCACGTTTGTTTATAAGGCTATGACCCGTCGCCAACTGCTTACTCTTATAGCTACAATTATTGGTAGCGGTATTGTTATTTTGGACAGTACAGTTGTAAACGTGGCACTGCCAACTATTTCTAGGCAATTCAACGCAAATTTTGCAGATTTGCAGTGGATAGTTGACGGCTACTTATTATCTCTTTCAGCCTTGATTTTACTAGGCGGTTCCTTGGGCGATATCTTGGGCCGTAAAAAAATATACTTAATAGGCCTTGTAGGTTTTGGCGTAGCATCAATCTTATGCGGTATTGCGCCAAGTATAGTACTGCTGATCTTGTTCAGGTTATTGCAAGGAGTATTCGGGGCCCTACTAGTACCTGGAGGTTTAGCAATAATAAACACTAATTTTCCTGTTGATATGCGGGGCGGAGCAATTGGTCGCTGGGCGGCTTGGTCAGGTATTGCTACCGCAATTGGGCCGCCACTAGGGGGCTACATCGTAGATCATACTAGCTGGCGCTGGATATTTTTTATCAATATACCCCTTGTAGTCGTTTGCTATGTACTTGCTAAAACTAATATCAACGAAACCAAAGACAAAAACGTGCGTCGTATTGATTACGTTGGTGCGTTTCTAGCCATGGTAGGCTTGGCTGGGACGATCTTTGGGCTTATCCAGGGCCCCACCCATAAGTGGCAACCTGTTTATATATTTTCACTAATAGCTGGGCTAGGGATATTTGTTAGTTTCTTGTGGTATGAAAGACACATAAAAGACCCTATGGTCAAGCTCAACTTATTTAAATCATCCAATTTTAGTGGTGCCAATATTACTACTTTTGCAATGTACGGTGCCTTAAGCGGATTTTTATTTGCTTTAGTTATACATTTACAACAAATAGCTGGGTTCTCTGGTACACAAGCCGGTTTTAGCCTGTTACCAGTAACATTTTGCTTATTCTTTCTGTCTAGTAAAATGGGTGCTTTGGCGGCTAAATACGGTCCGCGCATATTTTTAACCCTTGGCCCGATAATTGCCGGTTTTGGCATGCTAACTCTCATTAGTATTGGTGCGGACGCAAGCTATTGGACAGATGTTTTTCCAGGGGTATTGTTTTTTGGCTTCGGGTTAGCAACGTTAGTAGCACCGCTAACGGTAACAGTTATGAGATCAGTTCCAGAAACCGAATCTGGCATAGCATCTGGTATTAATAATGCTGTCTCAAGAGTGGCCGGCTTAGTTGTCGTTGCAGTGCTTGGAATTTTAGGCGCCCAAAATGCTTACCAGTTTACTATAGTTTTATGTTCAAGCATGGCCTTTGTAGCTGGTCTGTTGTCACTTTGGCTTATTCATAATCCTGCTCAAAAAACTGCTGCTTGAAGCTACTTATTTATAGATATTAACCCCAGTAAACTCTGTTATAATAAGCGTAAGAATAACAGCAGGTAAAAAATGAAAATTATTCGAAAGCTCTACCTAATAAATATATTGGTGCTTTTTGGTTTGTTGGCGGTGCCCATAAGCACAAAGGCTGTTACTTTATTATCACAAGGTTATTTAAGCGATAAAAACATTCCGGTTGGTTCAATAGTAAGTTTACGCAAGGATTCTTCGGACTTCGTGGATGCCTCAACAATTGATAACGCTAGCAACCTTTTTGGTGTTGTTATAGATGGTAGTAATTCCCAGCTAATACTTTCATCGGGTAAATCTAAACAAGTACAAGTTTCCACCAACGGAGTTAACCAAGTTTTAGTATCGGATATTAACGGTAAAATTGAGCCGGGTGATTCAATTACGGCTTCACCAATTGGTGGTGTGGGTATGAAAGCCACTGATAACGCTAAAGTTATAGGGGCAGCCCAGGAAGGGTTCCCGAATAGCACGGGTTCTAAGCAAGAGTACAAGGATAAAAAAGGTCAAACCCACTCAGTTACGCTTGGCCAGATTCCGGTTCTGGTAAGTGTTACATATTACTATAAACAGCCAAACAAAACCCTTATTCCGTCGGCCATTCAAAATATCGCCAACGCCTTGGCCGGTAAAGACGTAAAAACTTTACCTATCCTCATAAGCATGGGTATATTCATTGTGACTCTGGTTATGGTTGTCAGTATAATATATGCAATGATCCGTAGCAGTATTATTTCGGTGGGGCGGAATCCTATGGCCCAGTCGGCAATTTATCGTAATGTTTTGCAGCTTTCAGCATTAGTAGTAGTTATTTTGGGGGTGGCGGTGGTTTCCATTTATATGGTGCTAGCCAAGTTCTAGCATGTCAACTACCGTATTTATTCAAATAATCTTGCTCTTGAACGTTTTTATAATTGGCACTTTAACGCCGCTCATTATTAGATATGCCCGGGCCCATTTTGGGTCAGATAAAAATGAACCTGAGCCTGAAACTCACCCAGCCACTGATGATCAAACAGTACATTTATCGGCCTCTGCCAAGGACCATTTATTAAAAGAAGCCGAATCCAAATTCCACGCTTCGCTTGAACATTCAGTTTCAAAGCTAAGCCACGATTTAAACACTACATCCCAGCAAGTAGACAATTTAGTTAAGCACTTAGCTACGGAAATTGTTGGCAACGAGCTAGAACGTTACAGAAACGAACTAGCCCAACTGCGCAAAAAGGCCGAAGAGGATATGAATAACGTAAAAACAGTTATAAACGACCATCAGGCTGAACTTAAGGCTGGCATTGAACAGGAAATTCAGGCTGAGCGTCAGAAGATGATTGAACAACTAGAGGCCGAAAAACAACATCTAACCGAGCAAATTAATACGAAACTAGCGGATGCCGTAGCTTCATTTTTACTTGAGGCGTTGGGACACAATGTTGATTTAGGTAGCCAGAGCGCTTATTTAACTTCACTACTAGAAGAGCATAAAGCTGATTTTATTAAAGAGGTATCTGATGAAAATCAACCTGCCCAGTAGCGTAGTATCACGCCAAGATTTACAGACAATAATTATAGAAGTTCGTAAATATGCCCATTGGTACGGCCAGACAGCTGTTAAGCAGCATTTTTCTAATGAAGATTCTAAAGACCAGCCAGAAGTTTCACCAGATACAGTAAGCATTATTAAAGAATGGGATAAAGATCAGCCAATAAACCAGGAAAGTCTAGACCAGCTTATTAATGCTTTAGATGAAATTGCCAAATCTAGCCCGCAAATCTCTATTACTTTAGCAGCCGTGCCGCCTAATAGCTTAAAAAAAGATTTAGCTGCTTGGTGCCGCAAAAATATTAACCAAAATGCACTTGTTAACTTTAAATTTAATGCCACTATTTTGGGCGGCATGGTTATTAATTACGGGAGTCATATATTTGATTGGTCATTTAAGCGTCAGATATTAGCTAAACGCGGAAGTTTTCCCGAGGTACTTCGTAATGTTTGATAGCGGCTTTGTTAACACTTCGCCTTATGAGAAACCCCTTCGCGGTTTCTCATCGCGCCGTGCAAAAAATGCGATTTTTGCTCGGGCTTCTCTTCCGGAGGAA
Organism: uncultured Candidatus Saccharibacteria bacterium; assembly: GCA_964469975.1. Taxonomy (GTDB): domain Bacteria; phylum Patescibacteriota; class Saccharimonadia; order Saccharimonadales; family JANWIN01; genus CAYYAF01. Next base: position 28,350 of record CAYYAF010000002.1, read on the forward strand.
TGGCATAATGTTTGATAATCAAAACTTCCAACAGCTAGTAGAAGCTGGTCAGCTAACCGGTGAAGTTGTGGCCGTTAATAGTTTTATAGTAGAAGTTAAAGGACTTGAAGGTGTTCGGCTTGGCGCTCAAGTGCTATTTGAAGATGGACAACATGGTTTAGTCCGTGAGGCATACGGTGACCAAGTAATACTTTTTAATATTGATTCAGAAAGACTAGAACTAGGCACTCTTGCGGTGGTCGAAAAAGATCTATTAAGTATACCGGTAGGCAAAGAATTAGTTGGTAGGATTGTTTCGCCTATGGGTGAGCCACTTGATGGCAAAGGCTCAATTACCGCCAAAGATACGTCTGGTATTTTCAATGCTGCACCTGGCATTATGGACCGCGTAATGTTAAACGAACAGTTGGCCAGTGGCGTGGCCGCAGTAGATATGTTTTTCCCAATAGTACTAGGCCAAAGAATTGCCATTTTAGGTGACAGTAAGTCCGGAAAAAGTACTTTTTTAAGCCAGCTAAGTGCTAGCCAAGAGGGTACGAACCGAATTGTAATTTATGTTATGGTTGGCAAACGTAAAGTTGACATTGAGGCACTGCTATCGGGACTCAAAAAATCAGGCGCCATGGAACATACCATTGTAGTACTAGCCGACATTTTTGACTCTTTGACACAAGCTTATTTAGCACCTTATGCCGGTTGTGCAATGGCTGAATATCTTTGGTATAACGGCCAAGACGTAATAATAATTTACGATGATCTAAGCAGTCATGCTGAAGCCTACCGTCAACTTTCACTTTTGCAAGAAGTTGATCCGGGACGTGATTCTTATCCTGGCGATATGTTTTATGCTCACTCGTCACTTCTAGAACGAGCTGGTAAGCTAAAAAGTAATAATAGATCACTAACTGCACTACCTGTAGTTGTAACGCCCAATGATGATATTACAGCCTACCTTTCCACAAGTATTATGTCTATTACTGATGGTCAGATTATTTTTGATTTAGGTGTGTTTAGGCAAGGTATTCGGCCAGCCGTTAATTCAGGCCTGTCAGTTTCGCGTGTTGGTGGTCAATCACAAACTAAGCGCCAGAAAAAAACTACAGGCAACTTATTTAAAGCGCTAGCAAAATATCATCAGGCAGAAGAATTTTCACACTTTGGTTCCAGATTATCAAAAGAAGCAGGCATTGATTTGTTACAAGGTAAGCAAATTTATAAAGCCTTACAGCAGCCTCCGGAAGTTCTCCGAACCATAACTGAACAACAGCTAATACTAGAAACTATTATTTTAGGTGCTGGTAAAAATGAACTTGATGTAGACAATCTAAAAGAATCTGCCAAACAGCTTGCACCAAACATTAAAAGTGATGAAGATTTTGACAGAACCGAAACCGAACTATTACAAAAGCATACAATTCATCCTAAGCCAGATAAAACACAGCACGCCCCGCAACCCGCCGGTCAACAAGTTTCCACACCAACAACTGCCCAGCCGGCAGCTAAGCATGAGGAAAAAGCACATGAGAAAAGCTAACGTTATTCTAAAAGAAACCGAACAAATCGGTACTGTCGAAGACTTAACGGCCGTCTTTGAAACTATTGCCAGCACCCAGGTGGCTAAAATTAAGGACAAGGTCCAATTATCTAAAGATTTTTTCCAACTATTGTGGCGACGCTATAGCTCTATAAGGGTAGATCCTGGCTCACGCATTACAAGTCGTGAGTTGGGAGAGCACAGCGGCAAAAAAGTTTTTATAATAATTTCTGCCGAAACTGGCTTAAGTGGTGATATTGATGAACGTTTAATTGAAACAATGTTACAAAAATATGATGCATCCAACACGGACATAGTTGTTCTGGGCAGTCATGGCGCTACACAGCTTAGTGAAAGGGGTATTCCATACAAACATTATTTTCAAGTTCCCGAAAGTGAAAGCTATATTGACGTAAGCCCAGTTATTAATGCCATTAGCTCCTATTCTCAGATCACTGTCTACTACGAAGAATATGTCTCGCTTGGTGTGCAAGACATCAAATCGATAGATTTAATTTCGACTCTACAAGAGATGACAAAAGGTGCTGATACAGACGAAGATATTATTACTACCGCCGAAACCATTTTTGAACCTTCACTAGATGAAATTGCTGATCAAATGGAAATAACCATGATGACACTGGCTTTTAGCCAGGCTATTTTGGAATCTGGTTTAGCCCAAAGTGCTAGCCGCTTTAATGCCATGGCCCAAGCCAAAAAACGGGCCTTTGAGCTTATAAGTTTACAAAAACTAGAATATCACCGCTCCAAACGGTCTGAAGGTGATAGACGGCTACGTGAAGTTATGATTAGCCTAAAAAGACGCAAAAAGAAGGCTGGTAAAAAATGAAAATGCCAAATGATAACAACCCAGAGGGAAGAGTAGGCGTAATAAAATCATTACGTGGCCTTATGGTTGAAGTAGAAATTATTGGTGAACGGCCTCAAGACCGCGAGCTTTTAACTGTGGATGACTATCCAGACGTTTCACTTGAGGTTAATTTTTTCAAAGCCAATGTAGCCGTCTGCGTGAATTTAAACAATAGCCAGGTTTTACGCTGCGGGCAAACAGTTACCAGGAGCAAAAATAAAGTTAGCGTTCCAGTAGGCCAGGGCACGCTTGGCCGAGTCTTTAATCCGCTTGGTGAACCGCTAGATGACGGGCCTGTCATTCACGAAAACCGCCGCAATATTAGCGAGGCCAGCGGTATAAAAAAATATCGCGGTGAAGAAAAACTTGAGCTACTAGAAACAGGGTTGAAAGTTATTGATTTCATGACGCCATTCGTTAAGGGACGTAAAATTGGTATTGTTGGTGGTGCCGGTGTAGGCAAGTCAGTTCTAACCATGGAAATGATTCATAACGTCACACAAGGCCAAAAAAATGCCTTGTCAATTTACTGTGGTGTTGGTGAACGTATTCGTGAGGGTAACGAGCTTTATGAAACTCTGAAAGAATCCGATGTGCTTAAAAATACTATTATGTTCTTTGGGCAAATGGACTCCACACCGTCTATTCGTTCCATGGTTGGCCCGGCAGCAGCTACAGCGGCGGAGTATTTTAGAGACGAGGAGGGTGGCCATGATATCTTGTTCTTTGTTGACAATATTTATCGTCACATCCAGGCTTTAACCGAGCTTTCTACCAACCTAGGCCTTATTCCATCAGAAGGTGGTTATACACCCAAGGTTTTCTCTGAACTCCGCCGTTTACAAGACCGTTTAAGTTCGTCAGAACATGGTTCAATTACATCGGTACAAGCAGTTTATATCCCAGCAGACGACCTAAGTGACCCAGCCGTGCAGGCTATTTCGCAGCAGCTAGATTCAGTTTTGGTACTATCGCGTGCTATTGCCGAAAGCGGTATTCGCCCAGCCGTGGATTTACTTAAAACTACCTCATCACTATTGACCCCCCAAATTGTCGGCCAGCGCCATTACGATTTAGCCGGTAGAGTCCAAGCCATAATGCAGAAGTATGATTCGCTAAAAAACATTATTGCTATTGTGGGTGAAAATGAATTATCACCGACCGATCGTGCAGACTACCAAAGCGCAAAAAAGTTAATTGAATTTTTCTCTCAGGATTTTAATGTAGCCGAACATTTAACCGGTAAACCTGGCGAATATTTTACGCGTGAACAAACTTTAGATGGTATAGAAGCCATTATAAGTGGAGGCACAATAGAAAATATTGAAAAAATTGTGGGTGCTAAAAAATCATCAGAACCGGAAAAGCCCGAAGAACAAACACCCTCGTCTTCGCAAGTAACCCAGGAGCAAAAGCCAGCTCCGCCTCCAGCGGGGCCACCGCAGGCACAAGATCAACATACTCCCACTACGCAAACACATGATGCCAAAACAGGCCAATCAACTGCTAACGCAGTAGCTCAAACAATTGACTTCACAAAGAACATACAATGAACAAGCCAACCGACCCAGCTATATTAAGTGTAATTGCCCGCGCGCCATTCCATATATATTATGAAGGGAAGGCTAAGATGGTATCGGGCGAAAATAGTGTGGGCAAATTCGATATTTTACCCGGTCATGCTGATTTTTTTTCAGTTATGAGTCAAGGTGAAGTGATTATTGATACTGAAGGCGACGAAGTAAATTTTAAAATTAGCAACGGTATTATTAGCGTGCGAAGTGACGAGGTCATAATGTTTGTCAATATATAAGTAAACCTACTGCATAACTATATAATCAAAAGCATAACCACAACCCGCAGATAAACCGCTTGCACCTATACTGAATCCGTTAGTATTTCGATTAATCGTATAGTATGCGCCCACACCACAGCCGCCACTTTTAACTATAGTGATAATCACACTTGGTGACGCAGTGTAGTCGGTATGAAAACTAATATTAGCAAGTGTACCGTTACCACCACTCACTCCAATGTTAACAGTCACTGTGCCGGCAGCATCATTACCGCTGATTGATACGGTTCCATTTGAACCTACTGCCGAACCGGCACTAACTCCCGGTGTTGAACCGGAAG
>CAYYAF010000003.1:0-18056 GCA_964469975.1 uncultured Candidatus Saccharibacteria bacterium
CACCATTCCAATCACCAACAAGAACCTGATCTGATGTATTACCCCAAGTTAGAGATGAACTAAAATCATTATTACTTGTATCATTCTCGAATAAATAATTATTATCAACCTTAACGGCTATACTACCCTTGCCATCACCATTCCAATCACCAACGATCACACGTGTAACAAAGATTTTAATAGTAGATCCAAACCAGCCAGTAAAAATATTATAGAAATTAGTGTTACCAGATTTAAAAGGTGTGTAACTATACAAAGAGGCGGTACCGCCAGTAGCGATCGTTACTGTTGAACCATCTTTAGGTGTGTAAGTCCCATCGTAATAATTAGTTGGTCCACCAGCGACCCTTTGTCTGTACCCCTTTGTCATTGGGCCAGAGTAATATATGTTTTCATCGCCCGGATCGTGACCTAAGTATCCTGTTAAGATTCCTTTTGATCTTACTTCTGTAAATCTAAAAGTGTTAGCGGCCCATATAATTTGTTTGCTAAAGCCTTCATATCGAACATCGCAATATCCAGGGCAGCCATAGCCTACAGCGATAGGCAAACAACCACCGGCATGAGTGCATGCGTAAGTACAAGTTCTAGAGACTCCACCAATTGTGCATGTAAACGTTTTGTTAGGCGCCGGCGATGAAGAATAAGGCCAACTTGAGCTAGGTGTGGTTGGGTAACAACCCGCTCCACCAGTAACAGCGCTCTGTTCTTTTTGAAGAGTGGTTAGTATTACCTGAGGATTAATATGATAAATGCGACCTGCATCATATATAGCTTGCCCTGCCGTTACGTTAGAGCCGAAAGTCATGGCAGAACCATTCCAACCAGTAGGATCGGGTGTTCTAAAAGAGCCACTTATACATCCGCTAGGATATTTAGTATTAAGCCAAGCATCGATTTTTGCAGCACTATTAAGGCTAGAGTTTTGGTATTCAAATATAAAATCATCAATAATGCGACCATAGTTTATAGCGGCTTGGGTTTTAGGCATCGCCATACTTGAGACTACAACGGTAGCGGCAGTCGCCAAGACCAACTTTTTTAGAAAATTAAACTTAAACATTTTCATACTTCTATTCTAAAACATTTAGAGGCAAGGAATCTTGCCTGCTTTTAGTATTACTCCCAGAAACAACTACAGCGGTTATTGTCCAATTACCTACCGTAAAACCATTTTTCTTAATGTCCCAAATCCACGAAGTAGTACCAGAAGAATTAGTTGTTTGCGCCGGTAATTTTTTGGTTATACCATCTTTTGTAAATTCAATATAACAACTTACGCCAGGATTAGAAGTACAGACCGATTCTTCTTGGCTAGGTGCACTTTTCCCACTCAAGCTAGGGTAATGGTTACTTACGAACGTACCGTAAGGACTTATGAGTGAGCTTAGCGTAACGGCCTGGGGATTTACTTCATGAGATGCCTTTGGATTATCACTTTTTGAATCTGCATTATTAGTGTTACCTGACGAAGGTGTTACGGTTTCAATAACAGGACTTTTACTTTTTGAGGCCGTTAGATTATGTTTAACCACTGCAAAAATTATGCCAGCGATTAATAAAGATATAAAGAACCAAAGCAAGACCCCGCGCTTATTAAAAGGACGTTTTGACTGATTAGCACTATAATTTTTTGGCATGTTTATTTTCGCATTCAACTAGTATATTTTAACATAAACGTCTATACAAATCACGAACATTCCGACGGGAATATTAAGAGAAGTACTGATTTTTGTATGCCAGGCTAGAACAGTTCTTATGATATAAGCCGGGAAACAACTTTTAGCGAAACTATGTAAATTGAAGGTAGAAGTTGTTAAAAAGTTTAAAATTGTAATGATTCAAAACTATATAGATAAGTGCAGTACAGCGAATAAATACCTTCCATATGCGGCAATTGATATAGATCCGTACATGTGATAGGTTGCAAAATTATTTAACAACACGCTCTCAACATAAAACCCCTGATAGCTTCAGACTAACTACCCCCCTTGGGAGCGATGTATCATAAATTACCTACATGGCTAAATCTAACTTTTAGCTGTGCTATAGTTCTATAGTTGAATAATGAGCGACAAACTATGTCAAAACTTCCAGCTGTGTATATAATAACTCTAAATTGGAATGGCCTTAGTGATACCATACAATGTTTGCAGTCTTTAAAATCTTTAGAGTACCCCAACTTTAAAATTGTGGTGGTTGATAATGGTTCCCAAAATAATGAAGCCGAAAAGATCTACAAACTATATCCCAAAATCAAATTAATCAAAAATAAAGTTAACCTTGGCTTTACAGGTGGTTGCAATAAAGGTATTGATTATGCTCTTAAGGAAAATGCAGATTATGTGCTCTTGCTAAATAATGACACAACGGTAGAAAAGGATTTTCTATACAAGCTTATTAAGTTCTATGAATCGACAGCAGATGCTGGAGTAGTATCGCCATTGGTATTGTATAACGATAAAAAAACTATATGGTATAGCGGCGTGACCGTTAAAACCTGGACGGGAATAGTGAAAATGCATGACAAGGGGAAGCTCAAGAAGGATGTTATATTGCCCAATAAACCCTACAAAACTGGTTATGCAATCGGCGCGTGTCTCTTAATATCTACGAGACTGATTAAAAAAATGGGAAAGTTAGACGACATATACTTTGCATATTACGAAGATACTGAATGGGGTTATAGAGCAAGGAAATTTGGCTATGAATCATATGTAGTACCGGATTCGATAATATATCATAAAAAATCAGCATCTACCGGAAGTGGCGGCAAAAAAAGATTTAGTGATTTACCCGCCTATTATCTAGCGCGCAACGGATTAATATTTGCTCCGAGCATTGAAGATTGGCGCAAAATACCATACATAATTGCACAATATCTAATCAAGGCGCCTCTAAGTCTAGTCTTTTTAGTTTCCTTAAAGGCTTGGCCAAGCTATTTTAGGGGTTTATTATCAGGAACAGCAAGCTTGATTAAAAGATAATGACTGCTGTAGTAGGATATCATTATCAGTGTTATTTTTTCTTAGCGCTTATTACAATTCCGTGAGCAAGTAAGCCCTTTAAAAAAGGAAATAATTTTATAATAAAACCGAATACAGACGATCCCCCAAGTTCATCTGTTGTATATAGCCCCGCTTTGTTAACCAACTCCCGCGCAGTCTTATATGTATAAAGATGGAAGTGCGTTCTATCTAAGATTCCTGTTTCCGTATAGTCAAATCTTCCCACAAATAACTTGAGCCTAATGACCCAATTGGCAACATTTGGCAATGAGATCACAACCTTTCCACCCGGTTCTAAATATTTGTCCACAAAGAATTTTAAGACATGCTCTGGATCATTTAGGTGCTCAAGTACATCGGCAAAAACTATTACATTAAATTTTTTACCCCACGGTAAAGACTTAAGAATATTCAAATCGTAAACACAAGCATCTTTATATGTAGATTTAGCTTTGTTTACAGCACCCTTTAGATAATCAATTCCATAAAAAATATTACTAGGATCTGAAATACTTCCGATATAACCACTATTACACCCGACGTCCAGTATTGTATTGTTCTTACCTACAAGGGCTACTATTAATTTATGTGAAGAGTACCTGGAAGTATTCAATGCGTAGGGGTTAATTTCCACCATAGTAGTGTATCATGGGGTCAAAAGTAATCAGGATATTTAAAGTATACTTATGCTATAGTTTTACTTGTGAGTATAGAACGTAATTCTGCGAAGCTGCGCAAAAATAAATTCCTATCTCAATGGACTCAAGCTTCTATCGAACAGTGCGCGACTAGTATCCGTTTTTATTTTACCTCAAGTTCATCCTGGTTACTTTAAGGACTTTTAAAGTTGAGATGATCAAAAAAAACTATGCGCTTGTTTAAAAATCAATATCTGCGCATAGCACTTAGTTTTATTGTACTTTCTCTATTTTGTTATTACTTTATATATAATAAAGATAAGTTTAAGCCTATCTTGGATCTCAATCCTTTATTGCTGATAGGCACCTCACTTATATACTCATTAATTGTAGTTATTAATGGTTTATTCACGAAAATAATCATAGAGCCGTTTAATGTGTTCATTACTATAAATGAAGGCATCTTTTTAGCTATAATTTCGTCCATCGGTAATTTCTTCGCTCCTGCCGGTGCAGGCTATGGTTTAAGAGCTATTTATCTCAAGAAAAAGTATAATTTATCATACACAAACTATACTGTGACCCTTGCTGGTTATTATGTATTACTGATAATGATAAATTCGCTAGCTGGAATATTAGCGTTGATTTTACTAAGGAATAACGATAACCCTAGCTACAAACTTATACTGGTATCACTCGTTCTAGCATTCCTTTTCTCATTAATTTTTAGTCTATTTAATTTATCAGAAAATCATTTGCCTAAAATCAAAAATACAATCTATCAAAAGATAGTTAATGTATTAGTAATGATTTCACTCGGATGGAAAGAAATTTCATCAAATAAAAAATTAATTTTGAAACTGATTGGGCTTATAGTTATTAGCCTGGCCCTAACCATGATTATGGTTAGTTTGATTATAAATTCATTACATTTTACAACTTCTTTTGCTGCAGTTTTGCTATACAGCGTACTTGGCTTACTGAGCTTATTCATAAATGTTACTCCAGGCAATATAGGTATTAAGGAAGGTGTTATTCTGTTTTCAGCCAGTGTAATGGGGTTCTCTGTAAGTCAAGTAATATTGATAGCTATAGTAGAAAGAGGCATAGTATTTATATCGTTGTTATACTTATGGATAATTGCCGAAAGAATGAAAAAACAATTTATTTAGAAATTCATTTATGTGCGACAAACTAATAAAAAACAACAATAAATATTTATCCTTATGTTATGTATTTCTATTAAAATAAGTATTATAAATGAAGGAGTAAAGTTATATTGCCAAAATTATCATCAAAATGTCTTGTATTGGGAGCTAATGGCTTTATAGGCAGTCATTTAGTTGACGCACTAATAACTGATGGATATTTTGTGCGCGCTTTTGATCATTATCCAGATACTGACTATAAATTTAATATGAACCAAAATATAGAGATAGTAAACGGAGATTTTTTGAATCGCGATGACTTGTCGCAAGCCCTGAAAGGTATAGATTACGTCTTTCATTTAATTTCTACTACCACTCCTTCAACTTCCGAAAACGATCCAATAATCGATATCGAAACAAATATAAAAATGAGTGTCGAGTTATTTCAAGAGTGCGTACAGCATAAAATCAAGAAAGTTATTTTCCCGTCCAGCGGTGGCGCTATCTATGGGCTTAATAGCTCGTACGATACAAAAGAAGAAACTCTGCCGGCACCTATTTCGCCTTATGCAATTGGTAAGCTAACAGTTGAACATTATTTAAGGTATTTCTATGTCAAGTATGGCCTAAACAGTTTGATTTATCGGATCTCTAACCCTTATGGAGAAAGGCAGTCTGTAAATAGCCGGCAAGGTGTTATCCCGATTTTCTTGCGTTTGGCCAAAGAAGGCAAACCGCTTACTGTTTTAGGTGACGGCTCCATGATCAGAGACTATATTCATATCCTAGATGTTACAAGAATAATTACTGCTACCTTTTTAGATACCAAGGATAGACTATATAATTTGGGTAGCGGCAAAAAAACATCTCTTAATGAACTCATAACGCTAATTGAATCAACTACTCATCATAAATTGAAAATTGTCCATAGCCCTGAACCTTCTACTTTTGTCAAAGAAGTCGTTTTAAATAGCGATAAACTACTCTCCGAATTTAAAATCAAGCCATACATAGAACTGCCTGAAGGCCTAACTAAGCTCTGGCAAAAAATGAACTAGCGGATACTTGTTTGGTAGTAGTACCTAGTCATTTATTTGGCTAAAAATATCATAACGCTGCTTGATAATGGTCGGCCATTGGAATTTTTTTGATAATAGCTTAACGTTTTGATAGAACTTTTTATCTTGCCGAGCGTTGATGCTTAAGGCTGCTTGCATTTTATTGGTTAGATCCTTAACTGACCCAGCCCTAACCACAAAAGCATTATCACCATCCTTAACAACTTCATGAGCGCCAGATGCGTCGCTTACAACCATAGCTTTGCCAGCTGTAATACCTTCCATAAATACAATCGGTAAACCTTCGGCGTGGTCGCCTACATTGACTGACGGTACAACGCCAATATCAGCGGCATTTAATAAGGCAAACCTTTCAGTGCCAGTTAGATAACCGGTGAAAATAATCGCTTCAGTTAATCCAAGTTCTTTTGCGAGAGTGGTAAATTTTTCTTTCTCCTGGCCATCACCAACTATAATTAGACGTAACTTTTTATCTTTATCGTACAAATTTTTAAAGGCCTTGATCAACACGTCAATACCTTTTCTGTCGACTAATCTACCAATAAAATATACAACTCGGTGACCGGTTAATTGGTATTTTTCTTTAACCTCGTCTATTAAATGTTGACTGACTGGCACTGGAGTGGTGCCCAACGGAACTATGTGAAGCTTAGCGACGATTTCTTTTTGGTTATTTGGGTTTGAAAAGTAGAGCAACTTAACCTTGGTCTGATTAGTTGGAGCGGTATAAGCTTTGGCGTGTCGGCAGACTGAAGCGACAATGTGCTTAGCAAAAGGCACCTTCTTTAGTACAATCACGTCGGAAGATTGCGTATCGAATACCATTGGAATACCAGTAAGTTTAGATACAAAATAGGCAGTCATAGCTTGCGGCGTAAACCAGTGTGCGTAGAGTAGGTCGGGTTTAGTCTTACGGGCCATTCGCCAAGTAGCAATAAATTCAAATATAAATAAAAAAGGAACCTGTATGTAGAGCAGTTTGTTTTGTTTCAGGGCTGGTGCAATGCCACGACCAGTTAATTTCTCCCAACCAAATGGCCAAAAATAGTGAAACCGGTATTCATCGTATGTTTTATGTTTAGTAAAGCTTTTAGTTTGGCTGTGGGCATTGTGGGGAGCCAGAATAGTAATCTCAAGCTCTGGGTATTTTTTTTTAAACCAAATAGCTTCATCTTTGACAAATGCCGGTACCGGATCTGTATCAGACGCCGGTAATGTCGAAGTAGTAAAAAGTATCTTGGAAATCTTGGAACTTTTTACTTGCTTCACTTTCTACTCCTACAATACTCGATCATTAATTATCTGCTTTAATGGAATTCCAAACTTTTAGAATACTCGAGTTCCTGCTCAATTAAGATTCGATTTATGCGGATCAAATCGGCAATTATACCAAGCGTAATTGAAAGAAACGACGCTATTAGTAATATGCTTCCAGCAATTAAAGACTGCAGGTGTTGACCACTACTACCCTCAAAAGTGTATAAAAGATAACGAGCAAAAGGAATTATGCCGGCTACCAATAAGAGTAGACTTAAAGTAGTAAAAACCACGTAGGGTTTATACATAATATAAGCTCTGATAATTGTTACGCCAGATTTTCGCACGTGCTGCCAACTAGACTTAAACAGTCTTGAGTCGCGGGTTTTTGGATTTGTAGTTATTGGTATGCTTGTAATTGCAAGCCTTTTATTACCAGCCTGAATAATAGTTTCGGTACAGTAGCTGAAAGTAGTAACAACATTTAATCTTATTAGTGACTTTTTTGAATAAGCCCTAAAACCACTTGCGGCATCTGGAATATTAGTCCCAGCAGCTTTATTTACCACAAAACTGCCAAAGCGCTGTAGTAATTTTTTGAAGGGTGAAAAATGTTCTATTTTAGAAGTTTGCCTATCGCCAACCACAATTTCAGCTCTGCCTTCAATGATTGGCTTTATTAACTCAGGAATTTTTTCTTGAGGGTACTGATTATCGGCATCGGTATTTACTACTATATCTGCACCAATACTTAGGGCGTAATTAACCCCATCATGAAAAGAGCGGGCTAGCCCCATATTTCTAGCATGTTTTACAAAATGCTTTACTCCATGTTTTTTGGCAACTTCAACCGTTTTATCTGTTGAACCGTCATCTATTACTACAATAACAACTTCATCAACACCATCAATTTTTTTAGGTATCGTTTCTAAAACGAGTGGAAGTGTAGCTTCTTCATTTAAGCAGGGAATTTGCACTACTAACTTCATTACTTGTCCTTTCCATTTCTTCCTACGCCGATGTATTGTAACCCAACAGATTGTACGTCTTCAATGTCAAATACGTTCATGCAGTCTATAAAAAGTTTGCCTTTCATAGTTTTTGCCAACTGGCCTAGGTCATAACTTAAAAATTCTGGCCAATCAGTTGTTACAAAAATAGCATCAGCATCTTTTGCAGCCTCCTCTAAAGAATTATTAACAGTAATGCCACGGCGTAATTCTTCTTCGGCTTCGCCGTTAGCCTCAGGGTCATATGTACTAACTCGAGCATTGTTATGTGACAAAATATTAGCTAATTTAACACCGGGGGATCTCCTTGCATCGCTTGTACCGGCCTTAAATGATAAACCAAGTACGGCTAAACGTTTGCCTTGTAACTTGCCGAGGATGTTCTGTGCTTTTTTGGCAATATAGCCGGGCATAGATTCATTTAAGTCATTAGCCGAAATCATTATTTGTAAATCAACCCCGTGCTCATTGGCACTACTAATCAGCCCACTGACGTCTTTAGGAAAACAACCACCACCATAACCCCTGCCGGCATTTAGAAAAGCACTACCTATCCTGCGATCAGCCCCTACTACACCCATGACTTCATTTATATCCGCACCTGTATGATCGGCCAATTTGGCAATAGAGTTAGCAAAAGAAATTTTAAGTGCCAAAAATGCATTGGCTGTTACTTTAATTAATTCGGCGCTGTTACGGTTGGTTAAGTAATAAGTGCCCACATTATTATTTGGCGGATCAATACCGGCTCGGGCCGCAATTTCATTTCGTCTTTCAGCAATAGATTTATAAAGATCTATAACTTTTTGAGCTGATTCTTTATTGCTACTGCCAACAACTATACGATCAAACCAAAGAGAATCCACAATTGCCGTACCTTCACGCATAAACTCCGGGTTTGAAACGTAATTTATGTGTGTACTCTCTGTTTTGTACTTTAGTTCGATTTGTTCACCTGTACCTACTGGCACAGTACTTTTTTGAATATAAATAGCTCCTGGCTTTAGATATTGAGCTGCTTCTTCAAATGCAGAAAATACGTAGCTTAAATTAGAACTGCCGTCTGGATTATCCGGGGTGCCAACACAAGAAAATATAAAATCACTTTCCGGGATGCTTTGACTGTATGAGTTAGTAGGTATTAATAAGCCAGATTTAATAGCGTGACTTAATAAAGAATCAATACCATCTTCATAAAAAAAAGAACGACCTTTTTTTATTGCTTCTAAGCGATCGTTGTTTATATCAACTGCATAAACCCTATGACCAGCTTCTGCCAGTAAAACAGCGGTAGTTAAGCCTACATAACCGGTTCCAATAACGGATATGATTGGCGGATCATTTCTCCTCATTTAACCAATCCTATGAGATATTGCCCATAGCCGCTCTTATGCAATGGTTCAGCCAGTTTTTGTAATTGGTTTGAATCAATGAAATTTTGGCGGAATGCGGTTTCTTCAATGCAACCAATCTTTATGTCCTGACGGTGTTCAATAACTTGAACAAATTGCGAAGCCTGCATCATGCTATCGAACGTACCTGTATCTAACCAGGCAGTGCCTCTATCTAACAAGCAAACTTTTAGCTTGCCACGTTTTAAATAATTGTCTAATACTGAAGTGATTTCAATTTCTCCGCGGGCACTCGGCTGAACGTTTTTAGCAATTTGAACTACTTCATTATCGCAAAAGTAGAGCCCAGCATTGGCGTAGTTAGATTTTGGCTGTTCTGGTTTTTCTTCAATAGACAGTACGTTCATATTGGCATCGAACTCGTAGACGCCATAGCGTTTGGGGTCAGAAACCTGGGCCGCAAAACCTACTGCACCATCTACTTCTACATATTGTTTAAGTTGCTGATCCATCTGCGAACCATAAAAAATATTATCACCCAAAATCATAGCTACTTTGTCAGAACCTATAAAATCTTCGCCAACTATAAAAGCATCAGCTAAACCTCGTGGCTCAGGCTGCTCTTGGTAGCTAAATTGGCAACCCAATTGACTACCATCGCCAAGCAGTTGTTGAAATCTAGGTAAATCATGCGGCGTAGAAATAATTAGGATTTCGCGGATTCCAGCGCTCATAAGGGTACTAAGAGGATAGTAAACCATTGGCTTATCATAAATAGGCATTAATTGTTTGCTTAAAGCCAGGGTAAGGGGATATAACCGGGTTCCCGAACCGCCTGCTAAAATTATGCCTTTCATTTACGCCTCCGGCTTATGAGACAAACCATGCGGTTTTTCTCATCGCGCAGGGCTTGAAATGAATCCAAGCTCTGGCTGCTCTTTTCCCTGTAATTCATTATTGCAGCTCCTTATGTATATATTCTACTAAGTCGTCACGCCAATCGCTTGGTTCAAAACCAGTCGATTTTATTTTAGTTAAATCTAATTCACTTTTAAGTGGTCTTGGTGCAGCTTCTGGCTTGTCCTTATAATACTCCGCTGTTGTGATGTTGTTCGCCGTATTAGCGAGACCTGCGTCTTTAAAAATTTGGCGAGTGATCTCGGCCCAACTTACTGGTTTACCACTATTTGTTACATTATATGTTCCGAACTCAGCATTTCTTGAAAGCAGGTGGTCAATGGCATCTACAAGTACAGATGTAAAAGTTAACCTACCAATTTGATCTGCTACCACTGAAGGATTTACTCCGTTTTGGCCTAGTTCTAACATGGTACGCACAAAATTTTTACCTTGGCCGATTACCCAAGACGATCGCAGCAAGTAGTGCTTAGGTAGTGTACTAACAGCAATGTCGCCTGCCGCCTTACTGGCGCCATAAATACTTAATGGGCTAAATGGCTCATCTTCAATGTGCGGGCTGACAGTGCCGTCAAAAACATAATCAGTTGAAATGTGCACGAGGGTCATGTCACGCTCTAAACATTTGCGAACTATGTTACGTGGAGCTGCAGCATTAGCGCGCCAAGCAGCTATTCTACCTTCAGCAGTTTCTGCACCATCAACATTAGTGTAAGCTGCGGCATTTAGAATTATTTTTTTACCTTCCCAGTCGTAGGCGTCCAGTTGCTTGCAGTCGCTAATGTCAAGTTCATTCATATCAACCGCTTTGGCCTTTGGATATTTAGCCTGCAAAGCCCGGCCAAGCTGGCCATTAGCGCCAATAATTAATAATTGTTCTTCACTCATCTGCCTAAAACTTCCTTAAGTGGGGGATTTGCCTTATCTTTATCAGAAATAATCATGCCTTGATTTTCTGGTATTGGCCAAGATATAGCTAAGTCAGTATCCAGCGGACTACATGATATGCCTGGCATACCTGGGTACCACTCTTTTTCAAAGAAGTACAAATAAACTGATGGTTCATCACTAATTGACTGGAATGAATTACCTAAACCTTTTGAAACAAACAAACCTTGACCGCGCTCTAGCTCAAAACCTTGCCAATGCCCAGCGGTCGATGAATCTTTGCGAAGATCAACAATCACGGCATAAATTTTACCCGTCGCTACAGACACAAGTTTGTGAGCTTCCTCGGCATGGATACCACGCAGAGCACCCTTTACACTGAGTGGTGCATTAACCTGGCCACGTTCGTTTAATGAAGGCAGACCTGCAGCTTCAAATTCTGATTGGCGATAAAATTCCATTACCGAACCGCGATTATCTTCAACGATTTTAAATTTTACCTGCCACAGACCTTCAATTTTAGTTGGGTTAGCCTGCATGGGCTGAATGTCTCTCATCTACCTAATTCCTTATATTTAGCTTCGGTCTCGGCTTTTTGTGGCTCCCACCAATCTCGGTTATTTTGATACCATTCAATAGTTTGCCACAGACCTTCACGAAAGTCTGTGTATTTTGGCTGCCAGCCCAGCTCATTACGTATTTTTGTAAAGTCAATTCCGTAACGTAAATCATGCCCCGGCCGGTCATTCACATGTTCATAATCGCCACTGTCTTTGCCCATTAGTTCTAAAATAAGCTCCAGAACTTCTTTATTGGTTTTTTCACCATTAGCACCTACAAGGTAGGTCTCACCTATGACTGCCTTTTCGAGTATGGCAAGAATAGCTGATGAATGATCTTCGGCATGAATCCAATCACGAATGTTTTGGCCATTGCCATAAAGTTTAGGTCTTTCGCCCGTTAATATATTAGTAATTTGCCTTGGAATAAATTTTTCAACGTGCTGATACGGCCCATAGTTATTAGAACAATTGGAAATGGTAGCTTGAATGTCAAAACTACGCACCCAGGCACGCACTAAATGATCTGACCCAGCTTTAGTGGCAGAATAGGGGCTAGACGGATTGTAAGCTGTTGCTTCGCTGAACTTTGGATCATCAAGCTCCAAATCACCATAAACTTCGTCAGTTGAAATATGGTGCAAGCGCTTATTGTGCTTACGAACGGCTTCTAATATTTGATAAGTACCAACAATGTTAGTACTTACAAAGAGCCAGGGTGAGTGAACTGAATTATCAACATGTGATTCAGCGGCGAAATGAACAACTGCATCGCAATCAGCAACTGCTTCGTTTATAGTAGTCTCGTCACAAATGTCGCCTTTAATAAAATTGAAACGATTTGAATCTAACCCTTCCAAGTTTTTTTCATTACCGGCGTAAGTCAGGGAATCAAGCACTGTAATATGCCAATCTGGCCTCTGATTATAAACACAATGAACAAAGTTGCTGCCTATAAAACCGGCACCGCCAGTAACAAGAATTCTCATACCTAAACAGTATATCAATAATCAAATGGTCGGCTAAGCCTAAGTATTTTGTTATAATCGCCTAAATGACGAAACATTGGGGAGCCAAAATTATCTCTCTAGATGAGATCTCAAAACTAAGGCCTCAACTTGGTAAGATAGTAGCAACGAGTGGGGGGTTTGACCCAATACACCCAGGCCATATTAGCTGTATCATAGATAGTAAGAAATATGGTGACACTCTGGTGGTTATTGTAAATGGCGACTCGTTTCTGGAAACAAAAAAAGGTCGCCCATTTCAAAACCTAGAGACCCGCAGTTTGATTGTGAGTGGAATAAGGCAAGTAGACTATGTTGTTCCTTTTGAAATAAGAAACGACAATACGGTTTGTAAAGCTCTGGAGGTTATTAAGCCACATATTTTTACAAAAGGTGGCGATAGGGTAGATAAAAATACATTACCCGAATGGGATATCTGCAAAAAATACGATATAGAAATCATCTTCAACGTAGGAGAGGATAAAAAATGGTCTAGTAGTTGGTTCTTAAAGGAATGGGATGAGGTAAAGGGCAAAATATAAGTAATCTAGCTACTTTAATCGCACATGTATGTGCTAAGCACTGCACGATACATTTTTACTCTTAAGTTAGTACATGCTCTGCTATTATTACTTAGTATGAAAAAAGTTATTGCTTTTGATTTAGATGAAACTTTAACCGAAACACGCACACCCATGACCGATGAAATGTCAGAGTTACTCGGTGAGCTGTTAAGAAAATACCAAGTTTGTGTTATTTCTGGTGGCAGTTTTGAGCAGTTCAACAAGCAATTTCTTTCAAGCCTAAAGGTAGGCAACAAGGAATTGCAGTCACTTCATTTAATGCCAGCTTGTGGCACAAGATACATGAAGTTTAATGACGATAATAACGACTGGCAGTTAGTATATGCAGAAGACTTTAGTGCAGAAGAAAAAAGAAAAATAATATCTGCACTTGAAAAGGGGATTGATGAAGCAGGATATAGAATTAAAGACCCTAATGGCTCGCTTATTGAAGATAGGGGTAGCCAAATTACTTATTCGTCACTCGGGCAAGATGCTGGCCCAACAGAAAAAAAAGCTTGGGACCCAAGTGGTGAAAAGAAGCGCAAAATTCGTGATATTGTAGCAGCTAAACTTCCTGATTTTGAAGTGCGAGCAGGAGGCACTACATCAATAGATGTAACTAAACAAGGTATCGACAAAGCTTATGGCATGAAAAAATTAATGGAAATTTTAGATATTAGTAAGCAGGAAATTCTGTTCATTGGTGATCGTATTTGGGAGGGTGGTAACGATTACCCAGTAAAGCTTATGGGTATAGATTGCGTACCTGTAGAAGGCTTTGAACATACACCTTGGGTAGTAAAAGGCATACTGGCAATAGTTTAAAAATATCCACCAATTTTATTACAAATTGTTCTGTAAGGTTTGTCTAAATCTTGTAAGGTTAAATTTATTAGCTTCAGTTCTAATACTTTGATCGTCAAAATGTTCTGATTTGAACGATTGCAGAGTATTTATTAAGGAATCTATACTTTGCTCTTTGAAAAACTCGCCGGTTTTGCCGGGGATAACAAAATCTAATGCACCACCGCCTTTGTAGGCAATAACTGGAGTGCCAGCTGCCATAGCCTCGACGGCCACAATGCCAAAATCTTCTTTGCCTGGGAAAATAAATGCCTCGGCTTGTTGAAAGTATTTGGGCATATCTGTATCCGGTACATCAGTTAAAAAAGTAATTGAGGAGCCAGCCATTTTAACCAATTTTTCATGCTCTGGGCCATCACCAATAACGGTTAAAGGCAAATTAAGCTGTGTACAAGCCGCCACGGCCAGGTCTATACGTTTGTAGGGAACCTGCCTGCCAGCGGTTACATAACCGTGCCGTTTAACATCATCTATTGGCTTAAATTTCTCAATATCAACCGGCGGATGAATAACTGTTGAATCACGCCTGTAGTACTTTTTAATATTTGCCTGGGTATAAGATGAATTAGCAATGAATACATCTGGCCGTTGGGCTGCCCTAAAATCCCATCTCCTCATGGGGCCAACCAACAGCTTTAAACCAATCTTTGCCAACCAATTTAACTTACCAAAACCCGGATTCTGTACATATTCGTCATAACGAATCCAGTAATAGTGTGTGGGCGAGTGACAATAACAAATATGCTTAGCGCCAGGCTTTAGTTTTTTTACAAATTTTGCTTCGGCGCCACTAGATGAAATTACTAAATCATAATCAGTTAAATTTAGCCGACTAAATGCTAAGGCTCTAAGCACGGGCAAAAATTTGCGCAAGCTTTTGGGTAGTTTTTGCAGCCAAGTTGTCCTAACATCTGCAGCTTTAAACCAATCTATATTTTTTGGATCATATTGCGAAGTATAAATTGGTGCATCTGGGAACATCTTGTGTAGTTCCAAAACTACGCGCTCGGCGCCACCGTAACCAGTAAGCCAATCACAAACTATGGCCACTTTTTTGTCTTGCAATCCGTCCATTTAATTTCCGCTTAAAATCACGCGCACAGTTTTAGCTAAAATTATTAGATCAAACCAAAAACTCCAGTTTTGCACATAAAACATATCCAGCTGGCGGCGCTCATCAAAGGATATATTCTTACGCCCAGACACCTGCGCCAGACCAGTTAGGCCTGATTTAACACTTAAAATGGCATGACGTTTTTCATACACGCTTAGCTCCTGGGGAATTAAGGCACGGGGACCTACCAAACTAATATCGCCCTTAACGACGTTAATTAACTGTGGCAACTCGTCTAAGCTTGTTTTGCGCAAAAAACGACCAAATTTAGTTATACGAGGATCTTTAGTTAGGTAATCACCATTCTGGCGATATTTTATTGCTAACTCTGGTTTACCCATTTGTTTAAAAGCCTCTTCTGGTGTGGTGCCGTCATATTTTTGATGCTGAGTTCTAAATTTAAAGACCTTAAATTCATTATTGAACCTGGTTAATCTAGTCTGGCGGAAGAATACTGTGCCGCCGCCAAATAACTTATTAAGAATCGCAATAATTAACATAAATGGTGAAGCAATAATTAAAAGTAGTGTGCCAAAACTAAGGTCAAATAACCTTTTTACAATTCGTCCCCACCCAAGCAGAGCGGTTTGGTGAACAGCAATTACGGGAATAGCTGAGCGGAATAATTCCACATCAATATTACCCACAAATAGCTCAGTATTACCTGGGATGAAGCGGTAAGCTATATGGTTTTCTTGGGCAAAGTTAAGTATTTCGTCGTTACTGTCGGGTGAGGCATAGAGCTCGGTTTGCACAATACTATGGATATCTTCACGGCCAAGCTGCTTACAGGCTTCCTCAAAAGTTTTAAAGACCGTTACTTTGTATTTACTATCTATATTATGTAATTGACCAACCACGCCAACAATCCGGTAGCCACTGCGCTGGCTATCATGAAGTGAATCTATTAACTCCGATGCAATCTTAGTATTGCCAATAATCAGCACGTTAGTAATTCCTATGCCATAGCCAAACAACCGAACGCGAATAAACCTAGCCAAACTTCTAAAAATTACCAAAAACAAAAATGCCAATATGAAGCCATATATTGGTACTAACCTGGCTGGCAAAATTGGTTTGGGTGACAAAAAGTCCCAAAAAACCACAAACATCATGCCAATAAAAGAACCCACAAACAACCTACCCAGCTCACTGAAGCGTTTTTCGTGAATAGATGAACTATATAGCCCCAGCAAGGTGAAAATTAAAATCCAGAAGGGAAGCAGTACCAAGAAAACACCCAAATAAGTACGAGCATGTACTGGGGCTTCTAAGGCCCTGTGCGTAAGGGTTACCCGCAAAATATAAGCGCCAACAAAGGCTGCTACTAAAGCTAAGCTATCACCAATGACTAAAAATAAATTGTAAACAAGAGATGCGTTATTTTTCATCTATACTAGATTGTAGCATTCATGAGCACATCTGTTGTTACTCAAAAATTGTCACAAGTCTTGGCCTGGACCGTAGTTGTTATTTTAGTTTTACTACCTTTCCATGCTGTTTTTACTACTTGGCTTGGCGCTAACCTTGGCCATATTGATCTTTTCCGTATTTGGAAGGAGCTACTATTAATACCTTTGGCTCTAGCTTCGCTCTGGATAGCATATACCGATAAAAAAATAAAAAACTGGCTTACTCATAGCCCAATAGTTCTACTTATACTGCTATATATTCTACTCAACATTGGGCTAGGCATTTACGCTCTGAGCACTAATAAAGTTAGCAGTTCTGCACTTATTTACGCACTGTTAATAAACGCGCGATATTTAATTTTCTTTTTGAGCTGTATAGTCATTGCCGCCAAGGTACCATGGCTTGGCAAAAACTGGCAAAAATTTATTCTGTGGCCGGCAGCGGTTGTAATTATTTTTGGCTTTTTACAGCTTGTTTTACCAAATAATTTTCTAACTCATTTTGGCTATGGGCCAAAAACCATTCCGGCCTACCAGACGGTAGATCAAAAACCCCAATATGTACGTCTGCAATCCACCTTGCGCGGCGCCAATCCACTTGGCGCATATCTAGTGCTAATCATAGCTGCCCTAGCGGCGTTATTTATGAATAGGAAGAAACTTTCTATTACTATACTTTTGATAGCATCAACTGTAGTTTTATTCTACACATATTCTAGAAGTGCTTGGCTTGGTACTGCCTTGGCTGTTGGTTCACTAGTTTACTTATGGGCTTACCACAGTAAGTTTATGAAAAAAACTTCTTATTTTTTGATTCTGGCAGTCGCCGTTCTAGTTAGCTTGGTGCTAATTTTTAGGCACAACAATGTATTAGAAAACACTCTATTTCATACCGATAATACTTCCCGCTCGCCTGAAAGCTCCAATGCAGTACGTACGGAAGCTATGCTAGAAGGTGCAAAGTCTGTAATCAAACAACCTCTAGGCTATGGGCCAGGCACAGCAGGGCCAGCTTCATTTAGGAATAATCACAAACCACGCATTGCCGAAAATTACTTTGTTCAAGTTGGTCAAGAAGTTGGAATAGTAGGGCTAGGGTTATTTATTGCCATAAATGTTTTGGTGGCCTGGCAACTTTGGCAAATTCGCAGCCAAACCTTGGCCGCAATTTTGCTGGCTAGTTTAATTGGCTTAACACTAGTGAATCTTCTATCACATGCTTGGACGGATGATAC
>CAYYAF010000003.1:18156-27028 GCA_964469975.1 uncultured Candidatus Saccharibacteria bacterium
TGTTATAATGAACAAAGACCGAAAACATAAACAGGTTTAAAATGAAGAAAAAAAAGGCCCGTGAAGTAAAAAGAATTACAGAATACCTAGTTAGTGGCGGCGCTTATTTTTGGAGTGGCTATGCTGCTTTTTTTGTTTGTGACCAAGTTTTTCACTTCAACCTATGGTGGGCTAAGCTGTCTGCCAACTTATTTGGCTGGACTGTAAATTATATCTTGCAGCGGTACTGGGTATTTAATAATCCTAAGTTATCCAAACATCAGCTTGACGTAACCACACGATATATATTTATAACCTTAGTAAACTTTGTGCTGGATTACTTTATAATTTACGCTCTTAAGCTAGCTGGTATTAGCCCATACATCGGGCAGTTTATATCGGCCGCCTTCTTTACGGTTTGGAACTACATATGGTACAGACTTTGGGTATTCCCAGAAAAATTTCCGCATCATAAACGCACGGCAATAGCCTAAAATTATGTCCGAAAATATTCGCCCCACAAAAAAACAGCGAGAACTGCTGACATTTATAGAACAGTTTATTGCTACTCATGGTTATAGCCCCAGTTACCGCGAAATTATGAGCGGCCTAAATTACACTTCGGTGGCTACGGTTGCGCTACACGTTAATAGCCTGATTAAACGCGGACACTTAAATAAGCGTGATCATTCAGCACGTTCACTTGAAGTCGTTAATGCAACTACCCAAAAGTCTTTGCCAACTAACCAAATTAAGGAAACTGAAGAAAAGTGGTTAGTTAATAAGGTAGATAACTTTTTTAATCTGGCTGAAAAATCTGGCCAAGTTGCTCAAGCCAAGTTAGACGAGCTGTACGTATTGATTGGTGCACTAAAAGTATTAGGCATTGATGGTGCCGCTCAATCTTTTATACCGCGTCTGAGTGAGCTTAAAAAGCGCACAAGTAAATAGTTATCGCCCTTTACGGAGTGCGGAGCCGCCAAGCCGCTTAGCTGTTCTTTCTCTATAACTTAAAGCGTACTCAACGCCACTAGGGAATTCATCTACTAATAATTCTGCGCCAACACTAGCAAGTTCAATCATGGTGTCTCTGACCTGTTCTGGTGTTTCAAATACCCTTGGTTTTAGAAATTTATATTTAGCTGGTGCAGGCTCAAGGCCATCAGGACTAAACGAATTACAACTGAAGAATATTGGCAGCACTTTCAGCCTTGGGCTACGTATTAAACGGGCAGTTTCAGGGTTTATGTGCTGCATCACTAACTTGTCGCCTTTAATCAAATCTTGGCTACCACTAGCGGCCATCAAAATTATATTGCCTGGAGTGGTAGCTGCGGTTTCTAGCGCGTGCTTACTATCATGATTCCATATTTTTCTTAGCGCTTTCATTTCATCGGTAGCATTAGACGGCAGTTTTGGGACAGTTTGTATTTGTCTGGCGCCGTTCGCAAGTACAGGCGTTACTGGAACGAAGTCACCGCTTTTGAATAAGTCTACTTCCATGGTCGGAATCAATCTACCTACAACTAGTAAATTGCGCTCTTTGGCCATTGGGTCGTCCCTGCGCATGTCATATACGGCCATTGTGCAAACTGGCAGGTCCGAAAAGAAGCGATGATTAGTTAATACGCAGTACGAGTAATTATGTAAATCTTGTTCTAAGTTATTATCTTGCCAGTATTTAGTAAAATCTGATTTAAAAGAATTATAGCTATCTTCTTCAATAATTCGCTTTACAATTCCAGCCAGCTGATCAACAGAAAAAGTACTCTGAGTTTCATGTACGGTAGCAACAAAGTCGTCTCTGGCTTCTTCGAACGCACGCTGTCTAAAACCTGGCAGACTATCAGCCCTAGAAGCATAGGTGTTGTATAGCTGTTGCTCTGCAGTTATTGGCAATAATTGCTCTGACGAAACTGGCGGTGACTTATATACACTTTCAAGAGCTGGTAACTCTTCTGGCATAAGTAAATTATAACATATAAAATTACTATTTACAAGCACACATAAATTACTACATACAAAGCCTGGCAATGGTGGTATGATTCTTTTATTAACAAAAAGTACCGGAAGTGGGTGTAATTCCCACGCTGTGCCGCAACTGTAATTCCCTAGTTGGATAAGCCAGACACGGTGTAAAAGTCTCTCGAGCAAGAGCCAAAATTTTAAAGACCCTTGCTCGAAAAAGTGAGGGTTTTTATATGTTTGAAAGAGCCGCACAGGTTGAGGCAGAAAAACAAATCAGTAGGCGAACAGATGATATTATTTTCAACATTCGCTATCTGTCCCAGTATGTTATTGATAAAGAACAAGCAATTTTTGACACTGCGGCCGAAACTGATGTACTTGAACAAAATGTTAGTGAAGTTGCTGAAGCCGATGTAAACTTGTTTGGCCCAACCGTATATCAACGATTTAAACCCGAGCTTGGTCAATATTTTAGCTTGGGCGCTGGTACGGTTACCAATGCTGTTAAAGGTTATGAGGCTTTGGATCATAATGACCCGAATAGTTTATTCGAGTCTTTTCGTCGGCAAGAAGAAATAATTGAAGAGGCCATAATTCTTAAGCCAAACGTTAAGGCTGGTATGCAAGCCGGTGGTAAAAAAGTACTAATTTCACCCTCACCAACACATCTTGAGGCCGATCCGGAAGCAGCTTTAAGCTTTGACTATGACGACAGAACTATGTTTAGAGTACAAGCTTTATCTGTCGACGGAATGACAAAATCTATGACCAGCTACAGTGTATTTGAAATTCCGGCAAAGGCTTGGGCAGCCTTTTTGAGCGAGCGATATGAGGATGAAATTGAACCAACTGCTCTTGCAGTTATGAAGTTTTGTAATCAAATGGAACTTGTATTTGATTCAACAGAAAATATATTAACCGATTTTATAGGCGGTGTTGCTAATTATCTCCTTCCAGAAGATCAAGTTAAAGTAAAAAGACAGTTAGAGGGATTTTTAAATGATCAGGCTGAACTAAAGAAACAGGCCACATATTACGCAAAAGAGAAGCTAGATTTGGAAAAAGAGTTAGCCTGCAGCCTTGAGGACTGGGCTAAACCAAAAGTCAATAAGTTAATTAATAATGTTTACCTGCAGCTAAATACAGAGGATCAGCAGGAAATACAAAAGCGCATGTTTAATGGAAATATTTATGTCGACGATTATGTGGCAGAACTTGCCATGCGTATCAAGACTGTAACTATTGATAATCGTGCCGGCCTAGCAACTCTTAATGATCGAACAGTAAAAAGAATGGCTGCCCAGGTTGGCCTGGAAACAGCTCTTAAGTTAGCGGAGCGCGAGCACGCTATTCAACAAGCCGTACTAAGCAATAGTGATAGTGAGTTTATGGTTCGGCGCAGCGAACAACAAATTGCAGAATCGGGCGTCGGCTGTGGAGGTGGATGTTCGGTTTCTGTGGTTGATTTATTCTCGTCTGAAGCGAAAACAGCGCGTGAGGCCGGCTTATCTGGCACACTTTACGAGTCTAAAGATCTAGACAAAAATAGTAAATGTGACTGTGCCAAAAATAATCGCAGGTCTAAAGTCATTTCCGATGGTTCTAATGTAGTGTGCGTTACGTGTGGAGATTTTCAAGTAAAGGGCAAAAGAGGAAGCCTTAAAAAATAAAAATTATGAGCAGGCGTGTAGGAATATTTAGCGGAAGTTTTGATCCGGTTCATAAAGGGCATATTAGTTTTGCGCTAGAGGCTATTAGGCAAGCAAACTTAAACAAGGTCTACTTTTTACCGGAGGCCGTTCATCGCAATAAAACCGGAACAACCCACCTAGCGCACCGTTTAGCAATGCTTAAATTAGCCATAGCCTCACACACTAAGTTAGACGTTCTAGACTTACCCGACAAACAATTTTCGGTTGCTAAAACCTTGCCAAGATTAAAGCAAAAATTTCCAGACGATGAGATTTTGTTGCTAATGGGAGCGGATGTGCTGGAACATTTACCAAGCTGGCCACTATCTAAAAACTTACTTAGCCAAACTGGGTTAATTGTTAGCACCAAAGCAGATATGAATGTAGCTCAGATTAAGCTCTTAATTAAAAAGCTACCACAAGCTCCAAAAGAATTATTTATAACTACAAGTTCAACGCCAAATGTATCTTCCCGCCAGATAAGACAAAATTTACTCAGAGGTAAAACAGCAACAGGGTTATTGCCAAGCGTACATAAATATATCAAGCAAAACTGGCTTTATGTAGCGCCTTCAAGCTCAAATTCATCTTCGAAGTGACTGTGCAGATATTCCAAATGCTTTTCACGAAGTGGCTTAAACTCACTCTTCTTAAGCTGACTGTGCTTAATTAATTTACTAATTTTCTCGCTGCCAATGTAATGGGGCATCATGACGTAAGTAACACCCAAGTTATAAAGTTCTTCGGCCTCAGCCACGTTATCAGCGTGGCAAATTACAACTGCCCTAGGATTTTTGTGAACCAACGTTCTAACCAAGAATACGGTGCTATCAAAATCAGTAATTGTAGATACGACAAGCTTAGGTTTTTCTAAACCAATTTCTTCTAGCAGTTCAATATCGCTAACATCGCCATAAATATATTCAATTTTTTGATGCTCTAAAATATCAATCACATCAGGGTCGTAATCTACCACTACATAACTGCGTTTTAGGCTGTCAAAAACTTTTATAAATTCCTGGCCGCCTTTGTGATAGCCAAACAACACCATGTCAAAAGCTCGTCTATGGTCATGCTCTGTCTTTAATTCTTTGTGGCGCTCAAACATGCTTAAGTCAACTTCAAATAAGTCATACAGTTTCTCGGAGTAAATAATCATATAAGCGCTAGCGGCAATAGAAATAAGTGACACAATAGTGATAACGGATACTACATTATCCGAGATCAGATGTTGATTATTTCCCAAAATAACAAATACCAAGGAAAATTCACTAACCTGAGCTGTAGCTACCGCCGCTTTAAAACTAGTTCGCTTGGTATAACCCATAAAACCCATAATGGTTAACACAACTAGTGGTTTGATAACTATTACTACAAAAGTGCCAATGATAATAGCGGGCAAAATTACACCAAAGTTATCTAGCGTTAGCCTAGCGCCAAGCGTAATGAAGAATACTATAATAAAAAAATCTCTAAGTGGCCTTAACCTGGCACTTATTTCTTGAGCATAAGGCAAAGCTGCTAAAGCTACGCCAGAAAGTAAGGCGCCCATTTCTAGCGAAAAACCAGCGTGTTCAAAAAGTGCTGCAAAGCCAAAACCCCAACCTATGGCAAACAAAAAAAGTAATTCTTGGCTACCGGCAATAAATTTATGTATGCGCGGCAAAATTACCATGCCTATAAAAAATAAAGGTATTGCAATAGCTGAGCCCTTTACGACTAACCAACTCAGCTCATTCAACGTAAAACCATGTTCTGTGCCTTTGGCAGTCACAAATAGAAGTGCAATAGCTGCTAAAACGTCCTGAACAATCAATATACCAGTTACTACTTTGCCGTAAAGCCTGGTTTGCTCCCGTTTATCACTTAATAATTTCAAGATAATAATGGTGCTACTAAAGGCTAAGGCTACGCCAAAAAACAGTGATTCAGTTTTACTATAACCTAAAGTTAAACCAGTGGCGTAACCTATAACAGTACTTAGAAAAACCTGTAGAACCCCAGTAATACCGGCAACTTTACCAACCTCGCGTATGACTTTGGGGTTTAACCCCAGGCCAATGATGAAAAGTAGTAAAGCGATACCAATACTAGAAAAAGCATTAATAGTATCGGCCGATTTAATAAGGTTAAGAGCAGCGGGCCCAACAATAATACCGGTAATAATATGGCCAATAATAAGCGGCTGCCTAATGAGCCTCATAATAATTGCCATACCGGCGCCAACAGCAATAATTAGACTAAGTTCTGCAAAGACTGTTTCGTGCATGCTTAACTTAATTTTACAGCATAAGTACTTTAGAAAAAGTCGTTGACAAGCATAAGCTGTGTATGCAATTATTAGCTCACTTCAGGTAATAACTTTTTTACCTACGAAGACAAAAATTTTCTAAAAATTAACACCTTGAGGCTTATTTGGGTGTTTAGTGTTGGGGGAACTGGCTTTATGCCAATAAAAATAAAAACAATATCAAGGAGAGTTATAGTGGAAGTAAAAGTACGCCGGCCAAAATGGCAGCAGTTTATAAACTATTAAAGTTAGTTACAGTTACGTTTTGTTCAAATACCGGACTCAAGTCCGGTTTTGTTTTTCTAAAATGAGACACCCATACGCGGCCCCATAAATGGGGTCCCTCTGGCTTGGGTTTCTCACCAAAGCCTGCTGAAATGAATTCAGCTCCGCTAAAGCGGACCGGCACTTCTCTTCCCAAAAATGCAGTGCTAGCCGCTCCTTTACCTTAATCTAACTTATTTATTTTTGGCAGCTATTGCCGCGTCAATTACGGCACTAAATTTGTCTACGCTCGGATAACCATTGGCATCAACTAACTTGGAATTTTCAATATACTTGCCGTCTATAAAGAAGGTTGGGGTAGCTTGCTGTTGACCGGTTTTTTTAAACTCAGCTAAATCGGCATTTATAGTGCTGTTAACAGCTGTACTGGCGTAATCTTGCTTAAACTTAGTTAGATCTAAGCCTATTTGCTGAGCGTAATTTTCAAAATAAGTGTAAGCGTTGCTTGAGTCGGCCCAAGTATTTTGCTGTTCATACAGCATGTCGTGCATTTCCCAATATTTATTTTGCAGTCCTGCAGCTTCAGCTGATCTGGCGGCCGCAAAGGCGTTAGGGTGCAAACTAGTTAATGGTAAGTTACGGAACTGAAAGTAAATTTCTTTTGTATATTTACCGGCAACTTGTTTGACAGTTGAATAATAGGCACCACAAACAGGGCACTGATAATCACCGTATTCTATAAGGGTGACGCCCTTTTGACCTTGTCCCTGAACATGATTACTAGGCTGGACTGAGGAACTATTATTAGAGGTGCTGGAACCACGGTTACTTATCCAAAAAATTGCACCTAACCCCAAAACAATAGCAACTACAATTGCTATAAACTGTTTACTCATAAAGTATTTTCTCCATTCTGTCTCACTATATTACGATATTATTCGGGCTAATAAAACTGGTAAGATAGGTACATGCTAACGCTAATATTCGCCATTCTCTTGGCAGCGCTAACTCTAACGGCCGTATCTTTACAAAAGGCCTATACGCATTTACCGCTAAAAGAACTTAAACGCAGATCTAGAGCCGGCGATGAATTTGCCAATGTACTGTATAAGGCAGTTGCATATGGCAGCAGTGTGCAAGTTTTACTTTGGTTGATTATTGGCATTTGCGCATCTAGCTTTTTTGTTATTATTTCCCGTGGATTATCTGTTTGGCTAGCTTTAATTGTTACTTTAGGCTTGGTCTGGCTAGGCTTTGCCTGGATACCAAATACCAGGGTGAGCCGCTATGGCCAAATTGCTGCTAAGTATTTAACATCGCCTCTGGCTTGGCTACTGGGCCACTTATATCCAATCTTAAACCGGTTCACCAGCTGGCTAGCTAAGTATAGACATGTTCATGTGCATACCGGCTTATACGAAAAAGAAGACTTTATTAATTTGCTAGAAAACCAGAAACACCAATCCGATAATAGGATTAGTGAAGACGAGCTACGAATTGCTGCAGGAGCGCTAACTTACGGTAGCAAAATTGTGCGCGATGTTATGACACCCAGGCGCGAAGTTAAGACAGTTGCAACTACAGACTCTATTGGACCACACTTAATGGATGAGCTTCACGGTAGCGGCCATTCACGCTTCCCGGTTTACCAGGATAAGCCAGACAATTTTGTGGGCATGCTGTATACGCGCGATTTAATATCGGCTAGTCATGGTGGACATGTGAAGGACCTTATGAAGAAGGATGTTTATTATGTACACGAAGAACAAAGCCTTAGCGAAGTCTTAAATGCCTTTTTAAAAACCAAACATCATTTGTTTGTAGTAGTGAATAGTTTTGAGGAAGTAGCAGGCGTTATTACAATTGAGGATATTTTGGAGCAAATAGTCGGTAAACCAATAGTTGATGAGTTTGATAAGTACAATGACATACGTGCAGTTGCAGCTATAAAAGCCAAAGCTGAACATCAGAACCAAATTCCAGAAGAGGGCGCTAAAGAAACAAAAGACACTTCGTCAGATAAGGCGTAGGTGTTAGAATAATCCACATGATAAGAGCTCAAAGCGGGGAGCCTTCCATTCCGCAATCAATATTCGTCGTAATCTATCAATTTTTTGCTTCGCAATGTAACTTAGGTTGCACTTTGGCGCAAGAAAATTGCTATCTCATCAACAAATATCACCCGCGACCTATGAAAGGTCCCTCGCTATGAGCTCTAGAGTTTTAGCTGCTGACGTAGTGAAACACGCCGGCAAATCAGTTAGTGTGCAGGGATGGCTGCATAAAAAACGCCTACTAGGTGGACTGACTTTTATTTTAGTGCGTGACCGCAGTGGCGTTGTGCAGGTGGTTGTTAAAGATAAAGAAGAAGTAGAAAAACTGCGTGGTCTACAAATTGGTACGGTTTTAGCGGTTGAAGGCTCGGCCAAAGATGAATCACGAGCCCCTGGTGGAGCTGAAATTCATGATCCTAAGCTAGAAATTTTGGTACCGGTTACAGAAGAGCCACCAATTGAAATTGATAAACCATTAGACCACAAACCAGATAATTTAGATACGCTGTTTGAATATCGCCCAATTGGCCTGCGTAACTTGCACGAAACGGCGCTGTTTAAAGTTCGCGGGGGAATTACCAAAGCCTTACGTGAGTATTTTTATCAGAACGATTTTACAGAAGTGCAAACGCCAAAACTATTAGCCGCAGCCACAGAGGGCGGAG
>CAYYAF010000004.1:0-25294 GCA_964469975.1 uncultured Candidatus Saccharibacteria bacterium
GAAGTTTGGGCTTATATTGGCGGTGAAGGTCACAATCTTCAAGAACATGCTGTTGTGCTTGTACGCGGTGGACGCGTAAAGGACTTGCCTGGTGTTCGTTACCACATTGTCCGTGGTACTTTAGACCTTCAAGGTGTGGCTGACCGCAAAAAAGGCCGCAGTAAATACGGAGCAAAGAAGAGTAAATAATGCTTGAATCTACTTTATGCGAAAGAGATGTTTGTATACCATTACTTTCTGTACTTTCTGCTTCCAGTGAAGTATCAGGAGCAAAAGTTAAAGTAGCATGCAGGCGTATTGTTGAAAAACTAATGGCAGAGGGCCTTGATATTGAAATGAGTTTTAGCTTGGAAGATGATTGCCCATTTGCTGCATATAAGGCTTTTTCCGAAGCTTATGATGCAAAAAAGGCAGGAGAATTCTAAAATGCCGCGCCATAAGACCAAGTCACTAGTTCGTGATATTCAGCCAGACCGACTTTATAACAGTGTACAAGTTCAAAGGCTTATTAACCGTGTAATGTTGGATGGCAAAAAACAAATTGCTGAAACTTTAGTTTATAACGGCATGCAAAAAGCGGCCGATAAACTTAAGGTTAAAAATCCACTTGAGGTATTTGAAAAAGCTTTTAGCAACATTCAGCCGCACATGGAGACGCGTAGCCGACGTGTTGGAGGTGCTAATTATCAAATTCCGTTTGAAGTCAAAGGGCAGCGCCAAACTCATCTTACTACAATGTGGTTTGTGCAAGCGGCCAGGGATCGTAGTGGTATGAGTATGGAAGACCGCATTGCGTTAGAGCTAGTTGATGCCTATAACAACACCGGTGCAGCGGTTAAAAAGCGTGAAGACATACACAAAATGGCCGAAGCTAACCGTGCCTTCGCCCATTTTGCAAGGTTCTAACATGGGTGAAGAAATTAAAGAAGGTCAGATTTCAGAACTTGAACAAGCGAGATGCCGAATGACTTTGGCAGAGGATCGTTTAGCCGGTGCTTATGAAAGACTAAGAACTAGCACCAATCCACTCGGTAAACTGTTAGCTGCAAGAACTGTAAGAGTTGCGGGTAGAGCTGTATATGACAGTGGCGAGCATCTTGACATGCTTGAAGAATTATCTAGATACACTCAAGAACAAGAAGATTAATTTATAAAAATAGAGGCAAAATGGCAGATAAAAAATACACATTAGAAAAGTTCAGGAATATTGGCATTATTGCTCATATTGATGCCGGTAAAACTACCACAACCGAAGGTATTTTGTACCGCACTGGCTTAAAGCACAAAATTGGCGCTGTGCATGAAGGCGAAACTACCACAGACTGGATGGCACAAGAAAAAGAACGCGGTATTACTATCACTAGCGCGGCCGTAACTTGTTTTTGGAAAGACCACAAGATTAACATTATTGATACACCCGGCCATATTGATTTTACGGCCGAGGTAGAACGTTCACTTCGCGTATTAGATGGTGCGGTAACAGTATTTGACGGCAAAATGGGCGTAGAAAGTCAAAGTGAAACCGTGTGGCGTCAGGCTGACAAATATCACGTACCACGAATCTGTTTT
Organism: uncultured Candidatus Saccharibacteria bacterium; assembly: GCA_964469975.1. Classification (GTDB taxonomy): domain Bacteria; phylum Patescibacteriota; class Saccharimonadia; order Saccharimonadales; family JANWIN01; genus CAYYAF01. The sequence goes on from CAYYAF010000004.1 coordinate 1,570, forward strand.
ATAAATAAGATAAACCAAACCGGTGGTGATTTTTATAAGTCACTAGATTCTATCCACAATCGTTTAAGCAAACGGGCTTTCCCAATTCACCTACCTATAGGTTTTGAACAATCCGTCAAAGGTGTAGTTGACCTTATTACAATGAAGGCCTACACCTACAATGAATTTACCGATCACGAACTTACAGAAGAAGAAATTCCAGCAGACATGATAGATCAGGTTAAAAAATACCGCAGCTTATTGGTTGAAAATGCCGTTGCTGAAGACGAAAAAATGCTAGAAAAGTATTTTGAAGTTGGTGAAGAAGGCTTAAGCGAAGATGATGTTCGTCAGGCTATTAGAACAGCTGTACTTACCGGCAAATTTTACGCCGTAAGTGGTGGTGATGGCCGTGGCGTAATTGTAGAGAAATTATTAGACGCTATTACCGATTTCTTGCCTAGTCCGTTAGATCGAGGCTCAGTTTGGGGAACGCACCCTAAAACTGGTGATGAAATTGAGCGAAAACCAGAAGAATCTGAACCTTTCGCAGCTCTAGCCTTTAAAATTGCCACTGATCCATTCGTGGGTAAACTGGCGTTTTTTAGAGTATATTCAGGAAAAGTCACTGCCGGTAGCTATATATTAAATAGCTCAACCGGTGAAAAAGAGCGTGTGGGCAGAATTGTACGCATGCACGCTGATAAGCGAGAGGATGTAACAGAGGTAGCTGCTGGTGATATTGCCGCCATTGTAGGCTTAAAAGCTACTACAACCGGTAACACATTATGTGATTCTAACAATGCAATTGTGCTTGAAAGCATTACCTTCCCGGAACCACCAGTTAGTATTGCTATTGAACCTAAAACAAAAGCCGATCAAGAAAAAATGAGTTTAGCTCTGCAGCGCTTAGCTGAAGAAGACCCAACATTCAGAATTCGTGTAGATGAAGAAACCGGTCAAACCATAATTAGCGGAATGGGTGAACTACATCTAGAAATTATTGTGGACCGCATGAAACGCGAATTTACAGTTGAGGCAAATATTGGTCAGCCTCAGGTAGCTTACCGCGAAACTATCCGTAAAGATGGCACCGAAGCCGAAGGTAAATTTATTCGCCAAAGTGGTGGTCGTGGTCAATACGGTCATGTCTGGCTAAGGCTAGAGCAAAATGAAGCCGGTAAAGGCTTCGAGTTTGTGAACGCCATTAAGGGCGGGGTAGTACCACAGGAGTACATTCCCGCCACTAAAGCCGGCATAGAAGAGGCTTTAAATAACGGTGTAATTGCTGGCTATCCAGTGGTTGACGTTAAGGCAACACTATATGACGGTAGTTATCACGATGTGGACAGTAGTGAGATGGCCTTTAAGATAGCTGGTTCTATGGCCATTCAAGAAGGGGTTAAGAAGTCTAACCCAGTCCTATTAGAACCTATCATGAAGTTGGTAGCAGTCACACCAGAAGAATTCATGGGTGACGTAATTGGTGATTTGAACAGCAAGCGCGGCCGTATTGAAAGTATGGAAGACCTACAAGCTGGCATTAAAGAAATTACGGCTTTTGTACCACTTGGTGAAATGTTTGGCTACACCACTAACTTACGTAGTATGACCAAAGGACGAGCCAGTAGCAGTATGGAGTTAGATCACTACCAAGACGTTCCAAACAACGTTGCAGAAGCTATTATTGCTAAAAACGTTAAATAAGCTTGACCAGCTTTATTAAGTAGCTAAACTAAGAAGTATGAAGCAGGTTATTAACCGCCTGCCGTTAATAACGCGGCCGGATTTTTTGCAATCTTCTATTGCGCTAAGAAAAGTTACCTCTAAAAGCGGAATGGGCGTATATGCTAGTTCGGATATGTTATTTAAAGGTGCAATATTCGGGCGCGATTCGCTAGAAGTTGCCGAAGACTTAATAACCGTAAAACCAAAGTTGACGCGGCAAATTTTACTTACTCTAGCTAGTTTGCAAGGGCAAACCAAGAACGATACCAATGAAGAAGAACCGGGTAAAATTATTCATGAATATCGGACCAGCAAAGTAGATGGGCAAAACCTAGATAGCGTATCACTTCATATTTTCCAGGAACTGGCTTCAAAATGGGGCGGAAACGATCATGAGTTGGCCTACTACGGTTCAATCGACTCAACTCCGCAATTTGTTCGTACCGTGGGTCACTACTGTAACTATCATGGGACTCAGTTTTTGAATAAAAGCGTTCAACTGCGGGATGGTCAGTTTATAACTATGGGTCAGGCACTGGCACTATCGACCGATTGGCTAGTAGATAAACTTAATGAATCTAAATCAGGACTCCTGGAATATCAAGCAAAAAATCCACGCGGCATAGAAAATCAAACCTGGAAAGATAGCTACGAATTTTATATTCACAAAAACGGCCAAATAGTAAATCATAATATGCCAGTTGCTTCTATAGAAGTTCAAGGATTAGCTTATGACGCACTAAAAGAGGCTGCTATGCTGTTACCAACCAGGGTCAATTTACTAAACTCGGCTGCAAACAATCTACGTGACAGAACAATTGAATTACTTTGGCGTCCTATGCAGCATTACTTTGCCCTAGGTATTGATTATGCATCTGATGGCTCAATTAGACCCATTGAAACCATAACAGCCAACCCAGCAGCATTGCTGGACACAAGTTTTTTTGACGAACTAAACAACGCCCATAAACAGCTTTATGTTAGCGGCCTTGCTCGTAATATTATGGGAACAGACTTTTTGACCGATGCTGGTGTGCGTAGCCGTTCACTAAGCGAAAAAGATTTGGTTAAGTTTTGGGATTACCATGGATCATTTACTAGCTGGCCAAAAGAGACATATGACATTGCTAAAGGTCTACGCAGGCAAGGACTATCTCTACTTTCAGAAGAACTTGAAAACCGGTTGCTTAATATTACACGCAAGAGTCGTACCTACCCAGAATTCGTATATGTGGACTACCGAGGCAGAGTTATAACAAAAACCACCAAGGCTGATAGTAAAGGTAACATATTGTTAGATGTAGACAGTACAAATCATCCAGAAGCTATTCAAGCTTGGACGGTCTCAGCTGCTCTGGCAATCTCGGCATATCGGGCGACTGGTTCAAAACCAGTCCTTCATCAACAGCTTTGGCGGCAAAAGCTAGAAACCGAAATCTTGAGACATATACCCCATATGCCTGAGCTTAAGACTCTTAAAGAACTCAATGCTAGATATCCAAACTACGCCTATAGGTTGGACGCGCGTAAAAGCCGGGTGGCTAGCAGTAACATAACTTTTGCCAGCGAATAAGAGCCAATTTAACTCTTTACAAACTTCTTAAGATTTTGTAGAATACTCTGGTAACTCGTGTGGGTGTTGCTATAACTTGCGCGAAAAACTTTTTAATAACAGATTACTTAGGAGAACTAAATGGCAGATTTTGACAGAAGCAAGCCACACATTAATGTAGGCACTATGGGTCATGTTGACCACGGTAAGACTACTTTAACTGCAGCTATTACCGCAGTACTAGCAAAAAAGCTTCCCAGCGACATCAATAAACCTGTTAAGTACGATGAAATTGATAATGCTCCGGAAGAAAAGGCTCGTGGTATAACGATTGCTACTTCTCATCAGGAATACGAAAGTGAAAAACGCCACTACGCCCATGTTGATATGCCAGGCCATGCCGACTATGTTAAGAACATGATTACCGGTGCCGCACAGGTAGACGGTGCAATTTTGGTTGTTTCTGCCGCCGACGGCCCCATGCCGCAAACTCGCGAGCATGTTCTACTTGCAAAGCAGGTAGGCGTACCTTCAGTTCTAGTTTTCATGAATAAAATGGACCTTGCTGATTCAGAGCTAGTTGAATTGGTTGAGATGGACATACGTGAACTTCTTAAGAAATATGACTTCGACGAAAACGCTCCCATTATTAAGGGTAGTGCTACCAAAGCTTTAGAGGGCAGCAAAGAAGACGAAGATGCCATTATGGAGCTAGTTAAAGCTATGGATGACTACATTCCAGAGCCAAAGCGTGATCTTGACAAGCCATTCTTAATGCCAATTGAAGATGTCTTTTCAATTAAAGGCCGTGGTACCGTTGCTACTGGCCGTGTTGAGACAGGCATTGTTAAAGTTAACGACGAAATCGAGATTGTTGGTATACGCCCAACTAAGAAATCGGTCGTAACCGGCGTTGAAATGTTCAAAAAGAATCTTGACCAGGGTCAAGCAGGTGACAACGTAGGTGTATTGCTTCGTGGTGTTGAACGCGAAGATATTGAGCGCGGACAGGTACTTTGCAAGCCAGGAACCATTACTCCGCACACTGAATTTGACAGCGAAGTTTATATTCTTACCAAAGAAGAAGGCGGACGTCACACGCCATTCTTTAAGGGCTACAAACCGCAGTTTTACTTCCGTACAACTGACGTAACTGGTGAAGTTGAACTACCTGCCGACAAAGAAATGGTCATGCCTGGTGACACAATAACCTTTAAGGTTAAGTTGCTTCAACCGATTGCCATGGAGCAAGGTTTGCGCTTTGCTATTCGTGAAGGCGGCCGCACCGTTGGTGCTGGTGTTGTTACCAAGATCGTAAAATAATATCAATATGTTTGAGCGAGAACCAGGGCTAAAATACATGTCACTACCTTCTATCAGAGTAGATATGAAGCCTGATGATGTATTATTTAGCTCCACTGAGCTTAGGCAGATTGAATATATTCAACACGTCGTAGGTTACAAGGCGGCACGTGAGTGGGGCGATGCAATAATAAACAACCGCAGAGCCGAGAATGCAAAAAACCTCGCTATATATGCAGCCATTGCGGGCGGTGATTGTATTGGATACCACTTTTACAATCCTATTAGTGATGACTTTCTTGAAACGGTTGCTGTACCGTTAGCTGACTCTGATGAGGAACATACTTTTGCACTAAATCAAATGATGATTGACGCTCATGATAGATATGAGTGCCCAATTTCATGGGTACCTGTAGAAAGAGAAGAAGCAGTAAGCTTGCTAGCTAGCATGCGAGCAGGAGTATAAAATGGCCGAAGCTAAGAAACCAGTACCAAAAAAGAGCCCTGTAGCTAAAGAGAAGCCTACGGCTAGCACTGCTCAGCGTATACGTATTCGTTTAAAGGCGTATGACCATAAAGTAATTGACCAAAGTGCTAAGCAAATTGTTGATACTGCACTAAGGACTGGCGCCACTATTGCCGGGCCAATTCCTTTGCCAACCAAACGCACAACTTTTACTGTGGTTAAAAGTCCGCATGTTTTTAAAAAGGGCCGCGAACAGTTTGAAATGCGCGTTCACAAACGCTTAATTGATGTTCTTGAGCCTACACCTAAGACAATTGACTCACTTATGAACTTGTCACTACCAGCCGGCTGCGACGCCGAAATCAAAATGTAAATAGCGCCCGAAAGGGCGTTTTTCTTATGCTTGTGTATTTATTCTAGAAAGATAAAATTAGTTCATGCATAGAGAATTTGAAGTTGTTGGGGAGCCACCCAGGCAGTATTTAAAAACAAGGCTTGATGGCGTAAAAGTAAAATACAGCGTTTATGTGCCGCCGCGTATAGCCATAGACGAAACAAGAGTAGATCTTATATTAAGAGCCCAAAAAGAAGTTAGGCAGGCCTGTCCTTTAGGTAAAAATGCTTGTGGAGCTTGTGTAGATTTGAAGTTTTTATTTGGGCACATAATAGATCCTGTTATAGACTGTGATTTGAGTAACTGTCCATTTGATAACGGGGGAGGCGGCGGCAATAGTGGCGATAGAGAGCCGCGCAGTCCTATTTTTCCAATCAGCAATATAGCCGCTGAGGCTGGTTTAGATACGATTAATTAATGGACATTTTTTATGAGTAGATTTTGGAACAACAGACTTGAAGAAGCACATGACTCAGTAGCCAATTTTGAAAGATTTAATCAATCTATTGAACTAAGCGCTGCAAGTGATCGAGCTGGTATCTTGATGGCCCATAGAGCGGGCTCCAGATTAAGTGCGCAAGGTATTGCAGAACTGTATCAAGGTAATCTGAATGAATTGCTAACTGATGAAAACTTTGCCTGGGTTTGGGGTTCAATAGAAACCACATTTTTGCAGCAGTATTTTAGCCTAAATCCTAATGAACAGCTAGACATAGAAATTCCAGATAATCTGCACACATTTGCTTCAGATCTTACGTATGCCAACATCACTGCCAGAGGTGAGCTAAGGGGACACTTGGGCTTTAAGGCAACCCTATCCCAGATGAAACTAGTTGGCCGTGCGGCCTTTGTGGGGTCGGGTGCAAGAAAGTCCGATTTTGTAGTAAAAGGGGATGTTACAGATGGGCTTGGCCCCAATGCCGAAGTATGCACTTTTGATGTGCGAGGCAAATTACCTAGACATATAGGTCAACATGCTAGGAAATCATACTTTACAGTTAGGAGTGCCAGTAACGAACTCGCGAGATCTATTATTGGAGATAACGCACATAATTCAAGATTTCAAATAAGAGGCTCTACAATACATAGTGTTGGCGGGTCGTCAGTTAGCTCGGTATTTAATATAGACGGAGACGCATTAGGACCAATAGGTACCAGGTCAGTAGACTGTGATGTAACTGTAACCGGCCAGTATCACCACATAAATGTTGGGTTAAATAGCATGAGAACTGCTCCTTTAAAGTTTAGAAGCATGAAACCTAAAAAGATGTAGCAAAAATTTCCTGCTTATGGTTAAATTAAGCTAATGGTAAAAACAAAAATAAAAGCTCTAAAAAGCCGTAATGTAGAACTTGACAGTGTCTACCTGTTTAAAATGGCTATTTATCTTGTGCTTGGTTCTTTTTGGATTAGATTTAGTAGCAGCTCACAGTCTTGGCAAGTTCCCGTACCCGTGGGTTTAATGGCAGGCATAGTTTTAGCTAACCGTGATAGATTTCAAATTGATAGAAAAATAGAGTATGCCATTTTACTTATGGCTATGTTTATAGGCTTTTGGCTACCAGTAGGACTCGTGGTTACATTTTAGTGTAGAATACACAACACATTGACAGAGGTGGCTATTATCTGCTAATCTGTATTGGTATATCCAAATTTGGAAAGTATAGGACTTGGTGAATTAGCAGGTCTACAAGAGTAGAAACCGCTAGACACCAAGCATTTTAATGCGCTGACCTTTTTGAGATAACAGAGGTAAACCATAGTGAAATCACTAATAGCTACCAAGCTGGGCATGACTAGTACCATTAATGATAATGGTGCTGTTGAAGCTGTTACCTTGTTAACGGTTGAGCCCAATGTTATTGCTCAAATTAAGAATATCGAAACAGATGGTTACACTGCGGTGCAAGTGGGCACAGGTAAAGCCAAGCTAGGCAAGGCGCAAGCCGGACACTTTAAAGCTAGTAAAATTATGCCAAAAATTGTGCGTGAATTCCGTGTAAGCGAAATTACCGAAGACCTTAAAGTAGGTGAAACACTCACTCCAGAGGTATTTTCAGTGGGAGATGTTGTAAGTGTAACTTCTAATACTAAAGGTAAGGGCTTTGCAGGCACTATTAAACGCCACAACTTTCATCGTGGCCGTAAAACTCACGGTGGCCGCAGCTATCGGCGCCCCGGTTCTATTGGTTCTATGTACCCGCAGCGTATTTTTAAGGGCAAAAAGATGGCAGGCCAAATGGGTAATGTTCGTGTGACAACCAAGAATCTAAAAGTAGCCCTGATTGACATGGAACATAGTGTGATTGGCCTAAAGGGTTCAGTACCGGGTCCACGTAAGGGTACTGTCTTGATACGAGGAGCTAAATGATGCCAGTAGCTACTTATACCAAGACCGGTAACAAAGCCACTACGGCCGCAAAACTCGATAAAGCTGTATTTGCAGTAGGTATTAAAAACCACGAACTGCTTAAACAAGCTTATCTAAGCTACTTAGCTAGCAAGAGGATTAACCTAGCATTAACTAAAAAGCGTGGTGAAGTACGTGGTGGTGGCCGAAAACCGTGGCGCCAAAAAGGCACTGGCCGCGCCCGTTTTGGCTCAATCCGTAACCCAATTTGGCGCGGCGGTGGCATTACATTTGGCCCAACCGGCGAAGAAAACTACTCTGTTAAGCTACATGCTAAAGCTAAGCGCCAAGCTGTAAAACAGGCTTTAACCTTGGCGGCAGAGGCTGGTAAAGTAAAAATAATTGAAGATTTTGATTTTAAGGCAGCTAAAGTTAGCCCGATTGTAAAACTCTTAAACAAGATGAACCTCGAGGGTAGCAACTTACTAGTTGTAGAAACTATTGATGAACAAGCACAGCGTTCAACTAGCAATTTACCAAATGTCAAGCTCAGCACAGCAAATCGCCTAACAGTTTTTGCAATTCTAAACGCCGATAACATTGTTATAAGCAAAAACGCTCTTCCGGTGATTAACGACTGGTTGGTTGGATCCAAAGCTAAAAAAGAGGTTAAATAATGAGTAAGACCTTATTCTTAAAACCTCGCTTAAGTGAAAAATCATACGGCTTAAGTCAACTAACTAATACCTATGTGTTTGATGTGCCCAAAGATGCTAATAAACTAACCGTTGCTGATGCCGTTAAGGCTCAGTACGAAGTTATTGTAACTGATGTAAAGATTGCCAATGTTAAGGGTAAATCTAAGCGCACATTTGTAAGCCGCCGCGGCAAATTTGTTCGCGGTACGCGTACTAACATAAAAAAAGCCTATGTAACCTTAAAAGAGGGTGATAAATTACCTATTTTTGCTGCCGAAGAAGAAGCCGAAGCCAAAGAGCAGAAAGCAGTAGAAAAAGCCGCTAAGAAGGCATCTAAGGAGAAGAAATAATGGCTATTCGGGCATACAAGCCAACTACTCCTGGTCAGCGTGGCATGACCACTCAGGACATGCACGAAATTACTGCTAAAAAGCCGGTTCGCTCACTATTAATGGTTAAAAAAGCCAGTAACGGCCGCAATAATCAGGGCCGCATTACTGTACGCCATCGTGGTGGCGGTGTTAGGCGTTTTTACAGATTAGTAAACTTTAGCTTAGAAACAGGCGTTAACGCTAAAGTTGAGCAAATTGAATATGATCCTAACCGCAGTGCCCGAATCGCCAGAATCAAGGACGAAAAAGGCAACTACCATTACATTATTGCCGCTAAAGGCATGAAAGTTGGTCATAAAGTTGTAAGTGGCGACGAAGTATCAATTGAGCGGGGTAACCGCCTACCTCTTAAAAATATACCGGTGGGCAGTACAGTCTATTCAGTAGAACTTCAGCCTGGTAAAGGTGCTCAACTTGCTCGTAGTGCCGGTGTTGGAGCACAGCTCGTGGCCAAAGAAGGCGATTTCGCTCAGCTTAAACTACCTAGTGGTGAGGTTAGAATTGTACTACAAACCTGCATGGCTCATCTTGGAAGTGTTGGTAATGAACAGCACCAGAATGTAAAGATTGGCAAGGCTGGCCGTACCCGCAAAAAGGGTATTCGCCCAACTGTTCGTGGTGTAGTTATGAATGCAGCCGATCACCCGCATGGTGGAGGTGATGGTGGCCGCCATGGTACAGCTAAAGACCCGCGCACCCCATGGGGCCAGAAAACTTTGGGCTACAAAACCCGAAAACGAAGTAAGACCAGCAGTAAATTTATTGTCAGAACCCGACATCAGGCGAAGAGGAGATAGATATGGTTAATTATGAAACGATTGAACGCACTTTAGGATACGCCGATCTCTCATTATCCGAATCAGACAGAGAATTAATAGAGAATCCGACTAGTTACGCGGATGGTGTCATCCAAGGTATGAAAATGGCCGTACGCGTTCATACTGACCCAGCTAGGAATGCTTCAGAGTTAATTGATCAGATTTTTGAAGGTGATAGAGAGTCTTCAACAGAAGCATTAAAAGATAAGGACAAGGTTATTGGAATGCTAGTTGGAGTGCTAGAAGGCTCGCGACTAATAAGAGTAATTAGCGCTTCCGATGGAGGAACACAATAATGTCTAGATCGCTTAAAAAAGGACCATTTGTAGACCCTAAGCTAGCTAAGAAAGTAGCAGCTTTGGGTAGTGAAGATCGCACCATTGTTAAAACTTGGGCGCGGGCTTCTACTATTTCACCAGATTTTGTTGGCCGTACTATTGCGGTACATAACGGCAAAGTTCATGTACCGGTGTTTGTTACAGAAAATATGGTTGGCCACAAGCTTGGTGAGTTTGCGCCAACCCGTAAATTCCGTAGTCACGGTGGGAAATTAGCTAAGGCGGAGAGCAGATAATGAGTGTTAAAGCTACGGCTAGAGGTGTAAGAATGAGTCCGCGCAAAGTTGGGGTTGTTGCCGCTTTGGTGCGTAATCGCACTGTTGAAGATGCCTTAACAATTTTAGAGCACACTCCCCGCCGCAGCGCTCAGCCGGTTAAAAAGGTTATTGAGAGTGCCAAGGCTAACGCTGATTACAATCACAACATAAAGCCAGAAACTCTAAAAATTGTTTCGATTAGTGTAACTCCAGGTAAAAGCTTTAAGCGTGGTCGCCCTGTTGCTCGCGGAGCTTATCATCCCTTTCAACTTAGAACATCACATATTTTTGTAGAAGTAGATGGCGATAAACGGCAACCTAAAAAAACGGCTGCAGCCAAGAACCCGGTCGCCAAGAAGGAGACAAAGTAATGGGCCAAAAAGTTAATCCTATTTCGTTTAGGCTTCAAGTCAACAAAGATTGGCGTAGTAAGTGGTTTGCTAACAAACGCGAGTATGCTAGCTATCTTAGCCAAGATCTAGCCGTGCGCCGGCTAATTCAAAACAAGTTAGGTTCACGCGCTGCTATTAACAAAGTAGATATTGAACGATCACCTAACCTAGTGACCATTACTATAAATACTGCTAAAGCTGGCGTAGTTATTGGACGTGGCGGCACAGGAGCGCAGGAACTTAAAGTTGATATTGAAAAAATTTATAAAGTGCCAACTAGGGTAAATATTGATGAAGTTAAAAAGCCGGAACTACACGCCAAGTTAGTGGCAGAAAATATCGCCCACCAACTTGAGCGTCGTATTTCCTTCCGCCGAGCCATTAAACAATCATCCGCTGCAACTATGAGAGCTGGTGCTAAAGGTGTACGAATTCAGGTTTCTGGCCGACTAAATGGCGCTGAAATGAGCCGCCGTGAAAAAGAAGTAGCTGGTAGCGTACCACTACATACCTTACGTGCTGATATTGATTACGCTCAAGTAGATGCTAAAACCGTAGCCGGCATAATTGGTGTGAAGGTATGGATTTACAAGGGAGAGGTAGCCTAACATGTTAATGCCTAGCCGCCAAAAACACCGTAAGGTTAGAAAAGGCCGCATTACAGGCGTTGCTACCAGTGGCAACTATATCGCTTTTGGCGATTATGCCCTTCAGTCTCAAGGCAGTGAACGTATAACTTCTAGGCAAATTGAAGCAGCTCGTCAAGCTATGACGCGTTACGTTAAGCGCGGTGGCAAAATTTGGATTCGAGTTTTTCCGCATACGCCTGTTACCCGCAAGCCACAAGACGTAAAAATGGGCAGCGGCAAAGGCAATCCTGAATTTTTTGTAGCCAAAGTACGCCCAGGTACTATATTGTTTGAAATGCAGGGTGTTTCTGTGGAAGTGGCGCGTGAAGCTATGCGATTAGCAGGTCACAAATTGCCTGTAAAAACCAAGTTTTTGGTTAAGGACGAGGTCTAACCATGAAAATTGTTGAAATTCGTAAATTAAACACTTCTCAGTTAGCTTCTGAAAGCACCAAACTTCGTGAAGAAATTGTTGAGCTTAAGCGTAGTCTTTACGGCGGCGAGAGTACCAACGTTCGAGTATTGCGTAACAAGCGTAAAGATTTGGCACGTATGCTAACGGTACTGGGCGAGCAGCTGGCTAAGGAGAAAATGTAATGAGTAAAACTCTTATAGGTGTAGTTTCATCTAATAAAGGCAACAAAACTATTGTAGTAACAGTTGCTGGCAGCAAGACACACCCACTTTACAAGAAAAAGTATGTAGCCTCTAAGCGCTACGCTGTTCATGATGAGAAAAATGAAGCTCAAGCGGGTGATAAGGTATCAATCGTTGAAACTCGGCCATTAAGTGCCACAAAGCACTTTAAGCTTGCAAAGATTATAGAAAAGCCGCTTATTCGCCAAGAACAATCGGTAGAAACAGTGACTGCTGAGCCTGAGCCACAGAAAAATCCAAAGGAAGAAAAATAATGATACAGCAAGAATCAAGGTTACTGGTCACAGATAATAGCGGTGCTAAAGAAGTGCTTTGTATACGAGTACTTGGTGGTACGCGCCGACGTTATGCTAGGGTAGGTGATGTAATTGTAGCTAGTGTCAAGCAGGCTAATCCTAGCGGTAATGTTAAAAAGAAATCAGTGGTTAGAGCAGTAGTGGTGCGCACAAAAGCACCGATTATGCGTAAAGATGGTTCAAGCATTAAGTTTGACGATAATGCGGCTGTAATTATTGGTGAAGATAATTTGCCCAGGGGAACCAGAATTTTTGGTCCGGTACCAAGAGAACTTCGCGAAGCTGGCTACGGTAAGATAATCTCACTTGCGCCGGAGGTACTGTAATGAACAGTAAAATTTTCAAAATTAGATTGAAAGTTGGTGACACTGTTATGGTTCGCTCTGGTAAATATAAGGGTAAAACCGGCAAGGTTACGGCCGTACACCCAAGCTTAAATAAAGTCACCGTGGAGGGTGTGAATGTTGTGAAACGTCATCTTAAGCCTAACCGTCAGCGCGCCAAAGGCGATATTGTTGAACTGACTAAACCAATTTGGGTTAGCAAAGTTGGCATTATTACTGGCACCGCTAAAAAACCGGGCCGAATTGCTTATAAAGCCGCTAAAGACGGTAAAAAAACCCGTCTATTAGCAGGCACTACAAAGGAGATTAAGTAATGGCAGCGACAGTTTCAACCGCCAGACTAAAAGATCACTACAACGATACATATACTAAAGATCTTCAGAAAGAGCTTGGGCTTGCTAATATAAATCAAGCGCCAAGACTAAGGAAGATAGTTGTTAATGTGGGTCTGGGTAGAGGTAAAGATGATAAAAAGCTCATGGAAGTAGCTAATAACACACTGCTAAAAATAACCGGCCAAAAGCCGATTCAGACGACTGCAAAGAAATCTATAGCGTCATTTAAGTTGCGTGAAGGAAATAAAATAGGCCTTAAAGTGACTTTGCGTGGTGAAAGAATGTATGAGTTCGTAGACAGATTTATAAATATTGTACTGCCACGTTTAAGAGACTTTCACGGCGTGAGTAATAAAGCTTTTGACGGCCAAGGCAACTACAGCATTGGCTTACCTGACCAGTCAGTTTTTCCAGAATTGACATTTGATGAAACCACCACCATGCACGGCCTACAAGTAGTTTTTGTAATTGATTCGGCCAATAAAGAGCAGTCTAGGGCACTACTTGAAAAGTTTGGATTACCGTTTGAGAAATCGCAAGAAAAAGGGAGTGATAATGGCTAAGAAATCTATTGTAAACCGCGACGTTAAGCGCCAAAAAATGATTGATAAATACGCTGTTAAACGGGCGCAATTAAAAGAGTTGGGTGATCAAGAAGGGTTGCATAGACTACCTCGTAATTCTTCACCAACCAGGCGCAAGAATCGCTGTCAAGAAACGGGTCGACCCCGTGGTTACATGCGTACTTTTGGCCTTTCTAGGATTTCTTTCCGTGAGCATGCAAGTAAGGGTGAAATCCCAGGTGTAACTAAATCTAGCTGGTAACAAAGGAGAACATATGACAACAACTACTACCGACCCAATTGCAGACATGTTATCGCGTATTCGTAACGCTATTTTAGTTAATAAGGGTGAAGTTGCACTGCCACACTCTAAGGTAAAGGAAGCCGTGGCTAAGATTTTAAGGGACAATAATTTTGTTGACTCTGTTAGCGTGGAAGACAAGCTGCCCAATAAAACACTGATAATTACCATCAATGATCCAGATCAAAACGCTAGAATTACTGAAATTGTTAGATTAAGCAAACCGGGTAGACGACACTACACCAAGGCAGCTACTATTCCAAAAGTTAAACAAGGGCGCGGCATTGTAATTATATCTACCTCTAGCGGCTTAATGACAGGCGATCAGGCTATTAGTAAAAAAATTGGCGGAGAGTTAATCTGTAAGGTTTATTAATATGAGCAGAGTTGGTAAACAACCGGTAAAGGTACCAAGTGGGGTGACAGTGACCATCGCTCCTAACGAGATAACCGTAAACGGCGCTAAAGGTAGCTTGAGTCAATTCACTATGCCTGGTATAAAAGTTAACCAAGATGGTGAAGAGCTTGTAGTGTCACGCAGTAGTGATGATCCAAAAATCCGTGCCAAACATGGCTTAATGCGTTCCCTGCTACAGAATATGGTCCATGGAGTTAGTGATGGGTTTAGCAAGCAATTAGAGCTTAATGGCGTAGGTTATAGGGTAAGCCCTGCTGGCTCAGATCTAAAGTTTAATATTGGATTTTCTCACGAGGTTGTTTACAAACTGCCTCAGGGCGTTACTGCTAACGTTGAACAAAATGTAATTACCGTCAGCGGTATTAACAAGCAGCAAGTTGGCCAGGTTGCGGCTGAGATCCGTGCACTTAAAAAGCCCGAGCCGTATAAGGGTAAAGGTATTAAATATGTTGGCGAGCGAATTATTCGCAAAAGCGGTAAGTCTGGTAAGGAGAAGTAGGTTGATATGGAAGGTTTAGAGCACAAATTACATAATAGAAAAATACGCAAACACAGGGTTCGGTCTGTTGTTCATGGTACTAAAGAACGCCCTCGATTAAGCGTAAAAATTACTAACAAGCATATCGCTGCCCAGATTATTGATGACGCAGCTCACAAGACCCTGGTTGCTTCTACTACAGTAGCTAATAAATCAGCCAGTGGCAATATGACTGCCAAAGCTGCCGTTATTGGTGCTGACATTGGTAAAAAAGCTAAAGCGGCCAAGATTAAACGCATAGTTTTTGATAGGGGTAGTAAGTTGTATCACGGACGAATTAAAGTTTTAGCCGAAGAAGCACGTAAAGCAGGATTGGAGTTTTAAAATGGTTGGTCAAACAAAGCCAGCATTACGGGAATTAACAGAAGAAAAACAATTCGATGAACGAGTTGTTCATGTAGACCGCGTGGCTAGGGTTGTTAAAGGTGGCCGCAGATTTAGGTTCAGAGCACTAGTGGTTATTGGCGATCATAAAAACCGAGTTGGTATAGGCTCTGCTAAGGGTGCGGACGTAACGGCTGCAGTAAGTAAGGCCGTAGATATTGCCAAAAAGAACATGATTACGCTATCTATTTATAAAGAAACTCTGCCGCATGAAGCTACAGCTAAAGTAGGCGGCTCATATATTTTGATAAAGCCAGCCAGCCCTGGGACTGGTTTAATTGCAGGCGGCGTAGTAAGGACTATCCTTGAAGTGGCCGGTGTCAGTAATGCCCTAAGTAAATCAATTGGTTCTTCTAACAAGACCAACACAGCTTACGCAACCATCCAGGCATTGCAAAGTATTGTTCCGGCTAAACACTGGGTTACAACCATAAACAAATCTAAGTCGCAGGTTAAGAAAACGAAGGTGAAGGCCTAAACCCATGAAATATAACGAGTTGAACATAGTTAACCATAAAACTCCTAAGCGGATGGGTCGTGGTATATCTGCAGGCCAAGGTAAAACTGCTGGTCGTGGTACAAAGGGTCAAAAATCTAGGGCAGGAAGTGGACGAAAACCAGGTTTTGAAGGTGGCCAAAATCCAATTATGCAAAGACTACCTAAACTCCGAGGTTTTACGACTCACCGAACTAAAAAAGAAACGGTTTATACTGGCCAGGTAAATAATCTCAGTGGTAATATTGATAATTTTAATTTGTTTGAAGCTGGTCTTATAAGTAACCCTTATGTAAAAGTAAAGCTGCTAGCCGGAGGTGATGTTAGTAAGAAGCTTACTGTTAAGGTTCAGGCTGCTAGTCAGTCAGCTATAGACGCAATCGAGGCGAAAGCGGGCAGTGTGACTATTATTAATCAAGTTGGTAGGCAGGCTAAAAAAGACAACACACAAAACGCCTAATGGGCTGATATACTACTAGATAAATTAGAAATAAATTAGAGGGTAACAAATGAACTGGAAAATAATCTGGCGCTCGTTTGGCAAAGCAGATATGCGTAAGCGCATTTTTGCAGTGCTTGGAATGCTACTTGTTTTCAGAATAATGGCACACATCCCCGTGCCTCTTAGTGACCCTAAAACCCTGCAACAAGTTCTACAAAATATCTTTGCTTCGCAGCAAACATCTCAATTCTTAAGTTTTATTAATGTTTTATCTGGCGGGGCGCTAGCTAACTTCTCAATTATGCTTGTTGGCCTTGGGCCGTATATTAATGCCTCAATTATTATGCAGCTACTTACTAGAGCTATACCAAAACTGGAAGCATTAAATAAAGAGGGTGAGTACGGCCGTAAAAAAATAAACCAGTATACGCGCGTACTAACCTTCCCGCTGGCAATAATTCAGTCGGTAGGCGCTATCTATCTTGTTAAACAGTCAGCGCAAAACATTGGTGGCCTAGGCGATATAACAGCTCATACTTCATTGGCTCAATGGGTATTAATGGTGGCAGCTCTAACTGGAGGCTCAATGATATTGATGTGGCTAGGCGAACTGGTTACAGAGCAAGGTGTAGGTAATGGCATATCACTTGTAATTACTGTTGGGATTGTTAGTAATCTACCTAGGGCCATCATAAATCTGGTCAGTACAGCTTCAGCAAAAAGTGCTAAATGGCATCTGTTAGGCGTAAATTTGCCTATAACTAAAGCTATGACACTATACATTGCTTTAATTGCAGCGGCCGTCCTGGCTATAACAGTCTTTATAGTTAAGCTTAACGAAGCCTCTAGAAACTTAACGGTTAATTATGCTAAACGAGTGCAGGGAAATAGGGCTTATGGCGGCGTAACAACAGTGCTACCAGTTAAATTAATTACAGCTGGGGTAATTCCAATTATATTTGCTGTGGCGTTTCTAAGTGTGCCAAGCTTCGTTGGACAGATTTTATCAGGTAGCGCTAGTGCACATTTACAATCTTTTGGCAGTACTTTGCTTAGGCTATTTCAACCGCCCAGCTCTCAAACCTTTGCTCAAGGAGGCTGGCAGCCATTTTTGTATCCTTTGGTTTATTTCTTACTAGTAGTGGTCTTTACTTTCTTTTATACAAACGTAGCGTTTAATGCCAAAGAAATTGCTGAAAACCTGCAAAAACAAGGTGGTTTTATATCTGGGGTTCGCTCTGGCAAGCAAACTGAAAAATACTTAAGTAAAATTGTTAATAGGTTAACACTTTTCGGTGCTTTTGCACTGGGCTTTTTAGCTTTACTGCCTATGATAGCGCAAGTATTCTTGAAAGCTAACATAGCTATAAGCGGTACAAGCCTGTTAATTTTAGTAGCCGTCGCACTTGAAACGTTAAGAGCGGTTGAATCTAGAGCTTTAATGGTAACTTATGACCAATATTCTCAGCCCGATTTCTTTTACGACACTTCAGTGCCTGCAGAAGCCGCTACTGGAGCCAGACGGCTTAGGTTTATTCCTAGGAAGCGCAAAAAAGGTTGATTGAAGCTAAAGTCTTTGCTATATTTGACTTAAGTTAGCCGGCTTAAACGGCATAGTGTGGGTATTATAAAAAACACTTTACAAACCCCTGTTGCATCTGATATACTTAGCGCTTGTTATATTTATGGCTGTAAATAAGGAAGTAATTGAGCTCAGTGGCACGGTGGTAGAAACCCTGCCAGGTACACAGTTCAAGGTGGAACTTGAAAATGGCCATCAAATCATAGCTCATGTTGCCGGTAAAATGCGAAAACACTATATACGCATCGTTCCTGGTGACGGCGTTACGGTTGAGCTAACCCCTTATGATCTTACAAAGGGAAGAATCACCTACCGCAAATCATAATTAAGGCAGTGTGTCACCGCCAAACAAGGAGAGTGATCCGCATGAAAGTGCGTGCTAGTGTCAAAAAAATTAGTCCAAGCGACAAAATAGTCCGGCGCAAAGGCCGTATTTATGTAATTAACAAGATGAAACCAAAGCACAAGCAGAGGCAAGGATAATGGCTAGGATTTCAGGTATTACAGTCCCATCCGAAAAACAAGTACAAATAGCCTTAACTTACGTTTATGGCATTGGACCTAAAACTAGTCGATCGATTTTAATTCAAGCTAAAGTTGAACCTACTGTACGGGTTAAAAACCTAACCGATAACGAAGTTTCACGCATTCAAGATGTTATTAACGCTAATTACACTGTAGAAGGTGAATTACAACGAATAGTAACTGGCAACATTAAACGTCTTAAGGATATAAATGCTTACAGGGGTTTAAGGCATAAATCTAACCTACCTTCACGTGGACAGCGAACACGCACTAATGCTCGTACCCGGCGCGGTAAGAAAATAACAGTAGGTGGCACTGCCAAGAAAGCACCATCAAAGACATAATAGTTATGGCTAAAGAAACATCTACTACCTCACCTACAGAAGAATCCGCACCAGCGGTTGCTCCCAAGCGCAAGAAAGCTAAGAGATCTGTGCCAGCCGGTCAATTGCATGTGCTGGCTTCATTTAATAACACCATTGTTTCCTTTACCGACAATAAAGGTGGAGTACTTACTTACTCTAGTGCTGGAGCCTGCGGCTTTAGGGGTTCCAAAAAAGGCACAGCCTATGCTGCACAGGTAGCTACTGAAAAAGCTGCTGCTGCCGCCAAACAGCAATATGGCTTAAGCAAAGTTGATGTTTTTATAAAAGGCATTGGTCTTGGTCGCGAAGCGGCCGTTAGAACATTGGCAACGCAAAATATTTCAGTTGAAAGTATTAGTGATGTAACCGGTGTTCCGCACGGTGGAGTGCGACCTAAGAAATCAAGGAGAGTTTAAGCTATGGCCAGAGACTTGCAACCAATTGTTAAACTTTCGCGCCGTGAAGGCTATGCTCTGCACCCAAAGGCACACAAGGCCTTAGTTAAGCGTGCTACGCCACCAGGCCAGCAACAGCGTGGCGGTATGCAGCGCAGTAAAGCCAGCCAATATGCCTTGCAACTTAGAGAAAAGCAAAAGGTTAAGCGCTTATATGGACTGCTTGAGCGCCAATTTGCTAATTTAATGAGACAGGCATCACGTACAAAGGGTCAGTCTGGCCAAGTATTATTACAGTATCTAGAGCGGCGACTAGATAACACAGTTTACAGAGGTGGATTTGCAATTAGCCGCCGAGCTGCTAGGCAATTAGTTACCCATGGCCACCTAACCCTTAACGGCAGGCGAGTGGATATCCCGTCTATACAAGTAAAAGTTGGTGACGTAATTACCGTTAGAGAGCATAGTACTAAAACTGAATACTTTAAGCAGCTGGATGAGCTAAGCCCTGTTAGCCCTAATGATATTCCGTCGTGGATAAAAGTTAATCGTAAGAAACTGGAAATATCTGTAGTTAATTTGCCTACTCGCGAAGAAGCAGAGCCAGATATTAATGAACAATTAATAGTGGAATATTATTCACGCTAAGACTAAATAAGGAGATTAGATGTCAAAAGCCATTCACACACCAAGCCTAGCTAAAATAGATGAACATAATAAGACTTCAGCTACTTTTGTAATTGAACCGCTGCACACAGGCTACGGTATGACACTGGGTAATTCAATCAGGCGAGTCTTGCTATCTAGCATAGCAGGTGCTGCCGTCAGTAGTTTTAAGGTTGAAGGTGCAACTCACGAATTTACCACGTTGCCGCATGTAAAAGAAGACTTGGTAGAAATAATGCTAAACCTAAAAACCATAAGATTTAGGGTTTTTAGCGACGAGCCAGTTATTCTACGCATTACCAAAAAGGGTAAAGGTGTAGTTAAAGCGAGTGATATTGAAAAGAATTCCGACGTAGAAATCGTAAACCCTAGTCACGTAATTGCTACTTTAGATGATGATAAAGCTAAATTTACTATGGACTTGGTAGTTGAAACAGGCCGGGGCTATCGTGCTGTAGATGAAGCCGCCAGCCGTAAAAATAGTGAGATGATAGCACTTGATGCCATCTTTAGCCCAGTTATGCGGGTTCGCTATAAGGTAGAAAATACTCGAGTTGGTCAAATGACTGATCTAGATAAACTGCTTATCACCATTGATACAGATGGCTCAATTACCCCACAGGATGCCTTTGAAGAGGCTGCCGCTATTTTAGTTAATCAATATACAGCATTAGCCGGGCAGACCAGAATTGAACCCGAAGTACCGGAAACACCAGGTGCAACTGAAGGAACAGATACTACTGATACCGACGAACCACCAGAACTAATGACGTCAATAGAAGATCTAAACTTATCGGCTAGAACAACCAATGCATTGGTCAATAATGACATTCATACTCTAAAAGATTTATTTAGCTTAAGTGACACCGAACTGCGTGAACTCAAGGGCTTTGGTAACAAAGCACTCGATGAAGTTAAGGAAAAGTTAGCGGAGCTGGAGCTTTAAACATGCATCGCCACGGTTATCAAGGTAGAAAGTTCCACCGTGAACGCGATCAGCGTAGCGCCTTGTTAAAGGGCCTAGCAGATTCGCTTATTAAATATGAATCGATAGAAACTACTTTACCTAAAGCTAAGGAAGTTGTGCCATATGTTGAGCATTTGGTAACCAAAGCTAAAAGTGGTGGCTTGCATAATCGCAGGCAAATAATTAGTTCGCTACAAACACTTGAAGCCGCGCACAAATTAGTAGACGAAATTGCACCTAAATTAAAAGGACGCAATAGCGGTTATTTAAAGATTACTAAAACTGGTTTAAGACGTGGTGATAATACTCAAATGGCAAAAGTTAGTTTTGTGGATAGCTTAAAAGAAGCCCCTGTATCTAAACCAGCTGCAAGACCAGCTGCAGCTAAGGCAGGTAAAAAGTAATGAAAACTTACAGCCAAAAACCTGCTCAAATTAGCCGGATGTGGTACATCTTGGATGCATCTGAAGCGCCACTAGGTAGAGTATCTACTAGAGCAGCCAGTCTACTCATAGGCAAAGGCAAGCCAACTGTTACAGCACACGTCGATAATGGTGATTACGTAGTTATTATTAACTCCAAAAATCTATTGGTAACGGGCAATAAGCAAGATAAAAAGACTTATTACCATCACAGCCATTACCCTGGCGGCATAAAAGCTGCAAGCTTAAGTGAAAAAATGCAAAAAGATTCGACTGAAGTAATTTATTCTGCTATACGCGGGATGTTACCGGTCAATAAATTAAGGGACGGCCGGCTTAAAAGACTGAAGATTTATCCCGGCAGTGAGCATTCCCATGATCCTCAGAAGCCACAAGTTATTATTTTAAAGAAAGAGACTAAATAATTATGGCTAAGAATTATTTTTATGCACTCGGTCGGCGCAAAAGTGCCACAGCACGAATTAGATTACAATCAGGCAAAGGTCAAATTACTATTAACAGTAAACCGGCTGAAGATTACTTAGTTAATAGCAAGTACTTGCTGAATATTTTAGAAAAACCCTTTACTGTTATTGAACAGAACAATAAATATGATGTTACTGCCGTTGTATCTGGAGGCGGTATTAACGGGCAGGTAGAAGCAGTGCAACTCGGCATTTCAAAAGCCTTGTCTATTATGAATGAAGATCTTAAAGCTACCTTAAAGCGAGCTGACCTACTTGGCCGTGATCCCCGCGAAAAAGAGCGCAAGAAGTTCGGTCTTAAGGGTGCTCGCAAAAAGCGCCAGTTTACCAAGCGTTAATCTTTATACTACTTTTGTAAAACTAGTATAAATACAGATATAATAGTTACTAATGAGTAAACCGGTAGTATTAACGGGGCTTAGAGCTAATAGTGAGTTTCATCTTGGTAATTATTTAGGTGCCATTTTGCCAATGGTAGATTTACAGAAACAACACGCTGGCGAATACCAGGTTAATATGTTTATACCTGACTTACATAGCTTTACAACGCCTATTGATCACGGCAAGTTATATGAGCAGACCTTAGCAAATTTGAATATTTTTGTAGCGGCTGGGCTCGATATTGATAACTCCGACACATTCGTTTATAGGCAAAGCTATATTCCAGCACATAGCGAACTAACTTGGATACTAGATTGCTTCACTTATTTTGGTGAAGCTAGCAGAATGATCGAATTTAAAGAAAAGGCAGCTAAACAAGAAAACGCTAGCATTGGCCTATTTAATTATCCCGTTTTAATGGCAGCAGACATTTTACTTTACGGCGCAAAGTATGTCCCCGTTGGGGATGATCAGCGTCAGCATGTAGAATTTACGCGTGACTTGGCCGTAAGAATGAATAACAAATTTGGGGAACTATTTGTAGTTCCGGAAGATAATGAATCGCAAGCCAAGTTTGCGAATCGGGAAGAAGGTGTGAGGATAAGAAGTCTTAGAAATCCTGAAAAGAAAATGAGTAAGTCCATTGAAGACCCTGCCGGTACCATTATGTTAAGTGATAATCCAGAGGAAGCCAGCAACAAAGTTATGGGTGCGACTACTGACTCATTAGGCTCAATAAATCTAGACTGGGAAAAGCAGCCTGGTATTAGTAATCTCTTACAGATTTCTGCACTTCTTGATGAAAAGTCTCTTGATGAAGTTACTACCGAATGGCTAGGTAAAGATAATTACGGTGAGCTTAAAAATCGCGTGGCCGAACAAGTCAAGATTCTCCTAACTGATATTCAGGTCAAGCTTAATCAAATAGACGAACAAGCATTAATCGAAAAGCTAGAGCAAGACGAGAAAGCTATGAACGAAGTTGCAAACAGTACTTTATTAAAAGTTCAAAAGGCGGTGGGCCTAAGGCCGGCGTGAAAAGCTATACTGCTCAAAAAAACGATGAAAATAAGCGCTTAGATATTTTTTTGGCCGAAAATATCAAAAACTTAAGTCGGTCCTCTATACAAAAATTGTGCGACATGAGAAAAATTACAGTTAATGGTGTAGTAGAATATCCCAGCAAGCGACTTCACGAAGGTGATAAGGCAAAAATCAACTTTGACATAGACTCGTTAAAAAAGATACCTAAGATAAGTCTGCCAATTATTTATGAAGATGACAGCTGTATAGTACTTAATAAACCCACAGGTCTCTTAACTCATAGTAAAGGGGCCTTTAACCCAGAACCAACAGTCGCCAGCTTTATAGAACCTAAAATAAAAAGCTTAAGGGGCGAACGAGCTGGAATTGTTCATAGACTTGATAGAGGCACCTCAGGCCTAATAATCTGCGCCAAAAACCAGGATGCATTAAAATGGCTTCAAAAACAGTTTTCTGAGCGAAAAGTAAAAAAAGAATACACGGCAGTGGTAGAAGGACAGTTAAGCCCAAGCAAGGCATTAATTGACATGCCAATTATACGAAACCCTAAGCGTCCACAAACCTTTAAAGTTTCTAATGATGGCAGAGAAGCATTAACGGAATACCAAACTATTAAAACAGGTAATTTATACAGCTTAGTAAAGTTAAGGCCTAAGACCGGCAGGACCCATCAGTTAAGGGTTCACTTAAAACAGCTCGGTCACCCAATTGTTGGTGATATGCTATATGGTGGTAAGGAAGCAGAAAGACTATTTTTACACGCCAGCACGCTTGAAATTACCCTACCTAATCGTAGTAGAAAAGTTTTTGAGATAGACCCGCCA
>CAYYAF010000005.1:0-19718 GCA_964469975.1 uncultured Candidatus Saccharibacteria bacterium
GTGTAAGGCAAATAGTGGAAGTAAAATTCAAGAAACATTTCCAGAAGTTTGTGTTACCAAAAACGGTAAAAGTTTTACCAACCCAGATCAAAAAGTAGCAGAAACAAATAAATCGGAAGAGACTAAAAAAGACACAACCAAATACATTGAAATAAAAGAACTTGGCATAAAGATGGAACTTAATACAGCCACTAACGACGCCTATTATATTATGAATAATGGCTATGCGTATATATCGTTAACTTCACTCAAAAACGCTGATGCTGAGTGTAGTGCAGATAAAACGGGAGTGGTAGCAATAGGTAAGTATAAGAAAACTGATATTGACGAAATGACCGGTAAAACTTATGGAGATCTTGCAACTACCTCGGGTAATACCATAGGCAATGACGCCTTTATACTTAATCAAGCGCAAGCCTATTGTTCTGATAATCAGACAATTCAGCAAAAACAACAAGCCGCCTGGAACGCGTTTAAACTACTAGCCAAGACAATACAATCACTATAGTTAAATTGATACAATATATGGATGGCTAAGTTCCGTCTAAAGAGTAACTATCAACCCACTGGCGATCAGCCGTCTGCAATTGCCAAATTGACAAAAGGCCTAGAAAAAAATACTAAAGAGCAAACCCTGCTAGGTGTTACTGGCAGCGGCAAAACATTTACCATGGCCAATGTAATCCAAAACGTCCAAAAGCCAACACTTGTTTTAAGCCACAACAAAACATTGGCCGCACAGCTATACAGTGAGTTTAAAAACTTTTTCCCAGATAACGCTGTACATTATTTTGTAAGTTATTTCGACTATTATCAGCCGGAAGCCTACATGCCTCGTACCGATACATATATAGAAAAAGATAGCGATATAAACGAAGAAATTGATCGATTACGCCATGCGGCTACCGACGCACTTTTAAGCCGGCGTGATGTAATTATTGTGGCAAGTGTTAGCTGTATTTACGGTATAGGCAGTGTGGAAGATTACAGCAGCATGGCAATAAACCTCAAAAAGGGTGAACGTAGGGTGCGCGATAAATTATTAAGGCAACTAAATGATATTCAATATCACCGCAATGACCTTGATTTTCAGCGAGGAACTTTTAGAGTAAGGGGTGATGTGATAGATATCTTTCCAGCCGGTGAGGAAGCGGCTTATCGTACAGAATTATTTGGTGAAGAAGTAGAACGCATAACAAAAATAGATCCTTTAACGGGGGAAATTATCAAAAACCTTGAGGAGCTAAAAATTTTCCCAAGCTCACACTATGTTACTCCGTTTGATAAACTTAAAACTGCGCTAGTCCAAATAGAAAACGAATTGCAAGAAAGACTAGCTTTCTTTAAAAAGAACGGCCAACTACTTGAAGCCCAAAGGTTAGAGCAAAGAACCAAGTTCGATTTAGAGATGCTAGAAGAAACCGGTTTTGTAAAAGGCATTGAAAACTACAGCCGCTATTTAACCAATCGCCAACCAGGCGAGCAGCCAGCTACATTGCTTGATTATTATCCAGATGATTATTTGCTGTTTGTTGATGAAAGCCATATGAGCATTCCACAGGTGCGTGGAATGTATAACGGCGATAGGGCCAGAAAAGAAGTATTGGTAGAGTACGGTTTTCGTTTGCCAAGTGCACTTGATAACCGGCCACTAACTTTTACCGAGTTTGAACGTCATATAAACAAGGTAATTTATGTTAGTGCGACACCCGCAGACTATGAACTGACACATAGTCCAAAACCAGCTGAGCAAGTTATTCGCCCTACGGGCCTAATTGATCCCAAAATTGAAGTTAGACCAATCAAAGGCCAAATTGATGACCTGATCACTGAAATTAAGGACACCATAGATAAACACCAACGAGTTCTAGTTACCACGCTTACAAAGCGTATGGCTGAGGACCTAACTGATTATTTAAAAGATTTAAATATGAAAGTTGCCTATTTGCACAGCGATGTTGAAACGCTGGAACGCACAGACATTCTGCGTGATTTAAGGCTAGGTATTTATGATGTACTGGTGGGTATAAACCTACTGCGTGAAGGTTTGGATTTGCCAGAGGTTAGCTTAGTTGCCATTTTAGATGCCGATAAAGAGGGCTTTTTGCGTAGTGAACAGGCTCTAATTCAAACTATTGGCCGGGCGGCCCGCCACGAAAAAGGCCACGTGCTTATGTATGCAGATAATATTACCGGCAGTATGAAGAGGGCGATTAATGAAACTAACCGGCGACGTAAAATTCAGGAAGATTACAATACAAAACACGGCATTAAGCCAGCCGGAATATCAAAAGCGGTAGAAAAGGGCTTACGGCCAGATTTACCAGAAGAAGCCAAAAAAGCCAAGCTGGATCTTAAGAAAATACCCAAAGATGAATATGGCCATTTAATAAAGGATTTATCTGCCCAAATGGAACTGGCCGCAGCTAATTTAGAGTTCGAAAAAGCCGCCGAGCTGCGCGATATCATTGCCGATATAAAATCTAAGCTCTAGAATCAGGAGCTAGAGTATTTACTATATCAACTAACTCATTTGCTACGGCAATTGGTTTCAATTGTGGCCACATATGATTTGCATCTGGGTCAGGAAAAACACGGAATAACTCAAACCTATTAGCCGAGTGCTCGCGTACACCATCAACCGGGAAAAAGCGGTCGTTAGCAAATTGTAATGCCGCAGTATGTACACCCAAAGCACCCAACATTGACACCTTGTCTCTGATATCTCCACTACCTACCGCTAACCCCTCAGCCAATGTACGCCACGGGTTCCTAGCCATGTAATGCATAATATCTCTAACCGCACGGAAGTCTTTCCGCACCTGAATGTCATTTAAAGAGGGTATTATTTCCTCTTTAACAACACCGGGCGAGCGCCTGGCCATATCCCACAGCGAATGGCCATCAAGTCCCGCCGATGCTACAGCAGTAACTGTGCGGAAATATTCTGGATGCACCAACGCAGCGTTAATAATTGCCGGACCGCCCATTGAGTGTCCGGCTGCGTCTACCTGATCGTATTCGTTGGTTTTTCCATTAGAGCCTATTAAATCATCGGATATGGCTATAACGGTCTGGGCCAATAATCTTTCTGGATGCTGGAAATGCTTGGGGTGAAATGCGGCCAATCGCTCTTGAGTACGCGGAGGCTTAAAGGTTGCGGCCGGCTTACCATTCAGTACGACAGCTTTACGAAGCTCCCTATAGGCCGGCTTAATGCCGCCGTACCCAGGTACAAGAACCAGCGGGGCTGGATCGGTGATATTCTCCGGGCGTTCTAAAGTGTATTTGATGGTAGCACCGCCTATACGAGTAAAACGTTGCTCAACGGTACTTAACAGTTCACCGCGCCTTAAAATAAAAACGCCCTCATCGCTTGGATGAGGGCTTACAATTGTACGGCCAGCATTACCCGTACTTGCACCCGGGGCTTCAGAGCTATATGTTGCGTCCTGCAGAGCCATTTTTTATCTCTACTTACTTCTTAAGTTAATAGTATGCCTAGAAGACGCAATTGTAAAGATTGAACCAAAATAACTTCTGTATATCTGCTATAATTTTATGAAATGGCAAAGCTATCTCGCGAGGACATATTAAAATTGGCCAAACTGGCTAAGCTGGAGCTTGGTGAAGAAGAAATTGAGGAATTTAGACTAGAAATAAGTGAAATACTGGGCTATGTAGAGCAACTGCAAAAAGTTGATGTAGATGATTTAAAGCCAACCTATCAAGTTACTGGTCTTAAAAATGTAACTCGGCCTGATGAAATATTTAACTACGATACTTCGCCTCAAGAGCTGTTAAAAAATGCGCCCGAAACTAAAGACGGCTATATAAAAGTCAAGAGGGTGCTTTAATGCGCCAGTGGGCAAGCATTGCCGATATTGCCAACGAGGTGAAAAAGGGTAAATCTAGTGCTGTTGATAATGTTAACAGTGCTTTAAAAAACATAGACTCTGGCGAAGATTACCAAGCAATTATTGCTAAAATAGATACGCGGGCGCTAGAAAGAGCACAAGAAATAGATGCTAAAATTGCTCGAGGGGAAACAGCCGGCCGTTTAGCTGGCGTACCGTTTATTGCTAAAGATAACTTCTTAGTTTTTGGCGCCAACACAACCGCCGCCAGTAATATTCTTAAGAATTTTGAGGCCCCTTACCAATCTACAGCGGTTGAAAGGCTCGAAGCTGAAGGTGCAATTTGTGTAGCCAAGGCCAATCTAGACTCGTTTGCGCATGGTTCGAGTACCGAAAACAGTGATTTTTTTACCACTAAAAATCCTAAAGATAAAACTAGGGTACCAGGCGGTAGTAGCGGCGGTTCAGCAGCAGCGGTTGTACTGAGCATGGTGCCGTTTGCTCTTGGCACGGATACCGGGGGCTCAATTAGATTACCTGCTAGCTTTACCGGGTGCGTTGGACTTAAGCCAACTTATGGCCTAGTGTCGCGCTCTGGCGTTGTGGCTATGGCTAGTAGCACAGATGTTATCGGGCCACTAGCCCGTACAGCTGAAGATGCCGGGTTGGTATTGGATGTAATGTCTGGTCAAGATAGCCTAGACAGCACCACAATTGAAAAAGATGAACTGGGATATGACATTGCCTCTCAGGAAGAGAACCTTAAAGGCAAGAAAATCGGCCTAATTAAGGAGTATGTGGGTGAAGGGCTAGACAAAGAAGTTAAGAAATTAATAGATGCGGCAGTAGATAAGTTAAAAACCGCTGGAGCAGAGATTACAAATGTTAGTCTGCCATCACTACCTTTAGCCCTTGCCGTTTATTACATTATTTGTCCGGCTGAAATTAGTAGCAACCTAAGCCGTTATGACGGTCAAAAGTATGGCTTATCGGCCAGCAATGTTAAAGACTTAGAAGAAAGCTACTTAAAGACTCGCTCAAGTGGCTTTAATAGGGAAAATAAGCGACGGATAATGATTGGAACTTATGTACTGAGTAGCGGGTACTATGATGCTTACTATAAACGTGCACAAACAGTAAGAACCAAGTTAAATAGTGAATTTAAAAAGGCTTATGAAAAAGTAGATTTTTTAATTGGACCAACGGCATCAACCACTGCTTTTAAAATAGGTGAAAATACTAGCGATCCATTAAAGATGTATTTGACAGATATTATGACCGTGGCTGCAAATTTAACTGGTGATCCGGCTATAAGCATTCCAGCCGGCAACGTGGATAATTTACCAGTTGGGTTACAAATAATTGCTCCCCAGAAAAAGGATAGGCAGCTACTTAATCTAGCTAAAGCTATTGAGGGCGCTTTATGAATCTGTCTTTTATAGTCTCAACTCTTGTTGTAATAGTGTCATTCACCGGAGTTATTGTATATTTTGTGCGTACTAGACGTAAAAAGCGTAAACTTCCCGCTTACTTCTCACAAAAATGGTTGGACGTTCAGCGCCTATGCGCCAGCAAAGACACCTGGGCCAAGGCTGTTACAGATGCCGATAACTTATTAGATCAGGCCTTAAAGAAACGACGATTTAAAGGCAAGAGCATGGGCGAGCGAATGGTAGCTGCCCAGCGCAAATTTAGCAATAACGACGGCGTTTGGTATGCCCATAATTTGGCTAAAAAGTTATTAGCTCACCCAAGAACGGCTTTAAGAGAATCAGAAATTAAGAAAGCTTTAATAGGTGTACGTCAGGCCTTGCGCGATTTGGAGTTCTTAAATGGCAAGTAACAGTGCAGTTAAGTATAAGCCGACTATAGGTATTGAATGCCATGTTCAACTAAGAACAAAAACAAAATTGTTTGCCGCTGTAGGCAATGATGCCCGTGAAGCATCACCAAACACCCTAATTAGCCACATATGTTTAGGCATGCCAGGCGCACTGCCCGTGTTAAATGAAAAGGCACTTGAGCTGGCTTCACGCATGGCTTTTGCCCTTAATACGAAACCTCAGAAACACAGTGTATTTGAACGTAAACACTACTTTTACCCAGATTTACCTAAAGGCTATCAAATTACACAGCTAAGTCAACCAATTATCAAAGGCGGCCATGTTCAAGTTCATGTAAATGGAATAGCAAAAAATGTTCAGATTAACAGAGTTCAGATAGAAGAGGATGCCGGCAAGAATACCCACCCGGACGGTGCGAATTACTCTTTAGTAGATCTTAACCGGGCTGGTACGCCGCTGTTAGAAATTGTGTCTGAACCAGATATTGACTCGGCTGAAGAAGCCAAAGCTTATGTACGCGAACTCTATTTACTAGTCCGATATGCTGGTGTATCGGAAGCGGATTTATACCATGGCAATATGCGTTTTGACGTTAACGTTAGTCTAAGTGACAGCTCTGAATTAGGCACAAGAACAGAAACCAAAAACCTAAATTCATTTAAAAGCGTTGAAAAAGCCGTAGAGTATGAAATTAAGCGCCAAACTGAATTGCTTGAAAAAGGCCAAGTCGTTATTCAAGAGACAAGAGGTTGGGATGAAGCTAAGCAAAAAACAGTTTCCCAACGCGGCAAGGAAGAAGCGCACGACTATCGTTATATGCCCGAGCCGGATTTACCACCAGTAGAGTTGAGTGAAAACTATATTGAAACTATTGAAGCCGAGATGCCAGTATTGCCAGAGCAGTGGCGGCAAAGGCTATCTAAACTAGGACTGGATGATAGTTATACGGACACACTGCTTGACGCCGAGGTTGAGCACGAGGCAGTAAGTTATTTGCCGCTAATTGAAGAAAATTTACATAATAAAGAATTAGCTAAACAGCTTGCCAACTGGTTTGTGAATATAGAGATTCCTTTAAGAAGCGAGGGAAAAATTGAAGCCAGTCTTAAAGATGCACAGAGGTCAGAAGTTTATTTAGAAGTCTATGAACTACTCAAGCAAAATAAACTAAGTTCAACCAACGCCAAGGCACTTCTAAATACTCTATTTAAGCAAGATATAAAACCAGAGAGTATAGAAAAGTACGCTGAAGAGCAGGGCTTAATACAGGTTTCAAACGAAGACGAAATTATTAAAATTGTAGAAGAAGTTATAAAAGAAAACCCATCAGCTGCAGGAGACATTAAAAAAGGCGAAACAAAAGCTATAGGTTTTTTGGTTGGCCAAGTCATGAAAAAATCGTTAGGCAAAGCCAATCCCGAACTAGCCCAGAAGTTAATTAAGCGGCAGGTGGGCTTGTAGGGTATTTTTTAAGAATTTGGTCAATGTTATTTTTTACAGATGCAATAAATTCATCTGGCATATCTTCGTGAATGAAACCAGTTAGATAATTCATGGCGCCGGGTAGCCATTCTTCAAAAGAGCAGGTCTTATTTTCAAAATAACAAATCTCGCGGTAATAAGCCCAAGATCGTTCTTCAAAAACTTCAAACTCTTCAGAAGTGTTAAATATATCTGCAATTCGTATAATTAGACCTTCTATTGTAGTTACGGGTTCATCCCATTTTGTGGTTACGATTATGTCATAAGCGGGCTGGGCTACTGTTTTTTCGTCAAAACCGACTTGAAGTAGGTGGTCTCTAGTTAACCATGCTGAACGATGCTCTTTGCTTTCAAATGTCATACCAGTAATTGGCTGAAACTCTTCTAGCGAAAGGTGTACGTAAATATCATGGCCGATGGCACCAAAAGCCAAAGCTCGGCGGTTTATTTTGTAGCCTAATGCCTCGTAGTGATCGGCTAGCTTCATACTGACTTCATATACACCTTGTGAATGAGGAAAGTGGTGAAACTCAGCTTTTTCGGAGTGCCTGGGTTCAGCCCATGAAGACAAGTCTTTGACCTGTTCGTCTAATGAGATAGGCAAAGGTGCATATTCAATATCTTGAATTTCCATGATACATATTATACGATAATCAGTTAATAAAAGCAAACTGTTGATACAATGCCTGTATGAGCGAAAACAAAATAAGAAAAGCGGTAATAGCAGCAGCTGGTTTTGGTACGCGGTTTTTACCTCAAACTAAGGCTATGCCTAAAGAAATGTTGCCCTTGGTTGATAAGCCAATTATTCAATACATTGTAGAAGAACTAGTAGAGGCGGGTATCGAAGACATAGTAATTGTTACTGGGTATCATAAACGCTCTATCGAAGATCATTTTGATCACATGAGTGCGGACCTAAGAGCCAATTTAAAGCAGGGTGGCAAAACTGAGCTACTAGAAGCAACCAAAAAGATATCTGATTTAGCTAATTTTGCCTATATTCGCCAAAAAGGGCCATACGGAAACGGTACGCCCTTGCTTAATGTTGAACATTTAATTGGTAACGAACCGTTTATTTATACTTGGAGCGATGACTTTTTTGTGGCCAAACCACCACGTTTTAAGCAAATGATAGAGGTCCATCAAAAATATAACTGCTCTGTTCTTAGTGCCATACAAGCCAGTACCCCAGAGGATTATGAACGCTATGGTTTTGCTGCAGGTGAGCAAGTAGAGCCAGGACTTGTTGATACTAAAACTATTATAGAAAAACCGGGCAGTGAATCGGCCCCATCTAATCTGGCGACGGTAAGTGGATTTTTGCTGACACCCGATATTTTTACATACCTAAAACAGGCCCGAAGCCAACTGCAAGAAGACCAAGAGCTGTACGCTAATGAAGCTATTAAGTTAATGATTGCTGACGGTAAACGAGCTCTTACCTACGAAGTCCAAAACGGCAAATATTATGATGCTGGCAATAAGCTGGAGTACTTAAAAACAGTCGTAGATTTTGCACTAATGCGTGAAGATATCAAAGACGCCTTCAAAGAATATTTAAAAACTATTGTTTAGCAAAATAGCAGCAGTGTTATACTACTTATATGACGGGAGTAGAGCAGGCGTTACTAATTATTCTTTCAGCCGCCCTGGCTGTGTTTTTAATACTTGGGATATTCTCTTTAATTAAAATAAATCAAATACTCGGCCACATACGGAATATCACGGAAAAAGCTGAAAAAATTGCTGACCAGGCAGAGCATGTTGGTGAATTTTTTCAAAAAACGGCTAGCTCAACAGCTGTAGTAAAGCTAATTTCTAATATAGTAAGTTCTTTCAAGTCTAATAAACCAGAGAAAGGAGATTAGCTATGAAAAATCAAACCAAAAGATTTGCTATAGGCACTATTATGGCCGCCACCGCTGGGTACGTGGCTGGCATATTAACGGCTCCCAAAAGCGGTAAAGAAACTAGAAAAGACATAGCTGGGGCGGCAGTTAAGGCTAAGACCGAAGCCGAAAAAAAGCTAAAAGCTTTGCATAGCGAACTTGATAAACTATTGGTTAAAGCAAAAGCTGAGATTAGCGAACTCAAAACTAAAGCCAGCAAAGGCTACATAGAAGCTGTAGCCAACGCCCAGCTTGCCAAAGAAAAGGCCAGGGAAATTTTATCTGCCCTACATGATGGCGATGCCGAAGATAAAGATCTAAAAAAAGCACTCGAAGAAGTAAAAAAATCTATTGCCCACCTAAAAGCCTACATAGGTAAAGAAAAAGCTTAACATCTCCTGAAACTGGTGTTGTAATTATTTTTTTATATACCCTGAATTCTTTAAATTGGCTAAAATATCGGTAGTAATGAGGAATAAATGGCAGCACTCAAATTAAAAGCCAGTGATTTTGTACACCTGCACAATCACACGCAATATAGCTTACTGGATGGACTAACTAAAGTGCCGGCCTTGGTAGAACAGGTAAAGAAATTAGGGATGGATGCTGTAGCGATTACGGATCACGGAACTCTGTCTGGGGCAATTGAATTTTATAAACAAGCAAAAGCTAACGACATTAAGCCAATTATTGGAATAGAAACTTATGTAGCGCCGCGCAGCCATAAAGATAAAGATGTAGCTAAAGACAAAAACCCATACCATCTTACTCTTCTAGCCATGAACAATCAGGGCTATTTGAACCTAATGAAACTAAGTACAATAGCTAACCTAGAAGGATATTATTACAGACCACGTATTGATCACGAACTTCTAGAAAAGTATAACGAAGGACTGGTAGTTTTAAGCGGCTGTATAGGTGGTGAAGTAGGTGATAACTTAAGACAAGGCCAGTATGCCCAGGCCAAGCAAATAGCCAAATGGTACAAAAAAGTGTTTGGCGATAGGTATTACTTGGAAGTTCAGGACCATGGCCACGAAGAACATGGCAACACATGGGACGAACAAGTAGAAGTTACTAAACTTACATTAAAACTAGCTAAAGAGCTAAAAATTCCTTGTGTTGTGACCTGTGATGCCCACTATTTAAAGGCCGAAGATCAAGAAGCCCATGAAATTTTACTATGTGTTCAAACCGGGTCGTTTTTGTCAGACGAGAGCAGAATGAGCTTAAAGGATTTTGACCTTCACGTAACCGAACCCGAACAGGTAATTAAGCGTTGGGGTCAAGCTAACCCAGAGCTCATTTTGAACACCAAGGCAATAGCCGATAGATGCAATGTAGAAATTGATTTAGGCAAGATCCTAATTCCTAAATTTACTTTACCAGTTGGTCAAACAGAAAAGTCCCACCTAAGGCGGTTAGTATATCAGGGCTTAGCCTGGCGTTATGGCGGTAAAAGCGAGGAGCAAATAGCTACACTAACAGAGGAAGAAGCCAAGCAAAATCTAGACACTGATATTATAGTTCGAGCTGAATACGAACTGAATGTAATTAATGAAATGCGTTTTAATGCTTTCTTTTTAATAATTGCTGATTTTATTAACTGGGGTAAAGACCAAGGCATAGTGTTTGGGCCAGGGCGTGGCAGTGCAGCTAGCTCAATCATCTCATATGCTTTAAAAATTACCGAAATTGATCCGCTAAAGTATGATTTGTTGTTTGAACGCTTTTTAAACCCCGACCGAATTAGTATGCCCGATTTTGACATCGACATTCAAGACAGCCGCCGAGATGAAGTTATAAGTTATTGTGTTGAAAAATATGGCGAAAAACGTGTAGCTAACATTGTTACCTTCGGCAAAATGGCAGCCAGAAATGCGGTGCGCGACGTTGCAAGAGTGTTACAGGTACCTTATGCCGATGCAGATAGGTTAGCTAAAATGATTCCTCCGCCGGTGCAGGGTAGACACATACCACTAATCAAATCTCTAAAAGATAACCGTGAACTGGAGCAAGAATATCGGGATAATGAACAGTCAAAGCGTGTTTTTGACCTGGCTGTCCAACTTGAAGGCACCATAAGATCTCATGGTGTTCATGCTGCCGGTGTGGTTATTGCACCGGATGAAATAGTAAATTTTTCTCCACTTGAAAAAGCTCAAAAAGGTGTAATCGCCACTCAATACTCTATGGGCCCGATAGAAGACATTGGCCTTCTTAAAATAGATTTTTTGGGCCTGTCTAACCTAACAATTATAAAAAATGCCCTAAGGATTATTAAAAAGGTTTATAACATTGATATTGACATAAATAACTTACCGCTTGATGATCCAGATACGTTTGCGCTTTTACAACGAGGTGATACAACTGGCGTGTTTCAGCTGGAATCAGCAGGCATGAAGCGTTACTTAAAAGATTTAAAGCCAACTATTTTTGAAGATATTATTGCCATGGTGGCCTTATATCGCCCAGGGCCAATGCAGTGGATTGAGGATTTTATTGCCAGAAAACACGGAGACAGGAACATAACTTTTATTCACGAAGCCATGCGCCCGGCTTTAGCTAACACCTACGGTGTTATTGTCTATCAGGAGCAGGTTATGCAAATTTCTAAAGAAATGTGCGGCTTTTCGGGCGGGCAGGCCGATACACTACGTAAAGCAATTGGTAAAAAAGACCCCGAAGTACTAGCTAAGCTAAAAAACGATTTTATTGATGGAGCTGTTAAAAAAGTAGCCGCTGACCGTAGGATAATGGAAAAATTTTGGTCTCAGCTTGAAGATTTTGCGGCTTACTGTTTTAACAAAGCACATGCAGCTTGTTATGGGCTGATTGCATACCAAACAGCTTATCTCAAAGCTCATTATCCAACTGCTTTCATGGCTGCTTTAATGACTAGTGACTATGACAATACAGATAGGTTAGCTATAGAAATTAGTGAATGTAGAAATATGGCAATAGAAGTTTTGCCCCCAGATGTTAACGAATCATTCATTGAATTTGCGGTTGTGCCCAAGGCCCAAAAAATACGTTTTGGTTTAGCGGCGATAAAAAATGTTGGCACTGGGGCTGTAGAAGAAATATTAAAAGCGCGGGAAGCAAGCGGCAATTTTAGTAGCCTTGAGGACTTTTTACAAAGAATTAGCGGCAAGTTAGTAAACCGTAAAACTATTGAAAGCCTAGTTAAGGCTGGCGCTCTTGATAGTTTTGGTGAACGAGGCAAGCTACTAAATAACTTAGATAACATTATGTATTACTCGGCTCGCCAACAAAAACAAATTAACACCGGACAAACGGACTTGTTTGGAGCCGCCGAAACTGAGGAAAATCTATATGTACCGAAAATTACTTTGGCTGATACGGGTCCAGTTCATGATCAAATTGAGCAACTGCAATGGGAAAGAGAATTGTTAGGACTTTATCTATCGCAGCAACCGCTCGAAGACTACAAGGATTTATTAACCACATCGTCTAAATCTATTAGTTCATTAAGCAGTTTAATTGAAGGTTCAACTGTCAAAATAGGCGGTATTATAACTGAGGTCCGGGAGATTGTTACAAAAAACGGTCAAAAAATGTCATTTGTACGACTAGCGGACTTAAATAGTGATATTGAGCTACTGTTTTTCCCAAAAACCCATGAACAATACGCTGATTTAGTTAAGAAAGACAAAATAATTATTGTCAGTGGTAAAATCACTCGTCGTGCTCAAAATGGCGGATCGGCTGAACAGAAAGTTATAGTAAATACCGTTAAAGAACTAACTAGGCAAGATCTGAAGCCAAAAAAAATATCTAAAAAAAATACTCCCGCAAGTAATTCCAAAGCTGATCAGCGTCTGTATATCCGCTTATTGGACAGTGAAGATAGGCAAAAATTGATCAATATCAAACAAATTATTGATGAGCATAGCGGTGGCACTGAGGTTGTGCTTGTCATGGGCAATGGTAAGTCTCAGCAGGCCATAAAACTGCCTATGAACATTAATGGCTCTAAGGACACGCTAGAACTGCTAAAAGAAGTTGCCGGCGAAGCCAACGTGAAATTTAATTAACGAATATAGCCTGCGCTACTGCTTACAACCACGCATAACCCAATTAAGCTTATGATAGTTACGTCAAATACAGCATGATGCAGCACGTAGCGTTCACCTCTTCGTATCCATCTATGTAAAGCTAAAGAATGCCGAGTAACAAACATAATAAGTGACAAAACCGCCATAAAAGTTGCAGCTGAAGCGAGCCATGGCAACTTGCCGTTAGTCAGCATTGCTATGCGTGAAACAGTTTGAGTGGGTGGGTCGGTAACCGGATTTGAACTAGGTGTAGCAGTGGCAACTGGAGCCGCAGCTGGCTTTTTGGCTGTACTGGTAGTAACAGGTGTGGATGTAGGTTTGGTGGCATTGGCTGCCTTTGTTTGCGGTGCATATGATGTTTTTGGCGTAGTGCCTGTACTGGTAGAACTTGATGTCACGGTTGTCGTAAGCGGGGTAGCATACATCGCCACTACGACCGTCTCTGGACCCGTGCCAACATAATTACTGGAATTAGCAAAACCAAAACCGACGTCCTTATAGGTACTATTTAGCATGTTAGCTTTATGCTCAGGACTATTCATCCAGCCGG
Source organism: uncultured Candidatus Saccharibacteria bacterium (assembly GCA_964469975.1). Lineage (GTDB taxonomy): Bacteria > Patescibacteriota > Saccharimonadia > Saccharimonadales > JANWIN01 > CAYYAF01. The sequence goes on from CAYYAF010000005.1 coordinate 13,705, forward strand.
CCACGGTATCACTACTGGTGGCAAAACCGTAAGCTAAATTTTCACCGGCCGCCTTATACGAATAACCTGCTTTAGTTATGAATACCCAAGGAGGATTGCCATCGGGAGTGTTATGCGACCAATAGTTACGGGCCACCATATCATTAGCCTTAGCTTGAGCGGCTTGATCTAACTTTGAATTCAGTTTTAAAGCTAATTTTCCATTGGCGGCACGATCTTGATTTGTGGCGCTTAACAAACCACTAATACTCATGTTAGTGGCATAAGATAGTACTCCAGGCTTGGTTCTAGGTTGCCATAAAACACTAAAAACTAAGCCTATGCTAAGAATTACAGCCAGTGGCATATACGGCCAATAAACCTTCAAAAAAGGTTTGGTGTGTTTTTGGTGTTTGCCGTGTCTTTTGTGTTGGTGAGTTGCACTCGAAGCAACCATAACCAATATATTATATCTTAAGTTTAGGCAACTGGCCAGAACAGTTTAGTTGTTATATCTCAAAGCATAAAGTGCCATTGCGGCCGCCACTGAAACGTTAAAAGACTCCTTTTTACCCAGCATAGGTATTTGTATAATTTTATCTACAATCTTTAGAACTTCTGACTCTATGCCTTCGACTTCGCGACCGACAATTAAAGCAATCCTATCCGGCGCTTTAAAGGCCGGTATATTTATAGATTCCGACGATTGTTCCAAGGCGCAAATTAGATATCCTTTTTTCTTTAAAGATTTAATAATTGGATAGATATCATCTGACTGAATTACCTTAACCGAGCGCTCAGTTCCCAGCGCAGTTTTAGCTATCTGAGCATCTACCTTTTTGGCCACATGGGGCATACGACTATCGTTATTAACTAGCGGATATGGAGAGTAGCCTGTTAGATATACCTCATTAACTCCCAACCCGTCAGCTGTTCTAAGAATTGAACCGACATTATGACTACTGCGCAAATTGTGTGCTATCAGTATTATTCGATGCATGTGAATAAAGTATAAAATAACATTCGCCATTTAAGCACGAGCATTTATAATTAACCGCATGAGTCAAGACGCTAGGTTAGACGAGGAGCAAGCTACTGCAAGGCGTGCTAGTCTGCTTAACTTGCCTTATATTGATACGTCCAGTGAATCCAATAAACAGCTTTTTAAAGATTTACTAACCACTGCAGAGCTCAACCAACTGCGGGTTATTCCTATTACTGCTGATTTGCATAATGTATCTTTTGGGGTTACTAATACAACTGCTCAACAAACTATGGCAAACTTGCGTCAGCGTTTTGCTGACCAGCAGGTTAGCTTTAGTTTAATTTCAGATACAGGCTACCGCGATTACATGAAGTTATATGATCCACCCAAACAAGTGGTTTACCAAAACATAGAAATTAACTCAGCAGATACGGAAGATTTAGTAAAAACTGTGTCCACGACCTTAAATCAAGTACGGGCGGACGATATGCTGGCCTATCTAGTTCAGCAAGCCCATAGATTAAAGGCATCTGATATTCATGTAGAAAACCAGAAAGACAACGTCCGAATAAGGCTTAGGATTGACGGAGTACTACACGAAGTAGCCCAACTTAGCCATGAAAGAAGCCGTATGTTAATTTCGGCAGTGGCTAGCGCTGGCAACATCTCTACATCATCTAATGAAGCTCAGCAGGGCCACATTGCTCAACAAGTTAAAATGGCCGATGGCACCGCGGTAGACGTTAACCTAAGGGTTGAAACCGTGCCTGCTGTCAACGGTATGGACATAGTTATGCGTTTATTTAACTTTGATAAGTCAATGTTTACATTAGATAGGCTAGGACTTTCTGACAAAGAGCGACTGATTGTACAAGATATTATCAATAAACCATCAGGACTAGTGTTAGTGGTTGGACCAACTGGTTCAGGCAAGACCACAACGCTATATTCAATCCTAAATTCACTTAATAGCCAGGAAAGAAAGATAATCACTATTGAAGATCCGGTGGAATATCAATTTGATGGCATCACTCAAATTTCAGTAACTAGTAAAAATAATAATGAAACCAACTTTGCTGATAGGCTACGAGCGGTCCTAAGACTTGATCCGGACGTAGTTATGCTTGGCGAGATTCGAGATTTAGATACAGCCAAGACTGCCTTACAAGCTTCACTGACCGGTCACTTAGTGCTAAGTACTTTTCATGCCGGTTCAGCCGCTGCGGCCCTGACTCGACTCATGAATATTATCGGTGAAAACCCGCTATTTGTATCGGCTATAAGATTGGTAATGGCCCAGCGCTTAGTTAGGCGGTTGGATGACAACACAAAGCAAGCTTATGCACCAGATAACGCGTCCATAGAAAATCTTAGAAAAATTATTGATACTTTACCTGAAGGCACAGAGAGGCCAAATCTGGACAGCCTTCAACTTTATAAAGCCGGGGTTTCGGCCAATAATCCATATGGCTATAGCGGTCAACTGGCATTACGCGAACAATTTACTATGCTAGGTGAAGTTGAAGGACTGCTTAAAACTGGCAATAAAAACATTTCTACCCAAGACATAGAGCAGGCTGCTATTAAAAGTGGTATGACAACTATGCTACAGGACGGTATTTTAAAAATTATTGCCGGCCGAACAACCTTAGAAGAAGTATTTAGAGTAATTGGTTGAGCTGCAAAAAACCAAACTATTTAATAACTGCGGCTATAGCGGGAACTAGTTGTTTTTCCAAAACGCTGGGGACAATTTTATCGGCGCTCGGATTTTTTACTAAGTTGGCAATAACTTCTGCGGCTGCAATTTTGTGCTGATCGGTAATTTTCGAAACAAGGTTATCTAACGCTCCACGAAATATGCCAGGGAAGGCCAGGGCGTTATTAACCTGGTTAGGGAAATCACTGCGGCCAGTAGCTACTACAGCAGCACCAGCCACTTTGGCAATATCTGGTAAAATTTCGGGGTTAGGGTTGGCCATAGCAAAAATTATGGGCTTTTTGGCCATACTCTTTACCATTTCTGGCGTTACTAAATTAGCCTTACTTACACCAATAAAAATATCGGCACCTTCCATAGCATGTTCTAGGGTTTCGCCCTCTATTTTTGTTGTGTGTTTTAGCAGTTTTCTTTTTTCATGGTGTAGATCCTCTCGTTCGTGATGAACTATACCTTGGCTGTCTACAATAACAATAGAAGGTTCAGCGTATAGATGAAGTAATTTAGTGATCGCTGAGCCAGCTGCACCGGCACCCATAATTACAACTTTACTATCGGATAATTTTCTATGCGTGACTTTGGCTGCATTTATTAGCCCAGCCAATACTACAACAGCTGTGCCGTGCTGGTCGTCATGCATTACAGGAATATCCAAAGCTTCCTTAATTCTGTCTTCTACTTCAAAGCAAAGTGGCGCCGCGATATCTTCTAAATTTATGCCACCAAAACCTGGGGCAATAGCATTAACGGCGGCTACTATTTCATCGGCAGTGTGAACGTTTAGTACAATCGGCACGGCGTCAATATCGGCAAAATGCTTGAATAGCATGGCCTTACCTTCCATAACCGGCAAAGCACCAAGCGGGCCAATGTTGCCAAGACCCAGTACGGCCGAACCATCACTTACCACAGCCACACTGTTATTGATCCAGGTGTAATCACGGGCTTCAATAGGATGTTCTGCCACATAGCTAGAAACTGCCGCTACGCCGGGAGTGTAGTAAATGCTTAATTTATCTTGGCCATCTAACTTATCTTTTAAGGCAATCTCAATTTTACCCCTTAGTTTTTTGTGTTCATCTAAAGCCTTTTGCGAAAAATCCATAATTACATTGTAAACGGTTTAGTGCACCACAGGTGTTTCATTCTCACAACAACATTTGTAACTATGAAGTAATGTTATAAAGTATATTTAGAAACGGAGAAGTTTATGAAGCCAGAAGAGCTAAGTGAGAAGTTGTTTGATATTCGTCATCATATAGAAGTACGAAGAAGTAGCATACTAGAAGCCAGGATGCCGGCTATAGATGAACATCGTGCAAAAATACGTGAAGCTTTGGAAGAAGTCGAAGAAATTAATAGAATTGAACTGGCTGAAGCTATTAGACCAGTTATGAGTGCAGAAAATGAGCAGAAACACTTGCTCAGATCAAGAGGTAAAATTGGCGCAGCCTATGGTGAGGCGCTAATTACCTATTGTTCTAGTGGTGAAAGAAATGGGGGATCTGTTAGCACCTTTGATATTTTATTAACAAACCCACAGGCAAGGTTAAATCACGCTGGAATGGAAGTAGTTAAAGCACGTCTAACCGCATACGGATATGGCAAAGGCAGTCCGTTAGACGGACATAAAATTAAAGGTTATGAAATTGTAGTAGCTCTTTGCCAGAATGGGGACAAAGACCTTGACGATTTAGAACTTAGTACTTTTAATGTAGATCCATCCGAGCTGCCAAAATTTGCTAAGCTAAATGAACCAAAAGGTTCTGTAGTGGTAATTGATGCAGAGTATATGGGATTTGATGAGCAAGGCGACTTTGTAATGAGTGATGATTTTACTTTTCTAGCTAAGTTTTTGCTAGAACAAGCATCGGACCCTTCGAATGTGCCAGATGCATACGAATCAGACTCAATAGCTAGCAGTGAAACAATTGAGCTTCAGCCTTTCTTTACGAGCTAGATCTAGATATAGTAGTCTTGCAAAATAAGGTGTTATAAGGTAGAATTGTTTGGTTATGCAATCTGTTGTACAGAAAATTGAGGATAAGTATAAAAAGCGCCAAGTTGTTGATGTAATGCCTGGCGACACTGTTAAGGTGCACCAAAAAATTAAAGAAGGCAACAAAGAGCGTGTTCAGATTTTTGAAGGCTTGGTTATCAGAGCTACTCGCAAAAATAGTCATACTGCAAATATCACTGTCCGCCGTATTGCCAGTGGTGTGGGCGTTGAAAAAACCTATTTACTGCACTCGCCATTAGTTCTAAAAGTTGAAGTTACTAAGCGTAGTAAAGTCCGCCGTAATTACCTTACTTACATGCGCGCCCGCACTGGTAAAAGTGCTCGTCTAACAGGAACCTCATTTGATAAAGAAGCCGTGAACGCTATTCACGACGAACAAGCCGAGGCTGAAGAGGAAAAGCTTAAAGAAGAAACCGCTAAGCAAGCGGAGGCTGATGCGGCTAAAAAGGCCGAGCAGGACGCCAAGCTAGAAGCTAAGGCTGAAGCAGCCCTAGCCGCCCACAAAGAAAAATCCGAAGAAGAATAGTTTATTATTTACAAAGTACAACCTCGGTACTACAATTACGCTTAAGTATTAATATAAGGAAACCTAATGCGTAAACTAAATTCAAAGGGCTTCAGTGCACCCATAATATTGGTAGTTGTTCTTGTTTTAGCTTCGGTAGCAGGTATAGGCTGGTATGTATGGCACAAAAATCAAATTAATTCTTATGATGAATGCGTAAAGGCTGGATATCCTGTGGATACTGGTACCGAAAAAGTATGTAAGACTCCGAACAAAAGTTTTGTTGTGCACAATGACAACTACGTGGCACCTACTGAAGAAACCACGCCGTCAAATACTGACACAAACACTTCGTCTACTCCTAAAAAAGTTACGTGTAATAGTTCTCCCAGCTCAGTTTCGGGCAGCTTAGTGGTAAAAGAATGGTGTGTTAAATATACTTTTGCAGATGCAGACAAGGTAACGTACAAACTGGACGCGACTTATCCAGACAGCGTACTTAATATAATATTAAAAAATGTTAATAGTGACTGTGCTACTCTGGGTGTGTATTTAACCCGTAGTATAGATAAATTGGATCAGTATAGTGGTATTAATTTGGGTGGTCCAATTGAGGGTAACTATTTCGGGTTACGTGGTGACCAAGCAGGCTGCCAGAACACACCCTTGCGAGATAAGGTTGCTCAAGAGCTTGAGACCGCAAAAGTTAGCGCTCTCTAGCATATACCTGATATCATTAACTTATGATTATTGGGGTTGATGAGGTTGGTCGTGGCAGTTGGGCAGGACCATTATTAATTGTGGC
>CAYYAF010000006.1:0-13876 GCA_964469975.1 uncultured Candidatus Saccharibacteria bacterium
GCAGCGTTGGCCTTAGCAAATTGCCAATCTAACTGACTAAAATCATATTTACCGTGGCTTGGTTCAACATCTTCCCAGTAACTCACTAGTCTAAAGTGTTTAATACCTAAATCGGAAATCATGGCCTGCATGGTAGCTTTAGGATCAAGCCCTAAGCCTTTGGCGTAATCGGGTATAAAAGTGGCACCCAGCTCGAGCGGCTCATTGGAATGCTTGGCAATGTACCATCTAGCAATTCCATACATACTACCAACAGTAACTATTAGAAATGTTAGCAAGCCAAGCACTAAAACTCGCCAAAATCGGCGTTTAGGCAGAAACCTAAGCAAATAGGCATATAGCCTATGCGCTGTTTTCTTTAACTTCTGAGCGGCTGTAATATTCTTTCCCACCGGCTTTATAACCTGCTATAACTTAAGTTATGAAAAATGAGCTAACGCTTAGCATAGTTATACCAGTTTATAACGAGGAAAACTATATAAAAATATGCCTAGATGCAATCATGGCTCAAACCATAAAACCATTAGAAATTATTGTAGTAGATAACAACTGTACCGATAAAACAATAGAAATTGCTAAAAGTTACCCCTTGGTAAAAATTTTGCATGAGCCGGTTCAAGGCAGAACTGTTTCACGAAATCGAGGCTTTAATGCCGCCAAAGGCGACATTATAGGTAGAATTGATGCCGACAGCATCTTAATGCCTACTTGGGTGGAACGAGTACTTGAAGATTTTAGTGATTCCACGGTCGACGGCTTAGCAGGCCTAGGCCAAACCAGAGTTCTGTTGGGCCTTAATTGGTATTCAACGTTTTGGTCAAGGTTGTATCTATGGACAGTTCACTCTTTACACAGAGTAGTGACAATGTGGGGAGCCAATATGGCTATTCGTCGCACGGCGTGGTTGAGAATCAGACAGTATACGGCTCCGGATGGCAGTAAAGTTCACGAGGATCAAGATCTATCGCTGGTTTTGGTTGGTCATGGCGGTAAAATTATTCAAGATAATGAGCTACTTATTAAAACCAATGGAGTTAGCTATCTGTATTGGCCTAAATTCTGGAATTATTTTAAGAAATCGTTCACTATGCGGCATTATCATAAACAACTAGGTACACTTAGCCAAGCTGGTTCACAAAAACTGGGTTTTTGGCAGACCTTACCGGGCGGCATAGCCGGTTGGACGATGACCGCTTTTTTCATAGTTTATTCATTAGTATGTTGGCCGATTCTTGCCCTGCTACGCCACTTCAAAAAAGATTACAAACAACTCAGATAGCCCTATTGGGCATCGTTGCTAGTGTAACCACCGTACTGGTTTGGCTGAGGTGTGCAACTACTCCAAAGCCCCTTATTCTGCTCTCGTGCGTTAGTTTGGTATTGCCTAAACTCCTCTGACTTTGTAAACGGAAAGCTTAAATAAGCAAATCCGTAACCTTGTTTAATAATCTCAGCGTTTACGAGTGTACTGTCTGGCAAAAATACATAACGAAGTAATCTGTTGTAGCGGTCACGATTGGTACTCAGGGGATCACTCTCTAGCCGCACACTACTATTTCCAATCAACTGCTTAGTAAAATTAGCAGCGGCAACTCCATAACACTGCACGGCTTTGCGTGGATCATGAGTTTCTGGTGTATCAACACCAATAAAACGAATTGTTTCGGTTGTACCGTTCATATCTACGGCAATAGTATCGCCATCATCAAACCGTACAACTTTGTAAAGCCCAGGCTGGTTTACCTGGGCAGTTTGTTTTGCACTGTTAAACCAACCATATTTCTGGCCCACAAGAACTACCAAAGTAATAATTAGTAGCCAAATGGGAGCTGTCTTATTACTGTATCTTCTAATTTTACTCATATTATGCCAGCTGCACTGAGCTGGGACTGCACATAATCGTCACTTACTTTTGTACCGTCAATTTTAATGTGAGGTTCATCCGGGCGGGGTGGCTCTAAAATATTGGCGATTCTATCAAACATGGCTTCTGGGGTTTCGTTTGGTGGCCATAAATGTTCACGGCTTTCATGAGCGGCGCGCTGTTTAGCTATATCTTTATCTGTTTGCACCCAAATTAAAACGGGTTTAACGCTGTGAGTTTCGCAAAAATCATATTTTTCTTGGCGGTGAGCATAACGGTTTAAGTTAGCGTCATATATAACGCTCTTGCCATCTGACAGCAGTTGTTGTGCTTTGTCATTAATGACTTTATAGAGCTCATCATGTTCGGCCTTCGTAAATTGCGAGTTTGGGAATAGCTGGGCTCTAACTTCGTCCGACGACAAAATCTCGAAGCCCGTAAGTTTTTGAATTACCTTGGCGGTGGTTGTTTTACCCGCCCCGGGATAACCCAGCATTAAAAATAACGTCTGTTTCACTGCCAATTATTGTACACCTATATACGAGTACTAATCGTGTTTGCCGACGGTGTTTTGTAAAGCATCTATAGCTAACTTAGAAAAATCTTCTGCTACACCGGGAGGTGCAATTAATACTTCATCCCCCAAAGTTACATTTAGTTCCAGTACACTTCCCATAACTTCTTTAATTATTACTAAGCTGGCGATTTTTTCACCCCTAAATTTATAAATAATACTGTACTCAAAATAATCAGTATCAAGCGGTGGCGCTTCCCCCTCAACACCAAACATAAATATCTTTTGAAGTTCAACTTCGTCTACCGGCAATAAGGGCATGTGGCCGACAGCTATTTTTCCTTCTCTGTTGTAGCCGTACACATCTTTAATTTCAGTGGAGTCCTTAACAGCATGTTTTTCTACAAAATCAACAATTAGTTCAGCTGGAGTCTTGCTGCTCTCTGGAATTGAAGCAAATTCAGGTGAATCCATGAGCTAATTATACAATATTATGGCAAAAATTAAAAATCTATGCCACGGTTTGCTAAGAATTTGTCGTCGAAATGATGCTTTACTTTAGTCATGTCTGTTGCGATATCAACCAGCGGCAAAAGTTCTTTGGGAAAGTTACGGCCAGTTAAACAAAGAGATGTCTTAGGGTTTCGTTTTTTGAGTAGTGTTTGCAACTGATTTTTTGTAATTAACCCGTCATGAACTGCATTGTTAATCTCATCGCAAATAACTAAGTCAAACTTACCGCTACTCACCGCTTTTAAGGCTTCATTATATGTATCTCTAGCGGCTTGTTTGTGCTGCGCTTCACTTACGTGTTGCGGGCTTAAATCACCAGCTTTATAAAAACCCTTGCCGCCCTTATAAAAATAAAGTTGATCTTTAAAAATAGGCTCAATATCACGCAAAAAAACATGTTCGCCCGTGCCCCAATGCTTAATAAACTGAATAAAAGCTACCTGCCAACGGTTGCCTAATGCTCTAGTTAAGAGTCCTAGTGAGGCACTAGTTTTGCCCTTGCCATCTCCGGTATAAACCACCACCACCGACTCTTTGGTCTTATAGTCCTCTAAACTCACAAATTAAGTATATCAATCATTATATTTAAGAGTGTTTTGACCAGAGAGAAATTAGTACCGAGCGGCGGGCTCTAATTGCTGCAGTAACATTAATGTTAGTGCGATCCCGCCTTTTTACGTCCATTAGGCTTTGCATTACGCTGTCGGTGACTAAAAGATCTTCTGTCTCATCGTCATAAGTTGTTGTGTTATTTTGTAGTACGAAAGCAGACTCTCCATATTTATCAGTAAACTCACTAGGGACGGGCCTACTTACTAGTTCACTTGGATCGCTACCTCTTTGATACTCATCCACTTTTTCGATATCTTCAAACTCAAAATGATTCGCAAGTTCAGAGGCCTCAAACTGCTTAAAACTGGCAATTTGCTTTCTAACTTCAGCCTGGTGCCTACGTTCATAAGGTGTTAATTCTCCTGCCGGCATACCTGTATTATATAATATATATAGTGTTTGTAAAATTTATAACACCGCTATATAAGCTTTTTTTCACGTAGCAAGGCATCAATGCGCGGACGGTCAAAACCAACAATAATCATTCCATCTATATCAATAACCGGTACGCCCATTTGGCCGGATTTGCCAACGGCTTCGTTGGCCGCCATCATGTCTTTTTCTACGTCCTTATCGGTGTATTTCACGCCCAAGTGATCAAAATACTGTTTAGCCGCATGGCAAAAAGCGCACCAAGTTGTGGAATAAACTGTTATCATCAGTAAAATTCTAGCATGTTTGCTATACTTGGGACAGTGAAGAAGACCTATCCAAAACAGTTAAAAATTGCTCTTTTAATTATTGCCGGTTTACTGCTTGGAGCAATTATTGCTACCGGTGCTAGGTTTGCAATTTATAAACCCGATACTGTGCACTATCATGCTAATTTTGCACTGTACGTAAACGGTGCTCGTGATGAGTTTAAAGGCCCAGCGTTTTACGAGGAAGTTGAATCTTGCCATGCTCACAATACGGATGATCCACTCGACAGGACTCATATGCATAATAGAATTAATGATGTTATTCATGTACATGCCCACGGTGTGACTTGGAGCCAGTTCTTTTCAAACCTCGGCTATACTCTTGGTGACACGGTGCTGGTAACTGGGCGCGGAACATATGTGAATGGAGCGGACGGTAATAAATTAAGCTTTATTTTAAATGGCGAGCCGGTTGATTCCATAGCCAATAAACTCGTTGGTGACGATGATGCGTTGTTAATAAATTATGGCAAAGATAGCAGTTCCATGGTTGAAGGCCGCTACAAAGCTATTCCGCATACAGCCCATCAATATGATGAGGGCCAAGATCCGTCCAGCTGCGCAGGTTCTGAGCAGTTAACTTTTTGGAAAAGATTAAAAATATCAGTTGGTGCTAATCCTTAATAAAACAGTTGCGCTAATCTGTTAATAATTGATATACTTTTTAAAGATGAGTGGAAGAGCCGGTAGTAAGAAGGTGCAAGGCCCTCGTACTGAGACTAGTGCGGAGCGTTTTGCTCAAATTGCCTACGCAAAACAACAGTTCTTGAATGCCGCTCTAAATATGAGTTGGCAATTAGCCATTACAATTATTGTGCCAGTCTTTATAGGGGTAGGGCTTGATAATCATTTTAATAGTTCACCGTCTTGGACTTTGGGACTGCTTTTCTTAGGCGTTTTTATGTCGTGTGGGGTAGTAATTAAAACCATTCGTGGCGTAAAAACCAACCAATCTCAACAAATTAACAAGGGTGGAAATGCTAAATAGTCTGTTTTTTAAGTTAGCTGAATCTGAGCCAGTGGTGCATATTGCACCTGGCGGACTATTTACCATCAATGGCTGGACTATTACCAACTCTATGGTTTATGCCTGGCTCTGCTCTCTTTTTCTACTATTTTTGTTTATTTTTATTGCACGCCGAATTACAATGCGGCCTAAAGGCGGCTTTACTCAGATTGTAGAAGTTGGTACAGAATTTGTAGTCGGCACAATAGAAAACAGTATGGGTGACCGTGAAATGGCTGTTAAGTATGCCCCGTTCTTTGTGACGGTTTTCTTTTTTATTGCCTTTGCTAATTTGCTCGGCTTACTGCCGGGTGTGGGCGAAGCTTTAACCTATAACAACACGCCGGTGTTTAGGGCCTTTACCGCCGATCTAAACGGAACTTTAGCCGTTGCTGCCATATCTATGGTTATGATTCAGTACTACGCTATTAAAGAGTCAGGTTTCCTAAGGCATCTTAGGCATTATTTTTCTGGCAATCTAATAAACCCCCTAACTTATTTGGCCGGAGTTTATGAGATATTAAACGAATTAATTCGCGTTTTTAGCTTGGCGCTTCGACTTTTCTTAAACATTGCCATAGGTGAAATTATTATTGCCGTCTTCTCTTACCTGGGTAAATTTGCTGCACCGCTAACAGCTTTGCCGTTTTTGGTTCTGGAGCTAGGTGTTTGCTTATTACAGGCCTACATTTTTGTTATGCTATCTATCACTTATTTGTCACTAGCCGTTAAGCATGGCGAGGAACATAAAGCTGAAGATAGTAACCTAGAGGCAACCGAATCAACATTAGCCTCCGGAGGTAAAGCATAATGATAAATAAAAGTAAGGAGTATTAACATGCAGTATTTTGCAGAAGTTACAGGCAGTTTAGACGTACTTGGTAAAGGTCTAATGCTTGGTCTTGGCATGATTGGGCCAGCTATTGGTGTTGGTCTAATTGGTAACGCCTTCATGAATGCCGTAGGCCGCAATCCAGAAGCATCCAAGTTCTTGGGTCAAATTCTAGTGTTTGTGGCTATTGTGGAGCTTATGGCGCTACTAGTCTTTGCATCAGTGTTCATTATTAAATAGTAATCAGAAAGGAAAGAATGACACATCTGTTATTTGCCGCCGAAAGTTCGTCCGGAATTGGTGCGCTTGGCATTAGCCTGAGCGCTTTTATTATTCAGCTTCTGACTTTCGTGCTGGTATTTATGCTGCTTAAAAAGTATGCCTTTGCGCCAATAATTAAGTTACTCCAAGATAGGCGTAAAGTTATTGATGACGGTGTCAAAATGGGCGAAACATTGGCCAAAGAACAAACTAAATTTGATACCAAGTTAGCTGAAACCATGAGCAAGGCGCGCGAAGAAGCTGACCACATTATTGCAACTGGTAACAAAGAAGCCCGTGAATTGGTTCGAGAAGCCGAAAAAACGGCTCATCGCAAAGCCGACAGTATTTTGGCTGACGCTGAAATTAAGATTCATGAAGAATCTGAACGCGCTAAGCGAGCTCTAGAAAAAGACATTGTTAACCTTGTTTCTGAAGCCACCGAAGCTATTGTGGGTGAAAAAATTGACCCTAAAAAAGACGCCGATATTATTGATAAAATTCTGAAAGAACGGGCTAAAAAATGAAAAAAACGCGTCACCACTTAGCAGAAGTTATTGGCAAAAAAACTCTAGAAACTACAGATTATAAAAAGTTGGCTAAGCAAGTAGCGGCCTATCTACTAGGAACAGGCCAAACTTATGAACTGCAGTCACTTATGCGGGATATTCTGGCTTACCGGGCGGCGCACGGTGTAATAGAAATCACTGCCACCAGTGCAAATGAGCTTAGCCAGGCCGATATTAATGATATAAAAGCTATGCTTAAACAAGAGTATCCAAAAGCTAAATCCTTTGAGATTGATGAAGCTATAGATGGCCGGGTTATGGGTGGTGTAAAGCTTGACTTGCCCAATGAACAACTTGACCTTACCGTGCGGGCCAAAGTAAATACTTTTAAACGACTAACTACGTTCGGTGATGGGGCTTAAAAATATGGCAACAGAAAATGCTTCCATAAAAGAATTATCACAGGAAATCCGTAACGCCATTGCCCAACTTAAATCGCGGCCAGAGATTGAGCACGTTGGCGTAGTAACCCGTGTGGGTGATGGTGTGGCCTGGATATACGGCTTAACCCAGTGTGGCTATAACGAAATGATAGAAATTGAAGCCATCGACGGCGAGGCCATTACGGCTTTTGCCTTTAACTTGGGCGAAGATGAAATTGGTGCCGTTTTACTTGGTGAAGATACGCTTATTAAAGCTGGGGCCACAGCCAAACTAACCGGTAAGGTACTCGAGGTTCCAGTCGGTCCAGAGTTGATAGGTAGAGTTGTTAATCCCCTGGGTCAACCATTAGACGGCAAAGGCCCGGTCAAGACCAAACTAACCAGTCTGGTTGAACGAATAGCGCCCGGTGTACTGGAGCGTAAACATGTACACGAACCGCTAATGACCGGTATTACGGCAATTGACGCTATGGTACCTATCGGTCGCGGCCAGCGTGAACTGATTATTGGTGACCGCCAAACTGGGAAAACAGCTGTGACAGTAGACACCATGCTTAACCAGCATCGTCAAAATACTGGAGTTATAAATATTTACGTAGCCATAGGACAAAAATTAAGTAAAGTCTCCCGATTAGTTGAGCGCCTTAAGCGCGAAGGCGTAATGGAGCAATCAATAGTGGTTGTAACCAGCGCATCTGACCCTGCTAGTATGCAGTACCTAGCACCCTACACTGGCTGTGCCATGGGCGAATATTTTCGCGATAACAAACAGCACGCGCTTATTATTTACGATGACTTAAGTAAACACGCCGTAGCTTATAGGCAAATGTCATTGCTGCTGCGCCGCCCACCCGGACGTGAGGCTTATCCTGGTGATGTTTTCTATCTGCATTCTCGTTTGCTTGAGCGCGCCGCCAAGCTAAGTGATGAAAAAGGCGCTGGCAGTTTAACCGCTCTGCCAATTATAGAAACCCAAGCCGGTGATATTAGCGCCTATATTCCAACCAACGTGATCAGTATTACCGATGGCCAAATCTTCCTGGAAACTAACCTATTCTATCAAGGTATCCGCCCGGCTATATCTGTTGGACTATCGGTTTCACGTGTCGGTGGTGATGCTCAAACCAAAGCCGTTAAAAGTGTAGCTAAGGGTTTACGTGTAAATTTGGCTCAGTTCCGTGAGCTAGCCGCTTTTAGTCAGTTTTCAACCGATCTTGATGCCGAAACTCGCCATCGAATTGAACGTGGCCAGCGTTTAACCGAGCTTCTTAAGCAGCATCAATTTAGCCCTTACGCAGTGTGGCAAATGTATGCCATGCTGCTAGCCGCAACTGAGGGTTGTTTTGACGCTGTGCCGCTAGATAAAATTAAATCAGCCGAAGACAGCTTGTTGCGCGAACTCAAGCACGATCAGCCTAAGCTAGTTGAGAAAATTAATACTGGTGATGAACCAGACGATGCCACCAAAAAAATGATAACTGATATGGCTAACAAAATTGCCGTCAGCTACAAACCCATTAACCAAGCTCAACCAGCGGAGAATAAATAATACATGGCTAATACGATTACTCTTAAGCGCAGGATTGGGTCTGTCAGGAACACAAGACAGATTACTAAGGCCATGGAGCTGGTTGCCGCCAGTAAAATGCGCCGGGCTCAAGAACACGCCAAACAAGGCCGGGCTTACCGTGAGGCTGCCTACAAGTTACTGGCAAGGCTCAGTAAAACCAATGAAGCCGCCGAACATCCGTTGTTTGCTAAACGGCCGGTTAGAACTAAAGTTTATGTAGTAATTAGCAGCAACAGAGGTTTAGCCGGTGCTTATAACGCCAATACCTTACGTTTACTTACGCACAGTCTTCAGTCCGACCTCCAAGCCAAAGTAAATTCACAGATCATAGCTATAGGTAATAAAGCGTCTAATTTTGCTCGCCGCCTAAATGGCGTAGAAATGATTGCTGCCTACCCTGCTTTTGGCGATCAGCCCACTGCCAATGATCTTAGACCGCTATTAAACACGATAGTGGATCTTTATCGTGATAAAAAGGTAGATGACGTTCAACTTATATACACCGAGTTTAAATCTAATATTTCTCAAATCGCTACTCAGCTGTCGTTGTTGCCTGCGCATGTTGATGACTTAGAAAACCAAGAAAATCTACAGAACATGACCTTTGAACCAAGTATAGAAGCAGTACTAGATAACGTAACAATTCGTCTTTTGGAAGTTCAGCTATGGCAAGCCATGCTAGAAAGCTTAGCCAGCGAGCATTCAATGCGTATGCTAGCTATGAAAAATGCTACGGATAACGCTAATGATTTAATTGATGACCTTACCCTTGCCTTTAACACAGCTCGCCAAGCCGCCATTACACAGGAACTGGCAGAAATTACAGGTGGCGCGGAGGCAATAAAATGAAAAGCTTTGAAGTTCAACAAGCGTCTGTCCAGGGTGATATAAGTCCTAACGAGGCCTATGTAAGGTTATGTAAACTTATGGGGGGAGAACCTCTCTTAGGGGCTCCACGCCGTGAAAAAGTAGTTGAGTTCTTAGAAGATATAATGGGCTTTTCAGCCCTTGATGTTGAGGTGGAAGTGGAGACCCAACCAGTCGTGGACGAACGCATGACCGATGATGAGTTTTACGGCACATTAAGACAACTTGTTAGCCCAAGAGATTCAGAGGCTATACAATGACCGCAGAATACGTCGGCGGGTACCAACCAGCAGATGCACTATGGGATGCTATCCGCGAAACCAATTTAAGCCAAGTTGATGGCGAGTATCTAGTTGGTTGTGCAGAAGCTAGGCTTGGCTATCCTCTAACCGGTCAAACTAGAACAGATTTACTAAGTTTGGCCGATGGCGAGGTTGATTATTATAGAAACCACGGCCCCGTATATACCATCATAGATAATGATGAGTTTTGGTTACTAGGTGAAAAGTTAACTTTTGAAGAAGCAATGACTAACGCACGGGAGGATATTCAACAACATATTGCTGATCAGGCTATAGAGGAAGCATCATTAAAAATAAGACTGGAGCCAAAAGATATGATGGCAAGTTACAGGGATCAAAGGATTGGCAGCATGGTTGCAGAGCAATGTCTGGGGATTAAACCTATATTTGGAAAAGGAGTAAATAATGGCGCAAGCAACTAAAGAAACTACTAAAAACGGGAAAATAAGCCAAATTGTGGGTGTGGTGGTAGATATTGAATTCCCTACAGGTTACTTGCCAGCTATTTATAATGCTCTTGAGGTCCAAAACGGCGAACACAAACTTGTACTTGAGGTTGCCCAGCATTTAAGTGAATCCAGCGTGCGGGCCGTGGCGCTTGGCAGTACAGACGGACTAGAACGCGGAGCCGATGTGGTAAATACTGGTAGTGCAATTAGTGTGCCAATTGGCGAGGAGACCCTTGGCCGAATGTTTAACGTTATTGGCCAGCCAATAGATAGCAAACCAGATAAATTTAGTGAAAAATCACCTATACATAAATTACCACCACCATTAATTGACCAATCAGGCAAAGTGGAAATACTAGAAACCGGAATTAAAGTTATTGATCTTATTTGCCCTATTACCCGCGGTGGTAAGGTTGGTTTATTTGGTGGCGCCGGCGTGGGTAAAACCGTACTCATTACAGAGCTAATAAACAATATTGCTAAATTCCATAAAGGCTACTCGGTGTTTGCCGGCGTGGGCGAGCGTACCCGCGAAGGCAACGATTTATATCACGAAATGGCCGAATCTAAGGTGCTTGATAAAACTTCACTGGTTTTTGGCCAAATGAACGAACCGCCAGGTGCACGTTTACGCGTGGGCCTCTCCGGCCTAACCATTGCCGAAGGCTTTCGCGATAAAGGCAACGATGTGCTACTTTTCATTGATAATATCTTTCGTTTTACCCAGGCTGGCTCGGAAGTATCGGCCCTACTAGGCCGCTTGCCTTCCGCTGTAGGCTACCAACCAAACTTAGCCCAAGAAATGGGTGCCTTGCAAGAACGCATTACCAGTACCCGTAAAGGCTCAATCACATCCGTACAAGCAGTTTACGTACCGGCTGATGACCTTACCGACCCAGCCCCGGCCACAACCTTTGCTCACCTAGATTCAACTATTACACTAAGCCGAGCTTTAACTGAACTTGGCCTTTATCCGGCAATTGATCCGCTAGACAGTAGCTCAACCATCTTGGACCCAGAAGTTGTTGGTGAAGAACACTACGGCGTAGCTCGTGAAGTTCAGCGTGTGCTTCAGCGCTACAAGGATTTACAAGACATTATAGCCATCCTGGGTATGGAAGAACTTAGCGACGAAGATAAGCTAACTGTTAACCGGGCCCGCCGGATTCAGCGCTTTTTAACCCAACCATTCTATGTGGCCGAAGTTTTTCTTAGCACCCCCGGCAAATATGTACCGCTAAGCGATACAATTGCTGGTTTCCGCGAGATTCTAGACGGCAAACATGACGATAAACCAGAGAACGCCTTTTATATGAAGGGCGATATAAGCGAAGTTAAAGCTTAGAAAGCAAAAGAGGTAATATTATGGCTCAAACTGAAACAAGTTTAGCTCCTGGATTTACTCCAGATGTAGACCAAGCACAGCTACAAAGATTTAAAAATTATCCCAGTGAACGTAGAGCGTTTGTGGCAGAATATGTAGCCGCACGTACTGCGCCAGAACTTCTGTCTGGCATTGTAGGTATGGATTATTTGGATGAGTCGTCAGATGACTTAGCTCGCGGCATAAAAGAGATTATTATTGCGGCTTTTGAAAGCGATGAAAATTTGATTGAGCGTGTAAAAAACCTCCGACACCATGATTAGATTGCAGCTTGTTACATTAGATGGCACCAAATTCGATGAGGACGTCTATGAAGTGCTGCTGCCAACTATGGACGGTCAGATTGGTGTAATGCCAGGCCACATGCCTCTGGTTAGTGTAGCCACGCATGGCGTAGTTAGTATTCGCCACAAAGCCGGTGACCGCGATGACATGATGGATCACTATGCTATTAGCGGTGGCGCTATTGAGGTTTCGGACAATAATTTAAGATTGTTAGTGGATGAAGCCGATAACGCTGATGAAATTAACGAACAAGAAGCCCAGAACGCTTTTGAACTAGCTAAAAAGATGAAAACGGAAGCTAAAGACCAAGTTTCACTTGAGCATGCCCAGAGCTTAATTGACCGCCAAGCGGTGCGCCTGCAAGTAGCCGGACTACGCCGCCGCAACCGCCGCCAAGGCTAAAGTGTGTCTGAGTAGTCGTCTTTTATAGACTTAATTAAGCCCAGAGTCATTGCAGCTGCACCCAGTCTCCATAAACGCCTTGGCTTAAGCCTACGCTTCTTTTCTTTATCGGCGGCCAAATCAACTACTGTAGCGGGTTCTACTGTATCAATTTCTAATACTTCACTCGGGGCATCATTTGCCCGAGCTTCTCTTAGTTTCTTTATATGGTGTACTTCGTTAACAAATGTAATTAAGGCCATTTCCCTGTCAGCCGCTGGTACACCCTGCGCTTCCAATTGCGACCTAAGTACCAGGAGCTCCCGGGCCATTTGTGTATTAGCCTCGCCCAAATGACTCCACCGGACTTCAACTGGTACAGCTAAGGCATGCAAAATGTCAGCGTCATGCTGAGCTTCTTCTGATAACTCGAAGGTTGGAATGCCGAATTCCTTTGCAGCCATTTTGACTCCTTTCGGGAAGTTTATATTATCATGAGGCTGGAGACGCAGCTGTGATTTTTCTCACGGAAATAACTTAATTCACCTCTTGATTCTTATCCGTAAAGGTGTACTATATAAGCTGTTTTAAAAAAAGGACATACTTTATAAATGGAAGGACAGCCAGGTTATTATCCTATGGAAGCTATGATGCCAGAAAAAACTGCTAATTTTGTTGCCAAATTGCAAATTGGTAAAAATGAAGAAGGTAGAGTTGCTTCCCCGCTTCAAACAGGTGAAGAACTTGCTCAATTTGGTGAGAGACTGGCTTTATTTAAAAAATCACTTACTATCACCAGCACTGCAGACTGCATTGACGAGCGCAGAACCATTAGTCTGGCAGATGGAACAACTAATCCGCAGCAACTTAGAAACAGAATAGTTTATCAATGGCCGGGCGGACTGGGCTTGGCGCTTGCTAAGGCGGCCGTAGCCGCCGACGCAGCATTTATACGTGACGCAAAAAACTTTCAACAGGCTTATGAAATTTCACACGATTTATTGGCGGGATTAAGAACACCAGATGGGTTTGCCTATGAGGATGCCGGCCATGAGAATTGTGGGGCTAGCACTCTAGTGGAAACTTCAGTTGCCACGCCGCCACCACGAGAAATTTTATTGCCTACCACTGCTGCTATCATAGAAATTAATAGCGACAAAGAATATCAGTTTGATGAGGTCCAGGCTAATAAAAAACGTAAACTAGAAGCTGGCTTTTATGGCAGCTGGAGTAATACATGGCACGAGGATTTCTTGAGCCAGAAAGTGCCGCACAACTTTTCTAAACTGGCTACGCAACCTGACAAGGTTCATGGGCACTACGGTAAAGGCCTTTATTTAATCAACGAAGAAGGCCAAGGTTTTGCTAAGAACGAGTTTATAG
>CAYYAF010000006.1:13976-18840 GCA_964469975.1 uncultured Candidatus Saccharibacteria bacterium
GGCCTTTATTTAATCAACGAAGAAGGCCAAGGTTTTGCTAAGAACGAGTTTATAGAAACTACCGGCGAGCACGCCTTTGCTGCCACGGTATCTATTGCCCGCGATATATCACATGTAGCCGGTGGTGTAGAAGAGGAACGCTCTAAGTTACTTATTGGTTTTATAGACGATTTAATTATAGTCAGTGATGATTTGTTAGCTACAGACTTTCCTGCCTATTCCGACGCGGCCTAAAACTTGTGCATAACTGATTTGTGAAACACCCAGAATGTATTATGCTTATGGCATAAATAACTGGAGGCTTTAGATGTTCGCACGTAAAAACGTTGTTGCTTATGGGGCAGAGTTCTTAGGGGTTTTTATTTTAACTTTGGTAGTCTACTCAATGGCTGTTAGAGCAGCATTGCCATTTATTACCCCGTTTACTAGCGCTATAGCCATTGGTCTTACCATTGCTGTTTTGACACTGGTAATTGGCAACCTATCGGGTGCACATGTTAACCCGGCTGTAACAATTAGCATGTGGGTTATGCGTAAGTTCGATATCCTTAAAACCATGCTTTATATTTCGGCGCAGATATTAGGGGCCGTAGCCGCCTTAGCCTTGTTAGATTACTTGCTTAACCGCAAAATCCAAAATATAGCCTCGAATGATTTTCACCTTCGTGTATTAGTTGCCGAAGCGCTTGGTGCGGCTATCTTTTTATTCGGCGCAGTAGCGGCAATAATGCAGGATTTTACGGTTGTGCAAAAGGCGGCAATCACCGGCGCCAGCTTTGCGGTCGGGATTATGGTAGCTTCCCTAGCCTCTAACGCCGTATTAAACCCAGCCGTGGCCCTAGGTATTCAATCATGGAACTGGTCCTATGTATTTGGGCCAATTATTGGTGCTATTATTGGTTCTAATCTTTACGTTTTACTATTTGCAGCCGGCAACAAGAAAACTAAAAAATAAACAGCTAAATTTTCTCTTCAATCAGGTCAGCCTCAAAAGCCTGAATGCCTTTAAGATTTTTTGGATATTTACTAACATCCGGCATCTCTAGTTTTAATATATGTTGCCATACTTTATTTATTAGCACTGTAAAACGATTCAGTTCCTGGCTTGATATTTGATATTCTAGGACGTCAACCAGTTTATTTTGATCGTTGACTTCAACAAACTCTAGACCAACACTATCTACCGTTAATCTTTTAGCGTAGCTGGCTGAATTTTCTACGAGCAGTTTATAAAAGAGCAGCTGCTGCTTATATTTATGTAGTTTTACTTTTTCAATTTCGTCGCGCCCCTGCCAACTATTTGCTGGTTTACCGGTTTTAAAATCTACTACTTGTACCTGGCCGGGGCTGGTAAAATGCATTTTATCAATTTTTCCACTCAAATGAGCTTCGCCAATAACTACACCTTCGTTGTTAAAGCCCCTTTCGGATAAATCTTGTGCATTAAAATATTTACCTCTTTTTTGTATATATAGCTTTAATGCCACCCGGCCACGTTGGTTGAGCTTTTTGTAATCAACTTGCCTTAAGTGCTTGCGTGATAGCATGTCCTCAAAATATGTTTGAAGCGCTTGAAGCGGCGGCAGTTTACCATCTTGCCTTAACTTAAGCTGTAACCACTGAAGGCTCTTGTGAATAGCGTCGCCGTAAGCGGCAGAAGGCGTTAATACCTGAGGAAATCTAAGTAAGTTATGCATAAAAAAGAAATTAGGACCGTCACTGGTTGTATCAGTAAAGTTATTTAAATGCGTAACGCTTAGCTTGTAGTTTGATAATATTGGCTCAAATAAGGCCGGCTTATCAGCAATTATCTGCTTAAACCTATAAGACCAGTCTGTGGCCAAAATTTCCGCTGCCTTAGCCGAATCTGGCTTGTTAATGAATTGGGGCTTTAGGGCCGGGTAAATAGGGCTGCTGTCTTTTAAATTGCCGCCAATAAAACTTAGCCCAGGCGAAAGCCTGTTTTCTAAGCTGTGCGAATAGCTGGTAATAATTAAACTATGTTTAGCGCGGGTCATAGCTACGAACAAAAGCCTTAATTTATCATTATCACCATCACTGGCCGGCGCAATTGGCAAGTTTTTGGGCAAGCTAATACGCAAACTTCGATGCCTTGCCGTTGGCCCCCAAACCTCGTCCTGGGCGTTTATAACAAACACGATTTCAAACTCTAGCCCCTTGGCTTTATAAGCGGTCATAACCTGAACGGCGTTAGTTGTTTGAGTGTGGGGATTAGTATCAATAATTTTAATATTGGCTTGCCTATGCAAATTGGCAAAGCTCACTAAATCACTTATATAAAGGGCCCGGTTGGGTTTCCACTGGCGCAACTTTTGGCGCAAGGTTGAAAGCTGGCCAAGCAGGGACAAATACTCATCGGTTGACCGGTTGTAGCGAGACTGACTGAAATAGAAATTGCGCATTGGTGAAACAAAAGTCTTTTTTTGTTTTGATTTTTCAAAATATTCACCGTCGGGATCAACCGGGCTAACGCCCATAAACTGATCTAAAACATACTCCAGCGGCTCGGTGGTACTACGCTTGGCTAAAGCCGTAAACCAGCCGGCAATATCTTTTAGCTGGCGATTTTTATGTTTACTTAAAATGGCTAACCAGTGCTTATGCTTGTTGTAACTCAATAGACTAATATTTAATAAATCCTCAGGCTTTATTTTCCAAAAATCAAAACCTAGCACTTCACTAAATAAAGCGTCCACATCAGCCTGGCGATTATCGGAAATGGCTACCACTAGCTCAGCCATTTTAAGCAGCTGCACAATTATTGGTGCGTCTAATATATTTTCCCTGCGCTCATAAGCAATTGGCAACTTCAGTTGCCCCAGATACGGCACCAGCCTTTCTAAATATCGGTGTTGAGGCGCAATTACGGCAATATCTTCTGGCTGAGTGCCAGCTTTAACGTAGCCACCTATTTGCTCGGCAATCCAGCTGTACTGTGCCAGTTCGCTGGGTAAAACAATTTGTTCAGTTTTATATGTGCTGTAAGTTGCTTTAGGTGATAGTTTTTTGCGAGTGGCGGGCACAATAGTTTGCAGTCTATCGGTAATTTGGCTGGCTACCACGGAGCTGGCTTTTAATATGTCCCCCGATGAACGGTAATTTTCACTTAAAGAAATTAATTTGACCTTTGGGTAGTCTTTTACAAACTGAATCATGTTAGAAACCTCAGCGCCCTGAAAGGCGTATATAGCTTGGTCGTCGTCACCCACCGCCATAATATTTGGCCTGCCTACATTTGCCGGATTATCACCCAAGGCTTGTATCATACGCAGTTGGGCCTTGCTGGTATCTTGGAATTCATCAATTAATACATACTGGTAGCGCTCTTGTAAATTAGCCCTTAGCTCAAAATTATTTTCTAGGCCATGAACAGCTTCAATAATCATATCGTCAAAATCAAACAGGCCTTGCCTAGACATATCATCTAGTAGTTTTTGATAAACGTTAGCAGTGGCGTGCATTTTGCGAATGTTTTTGCCGGCGTCTTTAAATACATGTTCACTCACGGCATTTTTTTCGCACCACCGGTTGCGCCAGGCAGTGATTTGCGGTGCATAACGTTGGGCTTTACTGGTCTGGTTAATAGCTATTTCTAGTTCTGCAGCACATTCGGCGCCGTATTCGGGAAAACCAAAATATTGCTGCCCGCTTAATTTTGATTGCATCGTTTTAAGTAGTTTTTTATATTTTGGTAGATATTTGGGCGCGGGAGTTGCCGCAAATGCTTGGCTCAGTTCATAAGTTAAAAGTGACATATAAGCCCTGTTGGCTTCAATAATAATATGCAGCTCAGCCGGCAATAAGGCGTTTTGTTTTAGCCAGCTAATTACCGTCAAGGTGTCGTTTAACATTACAAAGTCATCGCCAACCTTAACGCTAAGCGGGTTACCGTGCGGTAAATCTTCAAATATATTTTTTAGCAGTTCATATTGTCCTAGCTCATCTATTTGCTGAATCAATTGCCGCTTAGTAAAATAATCCGGATACTGGCTTATTATGTCGCTGCCAAAGCTATGAAAAGTGTGAATATTAATGTGATAAGCGGCTTGGCCAATAATACCCTCTAGCCGTTCACGCATATTGCGGGCGGCGTTATCTGTAAAAGTTAAACACAAAATATTACTAGGGCTTATATCCGTTTGTTTAATAATGTTAGCCACCCGCATACTCAGTAGCTGGGTTTTACCGGTGCCGGGACCGGCCACCACAAGCATTGGACCATCGATATTATCGACGGCCTGCTTCTGGGCATCGTTTAACCGCTTGTACTCCTTGCCAAAACTGGCCATGACTATATTTTAACTGTTTTGCCCCCCATACTACCAGGGACAGTCTTGATTCAAACACCTATCACGGTTAAGCTTATGTTATGTCTGATCTTAAAACCGAAATTGGGCAGCTTATTAAAGGCGAGCTAGATGATTCTGATGATACAAGGGCCCTGTACAGCCACGACGCCAGTTTGTTTGAACTTAAACCCCAGTTAATAACCTATCCAAAGAACAGCAGCGATGTTCGAGCTATCGTTAAATATGTAGCTGATAACAAGAAAGCCAACCCCAGCCTATACATTACCGCGCGCAGTGCCGGTACGGATATGAGCGGTGGAGCCATTGGCGAATCAATTACCGTAGATTTCACCAAACATTTTAATAAAGTTCTAGCTGTTAGCGATAAACAGGCCCATGTTCAACCCGGTGTGCATTACCGTGATTTTGAACCGCAAACTCTTAAGCACCACGCCTTAATGCCTAGTTTCCCGGCCAGCCGTGAGCTTTGCACCGTTGGTGGTATGGTGGCCAACAACGCTGGCGGCGAGATGTCGCTTAAATATGGTAAAACC
>CAYYAF010000007.1:0-16589 GCA_964469975.1 uncultured Candidatus Saccharibacteria bacterium
AACACAAACTTCTGGAAATGTTTCTTGAATTTTACTTCCACTATTTGCCTTACACTCTGCAAAAGATGAAATTGCATTTAACTTATCGGTTTTCTGTTTGTTATGCCAAACATACCACCCAATACCACCAATAAGTCCAACTATTAATAAAATTAAGACCAGCTCAATTGAGCCCACGCCTTTTGAATTTAATTTTTTCATTTATAATCCTTAAAATTTAATAATTTAAGCTTAAGCGGATTATGACAAAAGCCTATGTGAAAGTCAAAGCTATTCTTCGTCGTACAATTTGGTGTAAAGCTTGCGTTCTTTATCTAGTATAGCTACAAGATCGGTTAGCAATTTTTCTGGATCATCGCCAAACAGTATAGTATCGTTAACTTCATGCTCAGCCGTTTTGAGTATCTCTGGCATTAGTTCGCTAGTGCCACCAGCACCTCTCAAAAAGCCAATTGGTGTACGTGTCTCAATGGAAATTGTTGCTTCGTGCAATGTACCAATTCGGCCGCCAATACTGATAACGGCGTCTGCCGAGTTAACCAGAAAGACATCGCGACCAGCATAATGCATGCCAGTGTAAATAATTACGTCAAATGGTTTGTATGGAAGTCTATACTTCATAACATGTTCAATTTTGCTGCTGGCGGGGCTTATACCAATGCTCATCGCACCACCTGCTTGCTTATAGGTCTTAGCGGCTTCGAATGCAATACCATTGGTGGCACCGGTAAGCAGTGCGTGGCCGTTTTTTGCAATTGCTGCGCCTGTTTCATGGGCTAATCGTTTACCTACTTCAACGCTCTTACCTTTGGCCGCACCCGAGACACAGATTTGATACATCTTTAAGCTATTCCTCGAATGTCAATAAGCGTAAAGCTCGGTTCAGAAACCTCATTATCTAACTGCTTAATAAATTGCTCTTCCAGTTCTTTTTCGCCTAAGTAGCGAGCTAATAACTCGTTCCATAAATTACTTTGAAAATAACCAACTGAATGGTTGCCATATTCTAATTCGTTGCAAAAGTTCACAGCATTATCCATAAGTCCTAAAGGAACTATACCTCTATTACTTATTAAGGCTGAGTAATCTAAGCCTTCCCAAAATTTTAAGGCGGGTTCTATTTTATAAAGTACTTCACCGGCGCTTTTCCACTCTAAATCCTCCGGCTGTACGTGCGGCTCAAATATTTCTGGATGTTTAGCTTTACTTTCTTTCCCGTAGTGCTGCTGTATGGCTCGCCAGTGCAGCGGCTGGCCGGCAATGGTAAACATATGTTTAGGATCTTTAATAAGCGTGTTGGCTAAAGTGTTGGCAAAATTAGGCTTAACTTGTTGAAGCTTAAAATAGGCGCTGTACAAGCGTATCTCGTTTATATAGTGAACAATTAAAAGCAAGGTAGTTAGGCTAGAACCCCTTAGTTTATCTAATGACAGCGGCAAAACCGCAACTATACCCATCTCTTTTAAGGCTACAACATTGTGGTGCTTGTTATAAATAAAGTCTTCTGCCGACACTGCCCAGCGCTTTGCCGGCATTTCAATAATTGCGATCTTGCGGGTTTCAAAATCGGTTGGTTTTAGTTTTTTATAAGTATTAATAAATCGGTTCAACCAACTAGATGATTCTACAAATCGTATAGCAGCATAAATTTCATCTATTTTTTCACGCTTTAACATAGAATCAATTGAACGATAGCCCAAAAGCTTCATAACTTTTTTGGGGGGCATGCTTTTTAATAGTCTCTTGGCGCTACTATGTTTTATAGCCCAGCAGGTTTTTGGTACAGGTAAGGTTTTTGCCCTCTTAACAATTCTTGGGATAAGATCCTTGGTATCTAAGGCGTCGCTGCCGCCAATAGCCTTTACTATAAATTCATCATGCTTTTTCATTAAGTCTTGTAAGGCGTGATAGAGTTCCAAACCGTTAGTATCATTAGGGTCTAATCCTAGTTCTCTAATTTTTCTGTAGGTGTTTTTAGAAATATCAGCAATTAGCCTGACATCAGTATTGGGGTGGCCACTTTCCGTCTCTAGACGTTTAAGCAAATTAGTAAACATTGGTTCACTGGCCCCCAAAAATTCGGATAACACACGTGACATAATTACAATAAGATTAGCATAAGCGTGGGCTTTGCATCAATTATAAATAGGGAAAAGAGCAGCCCGACTAAAATGTATTCCATTTTGTCGGCGCGATGAGAAAAACCGTAGGTTTGTCTCCATTACCCTAAAATGGAGTTGGTTTATACCAATCTGGTGCTTGCTTTAATAGCTCACTAAGTTGTTCTTCATCTAGTAAACCTCTTTGTGCTCCAACTTGCTGAACTACGCTCATAGAATTAATTGGAGCCCACTGAAGGGCGCCTTCAATACTATTGCCTTTTATAAGAGCAGCTACAAAAGTTGAAGCAAAGGCGTCACCAGCTCCAGTTCGCTCAAATGGTGGTTTAGGATCTGGGTAAGGTGGCATTTTAAAGCTATTATGGCCATCGCTAGCATAGGCACCATCTGGCCCGTCAGTAACAACTACGATCTTAGGGCCAATAGCGTGTAAATGATCTATTAAATCACGTAAGCTATCTGGATTACCACCTCCAACTTTCGCAGCTTCTTCGCGGTTTAATACCAAAACCTGAGATCGTTCATATAATCTCCTTAAACGTTCAACACCAGCTTCCATTTGGAAGGTACCAGGTTGAAAAGCTAACTTTACTCCATCATGCTTATCTAACCAATCTGCTAATTCATCATGAAAGTCTATGGCGTTTTTACTGATTGAGCTAAAGTAAAGCCATTTAGGAATTTCATTTTCCCTAAAGTGGGGCCAAAAATATTCGTATTCTTCATGTTTAATTAAAATTGTACGTTCTTCTTTATACCAAAGTACATAATGATAATTGCTGAGTTTATCCGGGTTAATATGTACAAACCTGGTATCAACTTTATTTTTGTGGAGCGCTTTTATCATGTCACGGCCGTGCTGATCTTCGCCCACATTTGTCACAAAAGCGCTTTTAAGACCCAGACGGGCAAAACTAACGGCCGCGTTAGAAGCATTGCCCACAGCTTCAATAATTTCTACATTATCAAATGGTACTTTGGTGGCAAATGGTATGGCTAGCCAGTCGCCGTTTTCATTGGTATAAGTATGGGCCTTGTCGTCAAATAACTTTATAAAGGCATCGGTAACAATATCGCCTACGGAAACTACATCTGGTTCGGGTAAACTCATCCCACCACTTTCATTTTTTATACTTTTGTTATTGTGCCACAACTCGGGGATTTAAAGCAAACTGGTTAAGCTAAGGCTTTGCCAGCCGAGTTAAACATGTCGATTTTACTTTCAACCACAGCTTGAACAGCCTCAATTACAATGTCCATAAGTTTAACAACCGCAAATTCGGTTGGATTATCTGACAATACTTTTTCTAAAGTTTTACGGTAAGCTACCCGCATATCGCTATTAATATTTATTTTGCTGACGCCAATTTTAACTGCTTCAATAAAGTAATGTTCAGGCGTACCGCTACCGCCGTGTAAACTAATATTGCAGTTTATAGCCTGGCGAATACGCTGCAGCAGTTCAAGGTCTAGCATTTTGGGGACAGGGTACGCACCATGCAGGTTGCCTATAGCTGCCGCGTAAGTATCAATATCGGTTTCACCAACAAAGTTCTGTGCTCCTTCTGGCGTGCTAAAAGTCTTCTTAATCTCATCATAATTAATTGCTTCTGTGTGCAGATTTGAACTGCCGCCAAAGTAGTGCGGTTCGCTTTCAACCAGCGCACCGGTTAACTTTGCCGCTTCTACCACCTTTTTAGTTTCGGCAATAATTTCACGCTCTGTAGCATCATGATTAGCTTGTGAAATATCTATATGAATAAATTCAAAACCAGCTTCAATACCGTCAATTGCGTCCTCCACAGAAGGCGAATGATCTAAATTAACATACATTTCAATGCCGTAATCTGCTTTGTAGTTTTCAACCATGTCGCGGACGTTATCTAAACCAAGTGCGTCAACCTCACCTTTACTGACTTCAACTAAAACTGGGGCATTTTTATTCTTGGCAGCTTTAGCCACCGCAATTAAGGTTTCTTGATTATCTAAGTTAAATGCACCTAGTGCAAAATGCTCATTTCTGGCCCGCTCCATGGTTTGGCGTGCTTTTTGGCAATTTTCCCTAATTTGTCTAAGTGTTAGTGGCATATCGATCCTTTTTCCTATTCATTAATTCATGAGCAGCAATCGCAATGTGTTTGGCTGTAAGACCAAAATGTTCAAGCAGCTCATCGGGGCTGCCTGATTCTCCAAAGTGATCTTTTACGCCAATACGTTTTAAGGGAGCGGGTTGTTCCTCACCTATAAGTTCAGCTATTGCGCTGCCCAGCCCTCCGTTTATTTGACCTTCTTCAGCCGTAATAACAGCGCCTGTTTTCTTAATACTCCGTAAAATTGTAACGGCATCAAGTGGTTTTATAGTAGGGCAATGGATTACTTCCAAATCTATGCCGTCTTTAAATAACTTTTCTGCTGCCACCATAGCCTGATAAGTCATAATACCTGTACTAACAACAGTTATGTCGCCCCCTGGGGCAAAAACATAGGCTTTTCCTATTTCAAAGGGCGTTTTGGGACTTGTAAAAATTGGTGTGGACTCACGGGCTAAACGCATATAGGCTGGGTGTTCTTTGTCAGCCGCTAAAGCTAGTGTTGCCTTTTCGGCCTCTATGCTGTCACCGGGAGCTAAAACAATCATATTCGGTAAGCTTCGCATTAAAGCAATGTCTTCTAGCATCTGGTGGGTAGCGCCGTCGGGCCCAACCGATAGCCCCGCATGACCACCAATTATCCTAACTGGCTGATTGTTTAGGGCTATAGTGGTACGAATTTGCTCCCAATTACGCCCAGGATTAAAAGCGGCATAGCTAGCGACAAACGGAATTTTGCCCATGGCTGCCATACCGCTGCCAACTGTTACTAAGTTTTGTTCAGCAACGCCAACATCAATAAAACGTTTAGGAAATGCTTCAGCAAATAAATGCATATTGGTAGACTCGGTAAGGTCTGCACATAAGCCAACTACATCTTCGTGAACCTGACCCGCTTTTAATAATCCCCTACCAAAGCCTTTACGGGTGGCCTCTTTTACTAGATCTTTCGCCAGAATGTCGCTAACTAAATGTGCGTCCATTACTGGTGCTCCGATTTGATTTTGCCTTGAAGAGTTCTAAGCTCATGTAAGGCTTTCTTGGCTTCTTCATCATTGGGCGGCTTGCCGTGCCAATGAAAATCATATTCCATAAAATCAACGCCTTTACCGGGTACAGTATGGGCCAGGATCATTACTGGTTTTTCTACGACTGCCTTGCCCATAGCGCAGGCGTCTATTACAGCTTCAATATTATTACCGTCTATTTCAATTACATGCCAACCAAAAGCCTCCCATTTAGCTTTTAGATCTTCCAGCGGCATAACTACTTCGGTAGGTCCATCAATCTGAATATTATTTCTATCTGTTATGGCAATAATATTGCTTAGATGATATTTGCTAGCAAGCATGGCAGCTTCCCAGGTATTTCCTTCGTTCTGCTCACCGTCACTCATAATCACATAAACCCAGCGGAACTTGTCGTTATTCATTTTTAAAGCTAGGGCCATACCGGCCGCTTGGCTTAGTCCGCTGCCCAGTGGACCACTTGTGGTTTCTAAGCCAGGTAATCTTTCCCGCTCTGGGTGGCCTTGTAAACGTGAACCAAATTTGCGCAAGGTCAGTAGCTCTTTTCTGTCAAAATAGCCTGCGTTAGCCATGGTGGCATACCTTACCGGTACACAGTGGCCATTGGATAAAACCAAAATATCGCGCTGATTCCAGTTTGGTTTTTGTGGATCGTGTTTTAAAACATCAAAATAAAGGGCCGTAAAAATATCAGCTAGCCCAAGTGGTCCGGCACTATGGCCGCTGCCGGCTTCTAGTAGCATTTTAATAATATCTTCCCTTATTTGGGTAGCTTTAAGTTCAAGCTCCTCTAGAGTCAATTTAGTCATGACCGACTTCTTCCACTATGGCCTTAAGTCTAGCATAAGCACTAGCCGGATTATCAGAACGTTGTATAAAACCGCCAACGTTAAGCACATCTACTCCGGCCTGTGCCAACCCAGCAACATTTTGTTCATTAACACCCCCATCCCAACCAACTTCAATGCCTAAGTTACGGCTTTTTATAGCTTGAACTTTTTCTATTAATCCTATATTGGCTTGGCCGCCAAAGTTACCTAAGTCACCACTAAAAATTAAAACGTGATCTATGTCATTTAAAATCGGTTCAATTTGCGCTACTTCAGTTTGCTCTAAAAGTGCTACTCCAATTTTAATTGGCTCCTGTTTTAATTTATCTAGTAGCTCAAAAAAGTCACCTTCGGCTTCGGCGTGAACAATTAGCAGATTGGGTTTTAGTTTAATTATCTCATCGATATGCTCAGCCGGCTTTTTGTACATCAAGTGAATATCCGCAGTCACACCTGCAGGCCACCAAACTTCATGAATATCAACTGATTTGTGCGGTGCAAAACGTCCATCCATTAAATCAATCTGAACACGATGTGCAAACGAGGCTACACGCTCCATTTGCTGCTTATATGTATGAATATTACCTGCCAAAACGGTTGGGCAAATTACTGTCATTACCCTAATTCATCCAATTCTTGTAAACGCCGCTTAAACCGGGTGGCATTAGCAAAGGGAGTATTTAACCATGTATCAACGATCCTGTAGGCCGCTTTTTGCTCTATTAAATCAGCCGGCAGGCACAGTACGTTACTATCATCGTCATTGCGTGATAATCTAGCACCGCGTTCGTCATAACCCATGGCTGCCCTTATACCTTTATAACGGTTAGCTGCCATGCACATACCTTGGCCGCTGCCACAAATTAAAATACCTCGAGCATGTTCAATATCTGCCGCCAACATTTTGCTTACAACCTTACTAGCAAATTGTGGAAAGTCGTCACTAGGATCTAGTGTGGCATCGCCTTCATCTACCACCTCATAATTTCTGCCGCGCAAATAATCTACTAATTCTTGTTTGAGATTAAAGCCTCTGTGATCAGCCCCCACATAAATTTTCATAGTTTAGTCCTTTAACTAGGTACTGGTTGCGGCTCTGGCGCAGGTTCAGCCGGTGTAGTTTCTGGTTGGCTTGATTTGGCCTGGTTTAAAATTTTACCTGCATCGGCCGTTATCTCTACTAGACGGTTAGAATAACCCCATTCATTGTCGTACCAAGCTACTACTTTTAACATATTGCCGCCAATTACGGCAGTTAATTTTAAGTCTACGATTGCTGAGTGACTATTACCTATGAAGTCGCTACTCACTAACTCCTCTTCGGTAACATCTAGAATGCCTTGAAAATATGTGTTTTTTACGGCTCTTTTAAAAGCATCGTTAACCGCTTCTACAGTAACTGGTTTTTTAGTAATAATTACAAAATCACTTAGTGAGACCACCGGCGTGGGTACCCTGATACTTAAACCACCGAATATACCTTCTAGGGAAGGCAAGGCTTTAGCAGCTGCTATTGAAGCACCGGTGGTAGTGGGTACAATATTTTCAGCAGCATTACGCGCTTCACGTAAATCTTTAGCCGGTGCATCTTGCAGGCGTTGACTGGCCGTATAGCTATGAACCGTCGTCATCATGGCTTTTTCTATACCAAACTCGCTCTCTATTACTGCAGCAACCGGTGTAATACAGTTCGTTGTACAACTTGCGTTACTGATAACCGGGCCGGAGCCGGCAAGTTTATCTTCATTAACACCGAGCACAATTGTTTCGGCGCCTTCACCTTTGGCTGGTGCGGATATTATGACCTTCTTTGCTCCAGCTGTTATGTGTGCTTGAGCTTTGGCAGGATCAACAAATAGGCCTGTTGACTCAATTACAACATCTATATTCATGTCTTTCCATGGCAAAGCTGCGGGGTCCTTTTCTGCCAAGACTTTTACCGGTTTACCTTCAACAATAATATTTTGCTCGTCAAACTCGACTTTGTGCTCATAGCGGCCATAATTGCTGTCGTACTTTAGTAAATGAGCAAGTGTTTTTGTATCGGTTAAGTCGTTAATTGCTACTATCTCAATGTCACTGCGCTCAAAAGCTACTTTAAAAGCATTCCGGCCTATTCGCCCAAAGCCATTTATTGCCACCCTAGTGTTCATTTTGCCCCCGCTTAAGCGTTAGTATTTTCCTGAGGCTAATTGTATAGATAATCTAACCTGTTCGCAACTATATTTAGAGCCTTATTTTTTATATCGTTCAATGCAATCGTTAATTATTTTTTTGGCATCCTCTGCGCTGCCCCAGCCTAATACTTTAGTTGTGCCAGGTTTTTTAAGGTCTTTGTAATGATTAAAATGGTGTTCAATTTTTTGTTTCCATTGATCATGTAAATCCTCTAGCGACTTTATGGCATTGCCCGTGTTGCGATCGTCCTCTGGCACACAAACAATTTTGTGATCCATTTCACTATCATCTTCAAAGTTTAAAACGCCAAGCACCTTGGCTTTCACATTTACTCCCGTGGGAATTGGATCGTTGGTTAATACTAACGTATCAAGCTCATCACCGTCTTCGTCTAAAGTTTGTGGAATAAATCCATAATTGCAGGGTTTAGCAAAGATACTAGGCTCAACTCGGTCTAGTTCAAATATGGCCAGTTCACGGCGCCATTCA
Source organism: uncultured Candidatus Saccharibacteria bacterium (assembly GCA_964469975.1). GTDB lineage: Bacteria > Patescibacteriota > Saccharimonadia > Saccharimonadales > JANWIN01 > CAYYAF01. The sequence goes on from CAYYAF010000007.1 coordinate 8,736, forward strand.
ATTTTTAGTGTTGACCATTTAGGTATCTCAATCACAGTATTTATAACACCATTGGCAACATCGCCAGGTGACAAAACTTTATTAAAATCAGCCATGATATTCCTTTCTTTTACCTCTTAAGTCAAGCAATATTGTACACTAAAACATGAAGCTATGCAGATTACACTAGAGCGTACCCACTGGGAGAATTATAATACTCAGACTTTTTGGTTTAAGCCTGAGAAACCTATTAGATATACTGCAGGACAGTTTATTGAAATGTATTTACCTCACGATAATCCAGATGAAAGAGGTATTAAACACTGGTTTACCTTGTCCAGTAGCCCAACCGAAGAATTAATAAGTATTACTACTAAATTTTTTGGTAATAAAGCTAGTAGCTTTAAAAAGACATTATTTGCATTAAAGCCTGGCGCCAAAATAAAAATTGTTGAACCTATGGGTGATTTTGTTTTACCTAAATCAGCCGATATTTCACTGGTCTTTGTTGCCGGTGGAATTGGTATAACTCCTTTTAGAAGCATCATAAAATGGTTAACCGATAGTCATGAACGGCGAGATATTGAAGTACTACTCGCAGCCAACCAACCAAAAGATTTCATATTTGTTGATCTATTCAAAAAGTATGGGGTTAAACTTACACAAATTGTTAATGAGCATGAGGATGATTGGGACGGTGATATTGGTAGACTATCGGCCAACAAAATTCTAGACATAACCGGACAAGTAGGCCATAAACATATTTACGTTTCCGGCCCTGAACCAATGGTAGAAGCCTTAGAAAAAGATCTACTACAGCAAGGTGTTAAAAACTCCCAGTTAGTATTAGACTTCTTCCCTGGGTACAGGCCAGATTTAAAATAGGGTAAAGAGCAGCCGGAGATTTGGATTCATTCCAAACCCCGCTTTGGTGAGAAAAACCGCTCGGGGCCCCCAAAAAGAGAGGATTCTTTTTGGGGTAAGTTGTTTGCCTTATAAGGCGGAGCTGCTATTACGTAGAAGTAACCGCCGCCATTAAGGGTTCGTGCTCCATCATTCTGCCTTCCAGATACTGGCGAATCATAAGAGCAGAGGTAGCCCCTTCGCCGGCTGCACTAGCAATTTGCATAGTTGCGCCGCTTCGCACGTCACCGGCCGCAAATACTCCAGGCATATTAGTTTCTAAATGAAGGTTAGTTTTAATAAAACCAATTTCGTCTAAATTAATTGTGTCTTTAATAAAATCGGTGTTGGGGCTTAAGCCTACAAATACGAAAACTCCGTCGGTACTAAATTCAACTTTTTTATTAGTAGACGAGTCGGTTCCTATAACTTTTATTACTTTGCCGCCTGCGCTTACTGGCTTGTCTCCAACTATTTCGTTAGTCGTAACCCCCAGATGAACTGAGATTTTATTGTTTTTTTCAAGCTCATGTTGCAGCACATCGCTAGCACTAATTTTACTGCGCACTAACATATCAATATGGCTTGCAAACCTTGTTAAAAATAAGCTCTCTTGTACGGCCGAGTTGCCACCGCCAATTACCACCAGTTTTTTTTCACGGTAAAAGGCGCCGTCGCAAGTAGCACAATAATGTACTCCCCGAGCGTAATATTCCTGCTCTCCAGGCACATTTACTTTTTTATAGTCGCTACCAGTAGCAATTAATACTGACTTAGCTTTAAAATCGCCGTTATCAGTTTTTATTAATTTGGTTTTGCCTTCATCAACTATTTGTTTAACCTCACCAAATTCAAACTTGGCACCAAAGCGCTCGGCTTGTTTTTGCAGTTTATCCGACAATTCCAGACCTGAAATTCCATCTGGAAAACCGGGATAATTATCAACCCAGTCTGTAACTGCCGCTAAACCCCCTACCGGACCCTTATCAATTAATAAAGTGGCTAGATCTTCGCGAGTGGTATAAATAGCAGCGCTCAGCGCCGCCGGCCCTGCGCCAATCATTAGCACATCCCAAACTTTGTCTTTTAAGTTCTCTACTTCTGCCATAAGTTCCTACATATTATGGAGCTTCTTTTATGAGTATGCAATTTAAGGCTTTTATTTTACGAGTATAGTGCAAGGAAAACCGAGCGCCGTAAGCGAGCTGTACTTTATGGTACGGTGAGCGCGGAGCGCAAAGTTTGACACAGCAATAGGCCGTAAAATTAAGCCGTTAAGCAATTGCTGGGGCGAGTTGAGCTAGGTTGTAGCCCACAATAACTTCTTTACTATCGTCGTGCTTAGTCACAATCGTAACAGGCACCGTTAAAGCTCCGCTGGCCTCTAAGGCTTCAGATTGACGCTCAGGCTGTTCATCTAAGTTAACTACCTCGTATTTATGACCCTTAGCGTCCAGAAATCGCTTAACCATAACGCAATAAGCGCAAGTATTGGTGGTAAAAATAGTGATGTTTTTGGTCATAAATATTCCCTCTTTTTTATTGATTTATTTTATGATTTTTTCTTTAATATTTCTGTTAAGTCCTTTACGGAATAGCAACGTAACCCTTAGTATACGTAGCGCAGTGTACAGTGTCAATAGCGCTATATATTGTGTTTTTTACCATTTTTATACACTTTTTTGAAGAAGTTGCGTACTATCAATGACTGAATTTATTGCCCAATTTTGATGAGCTGAACATCAAATACTAAGTCGGCATTTGGTGGAATGTTGGAGCCTGCTGGCGGATTAGCGCCATACGCATCAGCTGCCGGAATTAGCAGGCGTCGGGTCCCCCCCACTTTCATGCCAGGTATACCCTCGGTCCAGCCTTTAATTACTTGGTTTAAGCCAAAAGTTGCCAGTTGGCCAGTATCCAACGAACTCTGAAAGATTGTACCGGTAGCTGCCACAGCACCAGTGTAATGAACGGTAACGGTGTCCCCCGCCTTAACCTCCTCCCCCTTGCCTGTTACTGTATCTGTAACTGTAAGTTTCTCTACTTTTGCTACGGGCGTAAAGTTTTTTAGTTGTGTGCCTTCCAATTTACCCTCCTTAGATTGTGCTTGCTGCAAAGCTTGCTGAACTTGAGCTGCTTGTTTATCCTTTTGATCTTGCTGATGAGATTGCCAAATAACCAATAAACTAAAACCAACCGACGTCATTAAAAATAAAACGGCTATAATAATAGCTCCGGCTCTTGCGAAAAATTTCCCCATATATCTCCTATATTTTAGTTATGTCAGTATAGCGCATTATTGACTGCGTGGTAAATTAATTGGCTGCTTAGGCCAACCCTTTTTTAAGGCGTCTAGGATAGCTAGTTTTAAGGGTTCAGATAATAAATTAATTTCGGGTAATTCGTTTAGGGGCAGCCAGATTGGTATATATAAATTTTTACCTTTTTGTGATATTTTGGCCTCAATTGAATTCGGTTCAAGCCGCGGTTCACCACTCACATAATCGCAAAGGTAGATGTATTGTATACCGTACATCTCCCCAGCGTCTTCAATATACATCAGTTTTGGGTTTTCTATATTTAAACTGCTTTCTTCTTTGACTTCTCTAAGTAGAGCCTCTTCAAGGCTTTCTGTTGGTTCAACCTCTCCACCAACTAAGGCAAAATAAGTACGACCAAATTTATTGCGATGCATAACTAAAAACTGGTCATCTTTAATAATTATTGCTCTCGCGGTTCTCCTCATAATCTTAGTTTAACCCGCAATTTCATATTCTTTAAGCTTCTTGGCGCTTGCTTTAGTGCGGCCATGCTGCAACTTAAGTAATTGATCATAAATGCCGCCACTACTGGCTAGTTTTTCTGGTGAGCCAATTTCATCAACTGTGCCGTTTTGCAGGGTAATTATTTCGTCGACGTGCTGAATTGTGCTAAGCCTGTGGGCAATAATTAATACTGTGCGGCCTTTCATAAGCCGCTCCAGTGCATCTTGAACCATAGCTTCGCTTTTGCTATCTAAACTACTGGTGGCTTCGTCTAATACTAAAATTGGAGCGTCTTTTAAGATAGCACGAGCTATAGCAATACGTTGTTTTTGGCCGCCGCTTAGTTTAAGCCCGCGTTCGCCAATTTCGGTATCATAACCCTTCTCAAATTTAGCAATAAATTCATGTGCATTGGCCGCTTCAGCTGCCTTGGTAACTTCTTTTATAGTAGCTCCAGGCTTGGCATATGAAATATTTTCAAATACAGTACCGCTAAATAGGGCCGGGTCTTGAAAAACCACTCCAATTTGTGAACGTAGACTGCTTTGGGTTACTTTTGTTATATCTTGACCATCTATCAAAATGTTGCCAGATTGCGGTTCATATAGCCTTAAAAGCAAATTAGTAATTGTAGTTTTGCCTTCGCCACTTTCCCCCACTAACGCAACTTTACTGTCTGGTTTAACCATAAAACTTAGGCCTTTCAGTATCTGTTTGTCATCGTAGGCAAATTTAACATTTTCGTAAACAATTTTACCCTTACTTATTGTAAGTGGTCTAGCATCGTCTACATCCGTAATTTCTGGTTTTTGGTCCATTACTTCAAAGTAATCCTTACTATTGGCTACAGCTCGTTGGGTTCTATCTACTAAAAAGCTAATACTAAAGATTGGAATTCTAATAAGAGCCGCGTACTGAATTAGTAATACCATTTCGCCAATGGTGTATTGTCCTTGAGCTGTCCGCACAAAAATATACAAATAGACACCTAGGAATATAACAGCCAGTACGCTCCGCCTAGCCACATCTTGTTTATGCCAGAATTTGCTTTGTGGTTCAGTAGTCTTAACCGCCTTCCCCATTTGGCGGTTAAAGAATTTGAGTTCTCTGGCTTCAGCAATAAAACTTTTTACAACCTTAATCTGTAGTACGCTTTCGGCAAAACGGCCACTAGCAACATCTACATCTTCGTTTATCTTTTTTTGATAGCCTTGCCAGCGGTTGCTGGTTTTGGCAGTCATCCAAATAAAAATTGGATACAGCGCTAGTAGCATTAGTGCAACCTGCCAGGAGTAAATGGATACAATTATCAGAGTAAAGACCGTGCTAAATATAAATTGCAAGAAGTTGTTGCTAAACATTTGCACAAAATCACCAATATCCTGGATGCCACGGTTCATGCGGTTGATGATAGTGCCGGTTAACTCCGTATCAAAATAAGTCTGGGGCAAGCCCATTAAATGCTTGTAGTAACTCTTACTCATGTATTGCTTTAACTTAATAGCCAGCATATCGCCCAAGTAGCCACTAATATTACTAAAAATGGTCTGACCTATATCTGTTAGAAAAATTAAACCAGCAAATAAAGCAACTAAAGCAACATTAGCCTGGCCGCCGTTAATTAAATTTGCAACTTGGTCTATGGCACCCTTAGTAAACAGGGGTTGCAACTGTGCCATTCCAGCAAGCAATATAGTAAATACTCCAACCGCTATGTAGTATCGCCACAAACTACCGGTAAATTTAATAATTCTCCAGATGTGTTTCACTTTATCTAGCTTAACACGATGTTAGATACGTTCAGCTCCAAACTTGGTTTTGGCAGCTTCGGCCAATTGGTTTAGCCAGTCGTTAACTTCTTCTGTAGTTAAGGTCTTTTCGTATGACGATAGTGAAAATCTAAAGCTAACGTGTTTTGAATCATGGTCTTTCTGATAAACGTCTAGCGATTCAATAGATGCCTGCGTGTCATCGGGCCGCTGGGATTGCAGTTTTTCGGTTTCTGAGCGGATAAAACTAAATAACTCGCTGTGGCCTAAACCGGCTTTAACTTTTAACGTTATGTCCTGCTCAACTCTTGGGAAACGTGAAACTGGCTTATATGGTTTATTGTGACCGGCTAATTTAGCCAAAATATTCACATCTAGTTCAAAGCCAGCTACGAATTGAGGCAATTTAAGGTTTTTACGTACTGCAGTGCGGAATTCACCAATTTCGCCAATAAACTCTCCGGATTTAGCCTTAACAACCGCTGCCCTCAGTTTTTCGAAGGGTGCAATAGCGGCTTGGCTAATTGCTTGTTTAGGTTCATGTCTTACTGCTGGCTCAAATACAAGATCAGTAATACCTAGTTCTGACAGCAGTTCTGTAAAATATTTTTTGGCCTGGTAATAGGGCGCGCCGGCATAGTTTTGGGTGGCATTTTTATCATCAACAGCAAAAACTAAGGCCAGGCGCTGATCTTCCATGGGTAGCTTGTCCTCATCGACAAAACCTTTGGCGTGCACTGGATTGATTTCAAATAGCGCAAATTCACTATATCCCTGTTTGATATTAGGGTGAACTTTTTCTAGTAAGCTTGGTATTAAACTAAGCCTGTAATACTGCAAGTCCGGGCTTAAGGCGTTGGCAAGTTGATAAGCATTATCTTTATTTTGGCCTACCCTATCTATTAAATCCCCATGTACAAACGTGTAGGTTAAAACTTCGTTCGCTCCGGCGGCGCTCAAAATATTACGAGCTTTAGATTTTGTAGAAAGTAGTGAGTTAGCTGACGCTGGTTTTATGCTGCGCTTAGGCAGTTGCTGGGGCAACCTGTCGTAGCCATACAAACGACCAACTTCTTCTACTACATCTTCGGGAATTTCAATATCAGTTCGCCAAAACGGTGTTTTAACTATAATCTCCTCGCCATTTACTTGAACCTCAAATTCCACGTTCTTAAGCAGGTTGGCTATGTCTTCAGCTGTTAGTTTTTCACCCAGTCTGTCATTAATAAATTGGCTACTTGTAGTTACCTCAAAGCCATTCGGCAAATCACCACGCTCATCTTTAACTTCACTGGCTTGAGTTCCACCAGTCATATCCTGAATAAACTTCAATGCGTAAGCTAAAATTTTGTCATTCTGTAGCACGCTTTGGCCTTTTGTAAAACGCGTAACAGCATCCGTAAAAAGCCCGTACTGCATTGCGCTGCGGCGAATGTTGTACATATCAAACGTGGCGCATTCCAATACTATGTTTTTAGTAGAATTATCGACTTCGGTATCGCTGCCGCCCATCACACCACCAATACCAACCGGCACGTCATTACTTGTGATTAAAACAGTTGAATCATCTTGCAGTTCAAGCTGTTTGCCGCCCAATAAAGTGATCTTTTCGCCTTTGCGCGACATTCTAGTTTCTAACTTAGCTGGTTGCGATTTACTAACAACCAATAGTTTATCTAGATCATAAGCGTGCATAGGTTGGCCGGTTAATTGCATAATAAAGTTGGTGATATCGACAATGTTATTGATTGGCCGAATGCCTACACGAGTTAAAGCCGCTTGAACCCAAGCAGCACTTTGGCCTACGTTTACGTCCTTTACAGCCACCGCCATAAAGCGAGGTACCAGTTTTTTATCATGGACGTTAATATCTAACCGTACCTCGTTTTGAGATTCGAATTGCGGTGGACTGGTATACCAATCAGGGCTTTTGAAACCTAGCTGCTGAATGCCGGCAAGCTCACGCGCTATCCCTAAAATGCCAAATAAATCTGGCCTGTGTGTGAACATCTTGTTTTCTATATCAACGACTGCGTCGTCTAAGTTATAAAGCCTTTTAAAGGAAATGCCGGGCCTAGCCAGCTCTTCAGTAACTTCCCCCGACTTTATTTCTAAAATGCCTGTGTGATCTTCACTTATGCCAAGCTCAGCCGGGCTAGCTAACATACCGTTACTTTTTTGGCCGCGTATTTCTTTAGGTTCAATTACAAATGGCTCTTTTCCTAGTGTGCTAGGAACTGTCACGCCGGGCGGAATCCAGGCTGCTAACATATCGGCTTGAACATTTGGGGCACCACAAACAACCTGAACATATCCATTACTACCCCGCTCTACATCTTTCACCACCCCAGCATCGTCTATAGTACAGATGCTTAATTTATCGGCGTCACCATGCTTTTCACAACTTATTACGCGTACAACTACAATTCCTTCATATC
>CAYYAF010000007.1:16689-17869 GCA_964469975.1 uncultured Candidatus Saccharibacteria bacterium
CTCATAGCAAACTCAAAGCTTGGCTCGGTAAATGGAAAGTAAAAGGGCTGGGTTTTAACATCTATTTCTTGTTGGTAATATTCCTGCAGAAAGGTCTTAAGCGTTGCCATTAGGTTACCAACATTAATGCCTTTATCTACATAAATGCCTTCGTGCTGATAAAAAGTGTGCTCATGCCGTGCATCCAAATCTTCATTTCTAAAAACCCTGTCTGGGATAAGTACCGCAATTGGCTCGGCCTTATCTAGGTTGCCTTTATATTTTTTAAGCATTCGGTTTTGCATAGTACTGGTGTGGGCTGGAGCAACCAGGCCTTCGGAGGTAATAAAGCTATCGTAATCATCCCTTGCCGGATGACCGGGTGGAAAGTTTAGGGTATCGAACATATGGTATTCATCGTCAATTTGGCGAGAGCTTTCAACGTTAAAGCCCATGCGGTAGAAGATTTCACTAATTTTATCTACCTCTGTTGTTAGTGGATGTCTGCTTCCGTTTTCGGCTCTAAGTGTCCGTGGTTTCTTATCAGCCGGGGTATTATTGTCAAAAGGGGCAGTAATATCAATTGGCTCTACAACTTCACTGGCTTCCTCGTGCTCGTTTGCGAGTTGTCCTAACTCAGCTTTTAGATCATTGATTTCCTTACCGAAACTGGCCCTCTGGTCTTCTGGCAAAGTAGGAATTTGTGCATATAAAGCTCTCAGCTCAGGTGCCCGTAAAATGCTCTGCTTATCTGGCAACTCAGCTAATTTCTTTTTTAACTGCTCGGCCACCTCGGCAATCTGCTGGTTTTGATAGCTCATACTTGCCTTTGATTATATCAAAGTGCTGTAGGATATAATTTAGATATGGCACAGTTCTCATTTGATATCGTTTCAGATTATGACAAAGCAGAGATGAATAATGTCTTTGACCAAGTTCAGCGTGAGCTGACAAACCGTTACGATTTTAAGGGAACACCGGCAGAACTAGAGTGGTTGAATACAGATAAAACAGGCTTTAAAGTTACTGGCAATGGAGATTGGCAAATTGATGCTATTTTAGATATTGTGCGCAAAAAACTGGCGGCTCGCGGCCAAAGCCAAAAGGTTCTAGATACCAGCCGCGAGATAATAACTTCCAATTTGAAGTCAACGCAAGAAGTTCCGTTTAAGCAAGGCTTAGATCAAGACAAAGCCAAAAA
>CAYYAF010000008.1:0-17135 GCA_964469975.1 uncultured Candidatus Saccharibacteria bacterium
TTTATCTTTTATGTCTCTTCTTCATTTCGTATCCCTTATTTACGCAAACTCTCACCGGTACTGTGTTTATGTTTATCTTTCATTTTATGAGTTTGGGCATTGTCCAGATGTTGTACTAGGGCCGCCTATTTAGCAGTTTTGACATTTACGCCCAGCTCTTCGGCAATCATGCCGGCAATATGAGCCATTTCGGTAGAATGCTTCAGTACGTTTTGGCCATAACTGGTACGGAATTTAAGTTCACCCAGGTACTGCAATATCTCTTTTGGAATACCAATTATACCAACCTCGCGGGCAGCATCTTCGGCGGCGTGAATTACATCTTTTTGCACGTTAGCTTGGGCCTTGGCAACTACTTCTTCTATACGGCCGGGGTGAATCCGGCCATCTTTCATGAGCATTTCTAAAGCTTGGCGGGCAACTTCACGTCGCACCGGATCGAATGAACTTAATATGATCATGCCCGGGGTATCATCTACCATAATGTCAACGCCGGTGGCGCGCTGCAGAGATTGAATGTTGCGGCCTTCTTTGCCAATAATGCGACCTTTCATTTCTTCGTCTTCCAGCTTTACGGCTGTAACTGTGCGCTCCGCTGTAACTTCACTGGCCATACGCTCCATGGCACTGGTAATAACCAGTGCGGCGGAATCTTCGGCATTTTCTTTCGCCTCGTTCTGAAGCTTAGAAACTAAGCCTAAAAGATCATCTTTAATGTCGCGCTCGGTCATTTTCATAAGCTTATCGGCGGCATCATCACGGGTAAGTTTGGCAATTTTTTCTAATTTATCTTGCTGCTTTTTACGGATATCACGAATTTCATTTTTAAGGCCTTCTACTTCGTCTTCGCTTTTGCGCAAGCCTTCACTGCGCTTGTCTAGATCGTCTAATTTTTTATCAATGGATTCTTCGCGGGAAATCAAACGGGTTTCTAGCTCTTTTTGAGTTTTACGGTGAGCTTGGTCTTCCCTGCGGGCAGTCTCGGCAATATCAGCCGCTTTTTCGCGGGCTTCGGATACTAATTTATCGCCCTCTTTCTTGGCTTTGGCCAGTTCTTTTTTTGCAGCCTCTTCAGCTGCGCCTTGTTTCTTTTTGACTATAACTGCGTTGGTTCCGTATCCGGCGGCAATTCCAGCAATAGCCATTCCAATTGCAACAATTGGTAACATAGACACTCCTTCTCGGTGCAGATTGGCCTAATTGGCATTCACTATCACTTCATTAGCCACTAGGTACAATCTGAAAATCGAATTGAATTTAATAGAAAACAAACTTGGATTTGCTCCCAAAACGGTGACTTATCCAAACTTACTATACCCTGTAATTGTAACTTCAGTCAAATGCTAAAGTTTATTATTTTCGTGGTACCGTTATTCTGGCCTCTCGGCCATATTCCGGAATTACAACTAGTTCATTCTTACCACTCGCCAGCAGTTTTTGGCCTTTTTGAATCCAATTTTTACCATCCGTTCCTACGACTGGAACGTTTAGGCTATAGGCAAGGGCATTGCCAACAGCTAAACCAATTCTAAGTCCGGTAAAACTACCCGGTCCCTGAAAACAAACAATTGCTTGTATATCGTTCCAATTTTTAGGTTGAGACTTTAGTAACTTCTCTATTATTAGGTGGATGGTTTCTGACAAATGTTTATGTGCCAGCCATTTTTCATGGGCAAGTTCGTTGTTATTTTCAAATAAACCTATTTCAGCTTCTGGTTTATCGGTTCTAATAGTTAAAATTATCATTTTAAAGCCCCTACTAGATACTCTAGTGATTTGGGACATTCGAGTTTAAGCTCTCGGGTAGTTTCGCCTGTGGTTTTTATATGTATAGTTACACGCTTAGCCGGCATTACACCCTTTACTTGGTCGCCCCACTCCACAATCACTACATTCACCGGTTTACCAACAACTTCTGCAAGGTCATGGGCAATGCCCCCTGGTTCGCTTAGGCGGTAAAAATCAAAATGATAAAGTGTTAAGTCATTAGTATAGTATTCACGCCTAATAGTAAAAGTTGGGCTGGCAACATTATCTAAACTACCCATGCCTTTGGCCACACCGCGCACAAAGGTAGTTTTACCGCCGCCTAAATCACTAACTAGTTCAATGACTTCGCCGCCTTTTAAGGCTTGGCCAAGTTTTTCACCTACTAGTTCGGTTTCGTTTGAACTTGTAGACCCAGTTCGCCACGTCTTGCCTGTACTCATACACCCCATATAGTAGCGCCAAAACACCTACTGCTACAAGCACGCCGCTATGAATTGGCGCTGCTTTTTGATTAGTGTTTGAGTTTGCATTACTCGAATTGCTACTAGGATTAGTGGTGTCAGCTCCTAAAACCGTGCCCACACCATTACTGGTGGAGTTACCAGCGCCGTTATAAGCTGTTATAACATTAGCTACCCCAGCTGTAGGTGTGCTTGTCCAGTACCATTTGCCGTTAGCCAATGCCCAGGCTTGCCCGTCTTTAGCTTCGCTGTATGGTTCGGTTTGGCTTATAACATTCCCGCTTGGGTCCAGTAGCCATACTTGTGCGCCGCTGTTAGATAAACTAATACTTATGTTAGCTGACGGATAGGCTGCAAAGCTTTTACCAGATATTTTGGTTCCCGCCGGGAAAGTATAAGTGTGCATAGTTGTTGAAGAATTTGATTTAGTCTGAAGTTTAAAGCCGCTTAAATCAAAAGTTGCGCTATTTGGGTTATATAACTCAACAAATTCATCGTTAGTATCAGTTTGAGGTTTAGCCGGGTTAGGCAAAAGTTCGTTCAATACTGGCGCCATAAGCCCAATGTCACTGGGTGGTAAACCGGTTGAAGTTTCAGAAAAGTTACCAATGCTAACAATAGTAGCAGGAGGCGGTGTACCTGGCAGTAATTGATTGTCTGGGTTGGATGGACCAGTTACGACATTTCCCTGAACCGTTACTTTTAGTTGACATATATTCGTACTATCAATATCAGCTTGCTGCCATAAGTATGGTGGGTTTGGAGTAGAATTTTGATATCTGTACCAAGCACTATAAGGATCAGCACTATTTGATGGTACTTTTGAGATCATACCAGCTGCACTGTTTGTGCTAGAGCTCCAACTTACTGCGTCTCCAGCTGTTTGGGTTAGAACATTGTTGACCATGCTTGTTTTAACGATTTCCAGGTAACCTCCCGAGTCTGTAAGGCTGATTGACAACTTACCAGTTACTGCAGCTCCGCAAGTTGCGCCTCCTTGGCTAAGTAGCAAAGTTTGACCATTTAATAAACTACCATCGGGTAACTGTTGCGAAGAACTACTTACACCGCTGGCTAATGGATTAACGTTATTAAAGCCGTACAGCCAATACTGGCCTAAATCATTAATTGCAGCTCCTGTGTTATTTACTAACATGACAAACTCACTACCAGTTATTTTTAATTCGGCTAATGACAAGCCGGAGGGAGCTGCCAAAGGAGGAGCCGAAATCGCTAGTGTTAAGCCACTAAAGCTTAGCCAAAATGCAAAGATTAATAAAATCACCCCTGTAATAATTTTTAATCTATTCATAATGGCAATTTTAGGAATTTGTTTTAAAATATGCAAGCAGTAGCATTTTTACTTTTGTTGTGCAAACTTACTTAGTTTTTGGCCTTTAAGCTATACTAAATTTATGCTTCAACTTAGCGGATCGCTAATAAATCAGCCGGTTATGAGCCTGCGTACCGGCGGGCAAATAGCCCGTGTAATAAGTGCCATCATTAACCCAAATAATTTAAAAATTGAGGGTTACTATGTGCAAGATTCGGTAGATAAAAAGAGTAAATTGATTTTGCTTTACCAGGATATTCGCGATGTAATAGGTAAGGGATTAGTGGTTAATGATCATGAGGTTTTGGCGCACTCAAGCGATTTAGTACGGCTTAAAAAAATATTAGACCTTAATTTTCAATTAATTGATAAGCCGGTGTATACGGTTAGCAAAGAAAGATTAGGTAAGGTTAATGATTACGCTGTTGAAACAAATACTATGTATGTACAAAAACTTTATGTTGGGCAATCGCTGCTTAAGAGTTTTACCGGTGGCAGCTTAAGTGTGGATCGTACTCAAATTGTAGAAATAACTAGCCGTAAAATAGTAATCCAAGATATTTTACAGGGTACAACTGAAGGTGAGACAGTAACTGCACCGGCTGTACCAGCATAGGGCACGATAATTATTCTTCTTCGAATTTTTGCAGTGCTTCTTTTACATCACCATAGCTATAGCCTTGGCGAGCCAGATATTGCATAAATTTTAAATCATCTTTATACTGGCCACGTTTTTTAGCAATAAGCTGGTGCAGGGTAGAGATATCGGTGGCTTCATCCTCGGCCATAATTTTATCTATTACTACATTTGGTACGCGTTTTTGGCGTAGTTCTTGGGTAAGTTTGCGCCGGCTCATAGGCTTTAGCAATCGCCGATTATTTACCCAAGAACGGGCAAATTGCTCATCATTAATAAAACCGCTCATGCTTAACTTGTTAAGTATAGCTTCGGTCGTGGTTTCATCTACTCTTTTACGCTTTAAATAGCTTTCTACTTCCCACTGGCTGCGCGGCCTTATAGCTACAAAGCGCATGGTGGCATCAAGGGCTTTATCTACCACTGCCCTGCCCTTCAGACTTTTAACCTGATCTGGGCTAAGTTCATCGCCAACACTCAAACCACTATTAAGCAGCTCACTTTCACCCAAACTAGCCACATATTTGCTGTCAATATAAATAGCAAACCTATCTGCCCTTTTTTGCTGCTGCTTAATGTTTGTTACTTTGGCCATAGGCTTGTTACTCTTCTTTTTCGGCTTTGACTTTTATTTCACCTATTTCCTCTAGTCTCTGGTTTTGAAGTGTTTGCAGTTCAACAGATAGAGTAACTTCAGCCAAAGGTCGTCCAACGGATCTAATTTGAGTTTCAGTATACGCAAACCTAACGCCCTCTGCTGATTCTATGACCAACCCACTGAGCGGAGAGCTTTTTTTACGAACTGGCGCCTCGCCCCGGGATATTCCTCTTGACTCTGGTGTAATAAGACGCTTGCCTTCGTACATTACTTACTCCTCTTTTTCGGCGGCTTCGGTTACTTTTTTAGCAAGCTCATCCATAACTTTAGGGTTACTTTCTAGATATTTTTTGGCTGCTTCGCGCCCTTGGGCAATTTTTTCGCCTTTGTAGTTAAACCAAGCGCCGGCTTTTTCTACTACACCCTTGTTCGCAGCCAAATCTAGTATGTCACCGCTTTTGCTAATACCTTGGTTATACATAATGTCAAATTCGGCTTCGCGGAACGGTGGCGCAATTTTATTTTTTACTACTTTTACGCGCGTGCGGTTACCAACAACTTCATCGCCCTGCTTTATTTGAGCAATGCGGCGAATGTCCATACGCACACTGGCGTAAAATTTAAGTGCGTTACCGCCAGTAGTGGTTTCTGGGTTGCCAAACATCACACCAATTTTCATACGAATTTGGTTAATAAAAATGACTGTGGCTTTGCTGCGACTAATTACACCGGTAAGTTTACGAAGAGCTTGGCTCATAAGCCTAGCTTGCAAGCCCATGTGACTATCACCCATTTCGCCCTCAATTTCAGCCCGCGGAACCAAGGCGGCTACGCTATCGACTACAATCAAATCAACGGCGTTGCTTCGAACCAGGGTTTCGGTAATTTCTAGGGCTTGCTCGCCATTGTCTGGCTGACTAAGCAGCAGGTTTTCTACATCTACACCTATGCGCTTGGCATAGGCTGGGTCCAGTGCATGTTCGGCATCTATAAATGCGGCTGTACCTCCGGCCCTCTGAACTTCGGCAATAGCATGTAAGGTTAAGGTGGTTTTACCGCTGCTCTCCGGTCCATAAACTTCCACTACTCTGCCCTTTGGAATACCGCCGCCCAGAGCTATATCTAGTGATAAACTGCCGGTTGGAATAGTTTCTACACTAACTTTGTGGGCTTCACCTAACTTCATAATTGAACCTTTGCCAAACTGTTTTTCAATGGTATCTAGCGCCAAGCCTAGTGCCTTGCTCTTTCCTTCTTTCACAGTCTTTTCGTCTGCCATACTTGCCTCCTAGTTTAGATTGTCCACCTAGTGCAGTTATTATATGCCAGCAGTAGAGGCTGGTAAAATGCTAGCCCTTTTTATTTGTATTTACGCCCCCCAGTAATTTGCCAGGACTGATAAATCAAATATGTTAACAGCGCCGTCATTGTTAAGATCACCGCTAGATAAAGTTTGACCGGATTGGCCCCAGTGGGAGGCCATAACTGATAGGTCAAAGATATTAACGCTACCATCACTATTTATGTCACCTGGTTTGGCGGTAGTGTTAACTATATTATTAACAGTTACTGTTACGGGCGAAGAAGTAGTTGAATTACTTGCCGCATCGTAGGCCTTGGCAGTTAACGTATGGCTACCATTGGTGGTTTGGGCGGTATACCAAATGTAATCAATCACTGAGCCTTTGTAGGCAGCAACTAAACTACTGTCTATGTATAGCTCAGTTTTTACAACCGTTACATTGTCAATGCTTGAGACTCCTACCCTAATTGAGCCCCAAATTGTACTATTGTTAGTCGGCGGATTAATGCTTACTGCCGGTACAGTGTTATCGCCTCCGCCAACAATTGAAAAATTGGCAGTCTTGGTAACTTTATTTAAACCATTGTCGTAAAAGATGACTTTTAATTGATGCGAACCGGACGTAAGGTCCGATGGACGTATAAAGAATGACGTAGAGTTGGCTGGAATATTACTATCAGATTTCTCTTGCTTAGATATATCATCAATATAAAATCTGATATTCTTAGCACCGTTTGGCGCTGTATAACTAGCAATAACGTTGGTGTTACTACTTATTTGTGCTCCGTCCGCAATACTTAGTGATAGGGTTGGTAAGCGATTTATTGGCTGTTCGTTGCTTGTTAAATCAATAGTAAGCTGTTGTGTGCCTACAATATTGCCGTTGGCGTCGGCAAACTTGACGTACAGAGTTTTGGTGCCAGCTCCAGGGCTTAAAAGGAAGTCAAATGTGTGTGTGTCATTGGTGGTTGTTTTTTCCTGCCAGTAACTGCCAGCCGTATAACTGTTTACTCCGGATTGGGGGCCAAACAGTGGTGGTGATGCAGAGGTATCAGAAATACTGTCGTTAAAAGCCGGGTTATCCGGGGTAGCGTCAATAATTCGGGCAATGTCTGTGCTAGCAGCAGTAATGCCATAAGGCGCATTCTCAATTACGTGATAAATTACCAAGCCTTCACTTGGTATCATCTGGTCAAAATTATATACGCCGTTTTCTAAAGTGTCGGTTTTATTGCGCCATTCAAGTAGTAGGTATTCGTTACCTCTATATTGGCTGACCGGACCATCTGATAATGTAGCCCCAGACTTCAATCTGGTTTCCATTCCCGGATCACCAACTGGTGATAGTGGTACCTTAATTATTGTATTGCGGCTATTGTTAGCCGGATCACCGTTTTCAATACGATAAACCCTGACCGAACTCTCATTTTGACCGTAATTCAAAGTATATGGATTAGCGTATCCCAATATTTCACGGTGGTAGGCACCCAATAAGCTTGGACTGTCCATATATTGATTATTTATGGGGTTGAGGCCACTTAATGTGCCATTGGACATCAAATCATAGCTCGCACCACTAGCGGGACGATAATACAAGTCACCAATCGGACCACGTTGTCCAAACCAATAAGCCGGAGTATTCGATATTTGATGCTGTAATTCGTGCATAAAATGGCCGTACCAGCCATATGAACTAACTTGATCAGCCAGTGTTCCAGACACCTGAGTGGACATATCTGCCTTATAACGAACAATTACTGATGTATTTGGGTTAGGTAAAGCTGTGCCGAGCTTAAGATAACGATACTTTGTATCAGCGGTTGTTGTAATTGATCCGCCTGTGTAGTAATTTGTTCCCGTGCGATTGGTATCCGAAGCCAGCCAAACGCCCTCCACCGGGTTTAGTGTAGACGGCGGGTTATATAGCGTAATAACCGTGTTTGCATCCGTAGATGTTCGAGTTTCTTGAATTGTATTACCAAAAATTGATTTTGCCGTATCTGTCGGAATTGAGTAGGTAATATAAGGCAGGCTCGTGTTTGGATCACCGGCTAAGACACTGCTAGTTCCGGACGGATATAAATCTCTGGATACTGAATACTGTTCGGATGATAAGCCGAGTAAAAAATCAAACTTGTTGGTACTCAAAAAGCCGGGGTTTTGGGCTTCGATAGCTCTTGTAATACCATCGCCGAAATCTGCCTGCACCGTGCCAGCGCTACCAAGAAACTGGCGATATTTTTCTAATGGTAAGTGTACTACCTGAGGATACACATTCCCTGTAAGGTTTATCTCGCCGTTACTGCTTTGGTAAATATAATTTTTAATGTTATTGGTTTTATTCCCGCCGTCAAATCCGGCCACTCCGTCACCAAAGACAAGTCGCTGCAGCCAGTTTGTGGTTTCGTAGTTGCCTAGGCCAGCCGATTGGCCGTTAGCGTCATCGAATGTAAATAAAACGGCCAGCACTTTGACTTGGTGTGGGGTGGCAGGAACTGAAAACGGTGTACTGTTAGTAGCTGGTATGCCATTTGGGTAAGTTATAGATACATCAGCATAAGATTTATCGGCGGCTACGTTATTTATACTTACATGCACACCATTACTGGCACCAAAATCCTGCGATTCAGATACATTAAAATATTGAACACCCGTACAACCGCTCATGTTAATTTGAATTTTACGTTCTGCAGTGCTAGTGGGGGCACTTAATGTACAGCTTGCCGCAAAGCCATTAAAGAGGAGATATGTGCCTGCTCCAGCAAAAAGTAATATAAAAGCTAATGTAGTAAGTTTTTGAAGGCGGTGCTTTGGGCGCCATTTAAGCTTTGGTTTTATAAATTTGGACATCTTTTTTTAGAGAACAGTCTCAAGTTCAATTCCCTTCTTGACTACAGTTATATAGTAAGTAGCTTATGGTTGCAAATTAGTGTGTATACCCTTAAGTGCCCCAGTTAGCTGCTAGGACTGATAGGTCAAAAACGTTTACGGTACCATCATTGTTCAGATCGCCCGTTGAGAGGGTTTGGCCAGTTTGGCCTATATGGGTGGCCAAAATACTCAAATCCAGAATATTAACACTACCATCCCCGTTTATGTCACCGGATTTTGGCGATGGCGGACCGTTGGGTGAATTTGGCAGCTTACCAGTCCTGGCCGCGTTTTGTCCTAGCGTTGGCCACTGGAGCGTTGGCTTGTTTGTGGACGCGTTTGGAATTTGCCAAAGATAAACATTTCTAGCTGATGCAGAGCTGTCACCGGCAATTAGCAGAGCGTCAGTTGCCAGTTCGACCTTGCCATCGCTATTCATGTCAGTCGCGATGGAACTACCGTTAAAGTACTGGATTGTAAATCTATCATACGGGTTGGCCGGACTAGCCTTTCGCGACCATAGGCTTTGAGCATTCTGATTAGTTACGGTAATGCCCTCATCGTAAGCTGAAGATTGGGCCAGTATCTCTGGTGTGTTGTCACCATCAATATCGAACAATATCGGCGTCATATCGCTATAGAAGCTTGGTGAACCAAAAACTGTTTTACTTGTGCCATTACCATAAAATATATTTAGCGCACCGACACCGATGAAGACATCAGTCTTACCGTCTTTATCAATGTCATACAAGGATGGCGTATTAAATACATCGGCGCCGTGGTCATTTGTATCTTTTGGCCAACCACTTAAAAGTTGGCCATTCAAATTTAAGCCGTAAATTTTGGCATAATTATTAATACCTGCGTCATGGCTAACCATAAATATCTCCAATTTTCCATCACCATTAAAATCGCCCACTGCGGCTTTATTACTTAGTACTTGGACTTTGCCGGTAGTTACATTGACAGGCGTAGTGTATGGCCAGCCCGGCAACATATGGCCCGTATTATCAAAGACAAATGCCTGAGAACCAATTGACCAAACAATTTCTGGCTTGCTGTCACCATTCAGATCAGCAATTACCGGTGGGGGATATTCAGGATCAGGGCTATAACGAATACCACCGATTATTGTACCGGCCGGAGGTGGCGTGTGACTGAAGTTGACAGGAAAGCCGGCTAACTCCGTGCCATTGGGCTCAAAAGCATGGATACGAGAATTTCCGGTATAATCGCCGTCCGATGAAGTCGCCGCATCTGGTCTGTCAAACACCACCATCTCGGGTATACCATCGCCGTTTAGATCGCCAATGGCCGGAGTTAAGGATGTGCCTTCAAAGATGCTGCTAGTATAAAGTGTTGGTTGTTGCCAAGAGATAAGTGAAACACCGGTGTTGGACAGCACCATCACCGTTGTTTTGGTGCCGGAAACGCCAAATACTATTTCTGGTTTACCATCATTATTAATATCGGCAACATTGACATCTCTTGGGATAATTCCACCGCCTGGTTGAGTATAGGGAAAGCCTGGCAGGCTGGTACCGTCAAGCTTATAGGCCATTATTTGACCAGTGCCCGCCGACACGTAAATGATATCTTTTATGCCATCACCGTCTAAATCAGCCATTGTCGGAACATTGTTAACTGCGCCACAACCTGAATTATAAAAGTTAGGGGTAAGACAATAGGATTTTGGCCAGCCCGGCGCAAGCCCCTGGTCGACCTGCACCGACGTGGTATAACTTGCAGATACGCCATTGGTGGCTCTGACGGTTAGTCTGAGCGTATAGACTTGTCCGTCCGCTAGGTTGCTAGTATCCCAATTACCAAGCGTTCCGCCAAAATTTTGGCCGGCATCGGGTAAGATGGCTGTTGTACCATTATTCGCCAGCGTTATACCGCTGGTACTCCAAGAAGTAGGACTACTGCCCTGGCCCCAATCAAGGGAGTAGCTGGCAAATGTTAAGCCGTTTTTGGGTTGTCCAAAGCCGTAAATATCATTCCGTCCCCTAGAGATTGATAGCAACGGTGAAGTTATCTGAATATCAAAGTTATCGATTGTAATAATAAATACCTCTGCTCTAAATTGCTGCCCGGCTGTATTTGTAGCCGTCAGCCGGATATTATATGTGCCATCACTAAAGTTAGTTGCCACAATTGAGCCCAATTTAGCGTTTGTGACTGCACTGGTAGAAGTATTTAAAGTTGTCCAGTTACTGCCATTACCAATTTCAAGTTTGTAACTGGCAAAGTTCGGACCTGCTGCTGTGCCTATAATGTCGGTGGCGGCCGCTGTCAATTTTGAACGACTGGTTGGACTGCTTATTGACGGCGTAATCATGGTTGCGGGATCAATATTAATAGTTTTGGCTGCATCAATGCGCCCATAGCCAAATGAACTATCTTGACCGGCCGTTCCAAGATCTGTAGACCCAAGCCTAAGGGCTTGACGGATTTGTTCATTAGTAGCATTCGGATACTTAGATAAATAGAGGGCCGCTAAGCCAGCCGCGTGAGGAGTAGCCATAGAAGTTCCGCGCACAATACAATAGTTAGTACCGATAATGTTAGCATTGGCAGTTGTACACATGTTGTTAGTAGCCGCCTTAACACTAAGGATAGCATCATTGGCGCCGCCGCAGTTTAGCGAGTCTCCACCCGGCGCTGCTACATCAATTTTTTCACCAAAATTAGAAAAGCAGGCCCTTTGGTCGCTAGTGCCTGTAGCGGCAACTGTAATTGCATAATCTACACCGGCGGGAGTACTTTTCAAGGCATCATCGTTTGAGTTGCCGGCTGCAACTACTGTAACCATACCCTTGTCATGTTCATACTTCACGCCATCGGCAATATACTGGGAATAGCCAGGCCCGCCGTAACTATTTGAAGATACTTTGGCCCCCATGTCAGCCGCGTAGACTAGGCCCTTACCGATCCCATTATCGTAACCAGAGCCATTGGCGTCTAAGATTTTGACCGCCATAATTTTGCTTTTCCAGTTAACTCCCACCACGCCGACACCATTGTTGCCAGTGCCAGCAATAGTCCCGACGGTATGACTGCCGTGACCGTGGTCATCGATTGGATCTTTATCTCCATTTACGAAATCCCAGCCGTAATAATCGTCAACATAACCATTGTGGTCATCGTCTATTCCGTTGTTCGGAACCTCTCCAGGGTTAACCCACATATTGGTTGCTAAGTCCGGGTGATTGCGGTCAACCCCTGTATCAATATCAGCCACCACTATGCTGGTTGAGCCGGTAGTCTGATCCCAAGCCGCCGCGGCGTTGATCTTTTTCATTCCCCAAAGATCGTCATAAGGCTGCCCCCAACTGCCGGTTGAACTGTAATAAGGGTCATTTGGCACTAAATCAGCGTGCATTGTAAAGTTCGGCTCAGCGGTTTCAACATTGGGATTATTTTTGTATTCTGATACCGCTTTCTGAACAGTCAAAGATCGTTCGTCTTTAGCGCTAATATTACCCGGCTTTTCATCCAAAGTGACTAGATACCAATAAAATATCGCAGCATTTGCGTTAGATTTTTTTCCTTGCGGAACAGCTTTTTCGAATTTAATTGCTTTGGCCTTAGCACCAGTTACGTTTAAACTGGGAATTCCTGTGTCTGAAGCTTTGCCGCTGTTTTTTAATTTACTCTTTGACGTAGATTTTATCTTGACTAATATTTGATTGGCTGAAAATTGAACTGATTTATCGGTATTGCTAACACTATCTTTTGGCGAAGGCGAAGCGGCAAATGAAGCTATTAATAAAGCTGTGCCAACTGTAGCAAAAATTCCAGCAAAAATAAGCGTTCGTTTGGAAAGCAGGGTTTCGCGTTTTGGTTTCCAAGTTTTGAGCGTCACCTTATACAAAGCAAGAAGTCGCCTTACTATCCCTTTCATAGGTTATTTATACACCGATACGTTTATGGTTACAAATTAAGATGATTAGAGGTTGCTGTATCTTAGGTATTCCAGTTAGTGGCAATAATGGATAGGTCTAGAATGTTGACGTTACCATCACCGTTAAGATCTCCCGTAGATAATGTTTGGCCGGATAGACCCCAATGGGAGGCCATTATTGACAAGTCTAATATGCCAACACTGCCATCACCATTGACATCACCGGGTTTAGCAGTGCCAGTTGGTGTGGCCGAGGTTTCACTAGATAACGGGCCTGTGCCAATGGCATTGATAGCTGCAATCTTATAATAGTAAATTTGACCGCTGGTAACAGCCGTATCAACATAGCTGGTGGCGGGTGCTATGTTTTTGTATAAAGTCTCTGTGCCCGGAGATGTGCTGCGGTAAATATTATAGCTAGTGATTGGAGAGCCGCCATCACCAGGCGCTACCCAGGTAAGGGTCACCTTGGCATTACCCGAAATAGCGCTCAATACTGTTGTCCCAGGTACTGTTGCAGTTGATGACTGAATGGTTAGAGTAAAGGTTGGCGATGGTGCGCTCTCATTGATGGCTGAATCGTAGGCTACAGCATATACCTGGTAAGTCCCGTAAGCTAAAACGCCCGTAGATATGCTCCAGTGGCCAGTTGAGTCAGTTACCGATCCTCCCATAAGAGCTGCCCCATTCTTAATATGAACCGGAGCTCCAGGCGTAGCAGTGCCTAATATGGCAACTTGTTGATAGGACGTTATGCCATCGCCAATCACACCCGTGTCAGAATATGAGGCTAGTGTAGGGGTAGATGGGGCCGGTGGTGGAATTGTGTCAACTACAAAATTTAATGGATCTGGGGTAGTGTGGGTACCAGCCTTAGGTGCTAGCTCCGTAGCCGTAAAAGCATGTGTCCCTTCAGATAGTGCAGTTGTAACATACGCGCAAGCATAACCAAAGCCAGTGCCATTAACAGTTCCCTGAGACACTCCATCTATAAACCATTGATAACTGGCTAAGCCTCCATCGGCTGCCATATTAAAGACCGGTTTATTGTTGTTAACATATGGTGTACTACCTACATATCCTATATTTTGGGTACTGCCACATTGATAAGTAGAACCGTTGCTAGATTGTGTATCATTATCTAACTTTACGGAGTTGGTAGTATAGGCAAAGGCATGCCAGATTAAGTAGCTGCCAATTGCAGCAAAAATTAAAATAAACGGTAAGACTTGTTTTTTGGTGAGTAGTCGCCAGGGTTTTCGGCCAGATAATTTACTAGGCATTTTGTTCAAAATATTTTTCTTGTGTTTTTTTGCTTTACTGAGTTTAGTTTTAGCCTTCACTTAGTATAAATTAGGTAAGTTATACTTGCCTAACCCTCTCGCTAATATTTATACACCGTTACGTTTATGGTTACAATTGCGATTGTTGCGCACTACATATATGATTTCCTATATAATGATTTCCTATATAATAAACCGTAACCGCTATGTTAACCGTAAGAACTCAAAAACCACAGTTCAATAAATATAGATTGACCAACAAAGCTCTGGTGGGAGCAATTGATGCGTATATCTGATACTTTGGCTACAAAGCTGCTTAAAGCACATAAAATTAGTGATGAGCAACTTACGCAGTTACACGAGCAAGCTAAAAGCGAAAAAAAGCCGATTCAAGATTTGGCTATAAAAGCCAACTTAATTAATGAAAAAGAGCTTACCAAGCTTTATGCTAATGAAATTGATGTGCCGTTTGTGGAACTTAACACCCATGAAATAAAGCGTGAGGTGTTAAAACTCATACCAGAACGAGTGGCCAGACAATATAGCGCTGTGTTGTTTGGCGTTAGTGATGACGGCAGTAAACTGTTGGCCATGGAAGACCCGGATGATATTCAGGCCATTAACTTCTTGCAAAAACAGCTGGGTACGGACTTAAAAGTTCATGTGGCAACCAAAGCAAATATTCAACAGGCTCTAGATCAGTACCGAGGCAATATTAGTAGTGAATTAACCAAAGTTATTGAACCAACGGGTGAAGAAGCTGAAGAAGAGGAAGAAGTCAGTGAAGAAGATTTAGCTGAAGATTCACCAGTAGCCCAAACCGTAAATTTAATCATTGAATATGCTGTAAATTCTGGTGCCAGTGATATTCACATTGAGCCACGCGAGGATTACGTAAGCGTGCGTTACCGGGTAGACGGTGTACTGCGTGAGGCCAACAAATTGCCTAAGAAAGTTTTAAACGCTGTGGTTAGTCGTATTAAGATTTTATCTAACTTAAAAATTGACGAACGCCGAGCGCCGCAAGATGGACGTTTTAAAGTGCAAGTAAGTGGCCAAGTATTTGCTATGCGCGTATCTACCCTACCAATTGTGGACGGTGAAAAAGTAGTTATGCGAATTTTGAACGAATCCGGCAAGGCTGCAACATTAGAAGAGTTGGGTTATTGGGGTAGTGCATTAGACAAAATTAACAAAGCAATTGTCCAGCCACACGGCATGATTCTGGTAACCGGACCAACCGGCTCGGGAAAATCTACTAGTTTATTTAGCGTACTTAGCATGCTAAACACTCCAACCGTAAACATTTCTACAATTGAAGATCCGGTGGAATATAGAGTCCCCGGCACTAATCAAACTCAGCTAAACCCGCAAGCCGGCATGACTTTTGCTAATGGCCTTAGGGCACTACTAAGACAAGACCCAAATATAATCATGGTCGGCGAGATCCGTGATAGTGAAACAGCCAATTTAGCAGTACAAGCCGCTTTAACCGGGCACCTGGTATTTTCAACCCTGCACACTAACAATGCCGCCACCTGCTTGCCGCGCCTTTTAGATATGGGCATAGAACCCTTTCTAATTGCTAGCACAGTTCGGGCAGTTGTAGGCCAAAGACTGGTAAGAAGGCTTTGCGTAGATTGCCGTGAAGATTTTGAACCGGACGAAGCTACCCTTAAACAGTTAGATGAAATTTTTGGGGTTGGCAATGCCGGAGCAATGAAGCAAATCCACGCGCTAGAGGAGCAAGCCTTAGAAGCCGGCATAGGCAAAGCTAATACTTCTAAAATTAACAAACGCTCGCCGACGGAACTAAGTACTTCAGAATCAAGAATTTTGCGTTTATGGAAGATTCATGATGATGGTTGTGAAAATTGCGGGCATACAGGCTATAAAGGACGCATAGGCATATATGAAGTACTTGAAAACACACCGCCACTTCAGAAACTAATTGTCGGTAATTCGACTAGCGATTCAATACAGAACCAAGCCATAGAAGAAGGTATGGTAACGATGCAGTTTGACGGCTTTATAAAATCCTTGCGCGGTCAAACGTCTGTAGAGGAAATATTAAGGGTGACAACGGAAGACTAATGTAGGGGAAACTATGCATTTTATTTATACCGCCATAAACAAAGAAGGTAAAACCATTGAGGGTGCCGGCGATGCAGTTAGCCGTGAGGGTTTAGTCAGCTCACTGTCTAAACAAGGCATGCATCCTATTATTATCAAAACTGAAAAATCCAAGACTAGTTTTTTAGATAAGCTCACTAAAGGCCAAAAAGTAAAGTTAAAAGAGCTGGTTATTTTTACACGCGAGTTATCAACTATGATTTCGGCCGGTGTGCCGCTTACCCGCTCTTTATCTACACTTCAGGGCCAAGCCGAAAGTAAATATATGAAGCAAGTTATTGCCGGCGTCACAAAAGATGTTGAAAGCGGCAAGCAGTTTTCCCAGGCACTGGCTCAATATCCAAAAGTTTTTTCTCCGGTTTATGTAAATATGGTAAAAGCCGGTGAAACTGGCGGTATCTTAGATAAGATACTTGAGCGATTAGCTTTCCAGCAGGAAAAGGATTCAGCCCTTAAAGGTAAGATCAAATCAGCCATGGTATACCCTAGTGTTATTGGTGTGGTTACCATCGTCGCCTTCTTTGTGCTAATGACTTTTATTGTTCCGAAAATCGGTAGCATATTAGAGCAAATGGGCACCGAACTGCCTATTTACACTAAAATTCTGCTAGCTACCAGCCACATTATGCGTCAGACCTGGTTTATTGCCGCTGTTTTTATTGGATTACCAGTTTTCATAATGGTATTTCGTCATTGGAAGTCGACACCTAAAGGCCGATTTAGATGGCACTCTACATTGCTAAAAATACCAGTTGTGAATGTACTTATTGTAAAAACTGCTATAGCTAGATTTTCCCGCATTTTTGCTTCACTGATGGGTGCAGGTGTTTCCATTAACG
>CAYYAF010000009.1:0-16298 GCA_964469975.1 uncultured Candidatus Saccharibacteria bacterium
GCTAGATTTTCCCGCATTTTTGCTTCACTGATGGGTGCAGGTGTTTCCATTAACGAAGCCATTGAAACAACTGCTGGAGCCATGGGCAATGCAGTTATAGAAAAAGAATTGCTTGATAGCTCCAAAGCCGTAGCAGCCGGTAGCGAGCTAAGCAAGGAAATTGCTAAAAGCAAGCATTTCCCGCCAATTGTCGCTCAAATGTTGGCCGTAGGCGAAGAAACTGGCCAAACCGATACTATAATTCTAAAGATTGCTGAATTTTATGAAGAAGAGGTTGATGCCGCTGTAGGTGCCCTGTCGTCAATTATTGAACCTATAATGATTGTAGTACTTGGCGGTATGGTTGGCCTTATTGCCATAAGCGTATTTGGCCCGATTACTAAAGTCCAGTCCACACCTGGCGCGGGTTCATAAGCTCTTGGCTAAAGTTCAGTAATTCAGGCATGGTTGACATTTAAATAAGCATAAGTAATAATGGCATTCATGCAGATTAGGTATCAACTAATCTTAAAAATTTAAACACCTGAAGGAGGGTGGGCACCACATGAAAAATTTTAAAAAGTTAAATAAGCGGGGCTTTACGCTCATTGAGTTGCTTATTGTAATCATAATTATTGGAATTTTAGCGGCTATTGCATTTGTAGCCTATAACGGTTCACAGCAGAAGGCTAAAAAGGCTGATGCCCAGTCTACGATAGCTTCTGTCAAAACCAAGCTAGGTGAGTATGATGCTGACCAAGGTAATTACCCGGTTGATAAGGCCGCTGTTGTAACCTATCTTAGTGACACGAGTTCAACTGGCGGTAACAGCCCGGAACTATCAAATACATTTAATGTCGCTGGCTACTCATACGCAGCTTCACCTGCTAGTTGCGATAACAGTGCAACCCAGTGTACAGGCTTTACTCTGACAGCTTCTGCTGCCACCCTAGGCTTCAACGGTAGTGACGTTACGGCAACTAACTAGAAAAGTTTAGTCTAATTAAAACGGCTCGGATACTCTATGTCACGAGCCGTTTTTAGTATAATCATAAGCAGTATGCATAAAACTTTAAAAAATGAACAACAGGGATTCACTCTGGTAGAAATGCTTGTCACCATTGTAGTGTTAGGCATAGCTGTTGTTGGTATTGCCAGCCTATATTACAGCATGCAAGTTGTGCAGGCTCAGAGTCAACATTTGGATTTGGCCGTACGGGCAGCCCGTAGTGAAATAGAAAACCTGCGCAACAACGGTTATAACAATCTTGTATCCGGCGGAAACATTAATTTTACTAGTAGTTTGCCAAACAATTTGCCAAAAGACCGAAGTGGTACAGTAGTTGTAAGCCAGCCTGTGTCGGGTCTGGTACAGGTTGATGTAACTATAAGCTATACAGATCATGGTAAAGCGCAATTTGTTAAGCTTACTTCTGATATTGGCGTAATAGGAATTGGACAGGGCCAGTAATGAAAAAAGTCAGCACTAACGGATTTACCTTGGTCGAGTTGCTTGTGACAACGGTCCTTATTAGCATCATAGGCTTGGCTTTAGCGTCATTTGTCGCCAACTGGTTACAAGCAGCTACGTTAGCACAATCAAGAACTGAACTATTAACCAATGCCGAAAACGCGTTAGATACAGTTAGCAATGATATTCGCCTGTCTGGCGGTGCCGACCTAAACAACCGCTGGTCTGACGATAATGCACCAAGTGCACCCACCAATTTATATAGTTGGCAATCAAGTGGTGGCACACTAGTTTTAGCTAAAGCCGCAACAGATTCAAATGGTGACGTAATTTATAGTGATCCAAACAAATATATAAGCGAAAAGGATAACGAAGTTTATTATCTTAGTGGCAGCACGCTTTATCGCCGCACTTTAAAGTCCGATAACGCCAACGATGCAGCTACAACTTCATGCCCACCACCTGGCCAGTCCGGTTGTCCGGCAGATAAAACTATAGCCACAAATGTTACAAGTTTTTCGGTCCAGTATTATGATGCCAACGAAAATATTGTTACGCCTACCAGCGCCCGCTCGATTGAGCTAGATATAACATTGTCGTCAACTAAAAGCGGTCACACCATCAGTGCAAGCTATAACACAAGAATGGTATTTAGGAATAAGTGAGAAATATTATGAGCAAACTAAAAAATAAGCAGGCAGGATCTTTTTTGGTAGCTGCAATTATAATGATACTGTTTTTAACATCAATCGGGCTTTCCATCGCTAGTTTGGTGGCTTTGCAGTATCAGCATACTCGGCGCCAGATATACGTTCAAAATGCAGAATTGGTAGCTGAAGCGGGTGTAGAACAGTCAGTACATCAATTAAATAATGATGACTCATTTGCTGGCTTCACATCAGCCCAACAACTTTTTAGCAACAGTACGCAGGGAAGAGGTACATATACTACAACCATCGCTACTAACGCAGATGGCGAGTCTAAAACAATTATCTCAACCGGCAATGTTTATCGCCATGTTGCTGATACTTCACCATACTTAACTCGTCAAATAAAAGTAGTGGTTGTTGGCACTACTGCTAGTGGCTACTCCGTTGCTACGGGAGCTGGTGGTCTTATTTTAGGTGGCAATGCGGCTATTGCTAATTCTAGTGTGTATGTTAATGGCTTACTTGACATGTCCGGCACTTCTACAATCGGGACACAACAAAATCCGGTCACGGTTGATGTTTCTAATATTGCTTGCCCACTGGGTTCTAACCCGGGACCGACTTATCCAAGCTTATGCAGCGGCAGTGAGCCAATTTCAATGACAAACAATGTGCAAATTTGGGGCTCGGTTTGTGCAACTGGTCAGACCAGTACAGGGCCAAATAATAATATACAAGGTGGTAATGGCGGGGCAGGGCTTGAGATAGGCTGTATTTCCCCGCATGTCCCACAACCTATCTATGACCGCCAAGACATTATAGACGCAGTAACCACAACCGGTTCAGGCAGCAGCGGCACATACGCCTGTAGTGGTAGCAATAAAAATGTCATTTGGCCTGCCAATCTTAAATTAACCGGTGACGTGTCCATTGGCCTCGGTTGTAAAACGCTAACTATAAACGGCAATGTATATATCACTGGAACCCTGACGGTCAATTCTTCGCCCAAAATAATTGTGGCTGATAGCTTAGGTACAACCCGGCCGATCATAATAGTTGATGGTACTATTGATGTGGGCGGCTCAGCCAGTATGATTGCCAATACAAGCGGTACTGGGGCTGATTTTGTAAGTTTTAAAAACAACACTGGCAACCCGGCGGCAACTCCAACCGGAAACAACTTATATAGCTCCCAGCAGATGCAAAATGTTAAAGTTAATGGCTCGGCTAGTACTGCCGGCATGATATTTGACGCTTACTGGAGTGAAGTTGTGCTTGTGGGCAGTGGCAATATAGGCGCCGCAGCCGGTCAGACGGTAAACATGGCGGGCGCAGGAACAGTTGTATTTGGGACGACACTATCATCTGGCTCTAAAACCTGGAGCATAAGCAGTTATCAGCCGTTATACTAAAATTAGCTACAAATCAGAGGCGAGATCACATAAAAAATGATATACTACAACCGAACAAAGCTTGTGCTTAGATGGGCAGCATGAACATAAAGTCAAAAGATCAATCACAAACATATTTTTTCAAAGATAAACCGCTTTTTGGGCTTGATATTGGTTACAGTTCACTAAAGGTGATGCAAATAGACTGGTCTAATAAACTGCCGGTCATTGTTGCGTATGGTGTAAGTTCATTTGATCCAGATGTAATAAAAGATGGCGTAATTGTTAATCACGAAGCTTTGGCTCAATCTATTCAAGACTTATTTACCAAACATATGATTGGTGAGGTTACAACCCATCGTGTATCTTTTTCAGTGCCTGCCGTAAGGACTTTTAGCCGGGTAATGAAATTGCCAGTTCTAGATACAAAAGAACTAGAGGAAGCTGTTCACACAGAAGCCGAACAATATATACCCGTACCGGTTGATCAGCTTTATATCGACTATAACATTATTGGTAAAACCGATAAAGAGTTAGAGTTATTTGCCGTAGCTGCACCCAAAAGAATTATTGACTCCTACATGCAGTTATCACGAATACTAGGCTTAGAAGCCATAGCTATGGAAACGACAATTGCCGCCGCCGCTCGTTTGTTTATGAAAACTAATGTCAATGACGTTCCGACAGTATTAATAGATTTTGGCTCCGTTTCAACTGATATCACTATTTTTGATAAGACTTTGATTGTAACTGGCACAGTAAGTGGTGGAGGTGATATTTTTTCACAGCAAATTTCTGAAACGCTTGGTGTAACCAGGCAAGAAGCTGACGTTATAAAGACCAAATATGGACTTGATTACAGTAAAAAACAAAAAGAAATTACATCCTCTTTAAAACCGTTTCTTGATCAATTGCTTAAAGAAATACAGCGTATGATTCGTTACTACGAAGAGCGCTATGGTTCAACTAAGAAAATAAGCCAGGTAGTTACTATGGGTGGCGGTGCTAATATGCCTGGGCTTAATGAATATCTGACCAACGCTCTGCGTTTGCCGGTTAGCATGAGCGATCCCTGGCAACATATAAGCTATTCTAAGCTCCAGCTTCCAAACTTAGTAGAAAGATCCATGTATGTAACCGTGGCTGGTTCAGCCTTAACTAATCCTAAGGAGGTTTTCTTATGATAAACCTCCTGCCGACCGACGTCCGTGATAATTATACTTACGCCAGGCAAAGTACTAAACTTTTAGTTTGGAGCTCTGTATGTATAGCTAGCATACTTGGCACTGCCGTAATAGTATTTTTTGGCATGTTCTTTATGAATCAATCAATAAAAACTTATGCCGCCCAAAACGCCCAGGCTCAACAGGCTTTAAAAGACCAGAAGTTAGATGAAACCCAAAAGCATATTCAAAGCATATCAAACGATA
Organism: uncultured Candidatus Saccharibacteria bacterium; assembly: GCA_964469975.1. Classification (GTDB taxonomy): domain Bacteria; phylum Patescibacteriota; class Saccharimonadia; order Saccharimonadales; family JANWIN01; genus CAYYAF01. Next base: position 4,922 of record CAYYAF010000009.1, read on the forward strand.
TGAAGCTGGTTGTTAAAGTTTTGTCAAAAGAAATCTTATTTTCAAAATTAATTGGCCAGATTGCTACAATCATACCGCAAAACGCTACTCTGTCTGATTTGGAAATCACTAGTACTCAAGGGGCCTTAGAACTAAAGCTTTTAACTAAAAACTATGACACAGCTGCACAGGTGCAAGCTAATTTACAAGATCCAACAAACAAGATTTTTAATAAAGCCGACATTTTAAGTATCACCTGCGGGGGTAAAAACCCCACCTATCCTTGTACCGTATCAATCAGGGCACAGTTTTCACCTAGTAATCCTTTCCAGTTTATTAATGCAAGTGGGAGCACAAAGTGACAAGTAAAAAGTTTTATTACTTGATGATTGGTGTAACTATTCTGCTCGGACTGGGCATATTTGGAGCTGCCTATTTGGGCAATTCTTTGCTGCAAAAACAGGCTAATAAACTGGTTGGTCTAAAATTGGATAGTAAGGTTGCTGTTGAACAAGAGTCGTCATTAGCGCAAGCTAAAAAAGATATTGCTAAATATTCCGAACTCGAGAGCGAAGCTAAAGTTATTGTACCTCAAGATAAAGATCAGGCTGAAGCTGTAAAAGAAATTGTCAAAATCGCCAGCGGCAGCGGCATAAAACTTGGCTCGATTAGTTTTCCTACGTCTACTTTAGGTCAAAAAGCTACTAAATCTAGCGGCTCAAGTAAATCGTCTAGTAGCACAGCAAAAGTACCGTTTACACAGGTAGAGAAAGTCACTGATATACCCGGCCTTTATTCAATGTCTATAACTGTCCAGTCCAGTAAGGATATGCCAGTGACTTATAATGACTTAATTAACTTCTTAAACAGATTAGAGCAAAACCGTCGTACAGCCCAAGTCACAGGGGTTACAATAACCCCGGACTCAAAAAATCCAAATAACCTTAGTTTTAGTTTAATAATAAATCTATATATAAAGCCATGAAAGAAAACCTAAGAAAAATATCAGAAAAATTTGCGCCAGTTTTTGCGTTGCTTAAAAAGTATCAAGTTATTATATTTATCATTTTAATTTCACTGATTTACGGCTTTCTTTTCCTAAAAATAAATAGTTTAAATAGCCAAGAGCCAAGTGATAATGCAGTCACATCAAAATTGCAAAGCGTAGCTAGGCCTAAAATAGATCAATCGGCCATTGATAAGATTCAGCAGTTGCAAGATAACAGTTCGCAAGTCAAAGCGCTTTTCAATAATGCTCGTAGAAACCCATTTGTAGAATAGTTAGTTCAAGCAGTAAATGTAGCTTTTGGGAAGAGAAGCGACCGGTTTGCGCTAGCAAAACTGGATTTATTCCAGTAGGGAGCGAATGAGAAACCCGAACCGGAGGGTCCCAAGCCCTAGTTTAGACATAAACTAAGGCTGGGGCCGCGTATGGGTGTCTCATTACAGGCGAAGCCGCTAATTCCCGTATTTTTCAACGTACTTTTCGTGGGCTTCAATTATTATCTGTGAATACGTGTTGGGCCTTGGCACCATTGTAAAAGTAAGATTTTCTTTTTCTCCGGCGGTTTCTACTATGTTAATGCCAAAATTAAATAATCTAGCAAATATATTATTCTGTTTTACGGCTACGTCTTCTACATTACCCATGCCAAGCTGAGTGACTTTACGATTAAATATGCCCACATAAGCCACGTGAGCAACTTTTTGATTTGTTATGTAGACAACATTGCTTCTATATAAAACAATACTAATTGCAGTGATGGCTAGTGCTATGATTGCCAAAATAAACCCTACAGCTAAAATACCTGACTTTGAAGAGCTACTGCCGCTAAAGCCAAAGCTATCGGTATTAGATGCCAGAAAAGATGCACTAGCCGCAATAAATAAAGACACTACTACTCCAATCACTGCTATAACCACCACGCCTATAGGATGCTTTCTTATTTCTGCCAGCATTTCTTCGTTTTTATCGAACTCAACATATTTAAAAAGTTTCTGACCAATTGGACTCATTTTTTCACAAGCTTCAATACGATGAGCAGCATCTTCGCTCAGTTGGTTGGCTTGCTCGTCCATAAACGCAATTATATCAGTCTTGCCTGCTTACTATTTGTTGTTTGAGTTTTATTTAAATGTTTATAGGCTTTGTTTGTAGCCTTTCGGCCGCGTGGAGTTCGCTCCAGTAAGCCAAGTTGCATTAGGTAAGGCTCAAAATAATCTTCAATGGTTACACGTTCATCAGCCAGTAGTGCTGCTAAAGTTTCCACGCCCACCGGGCCGCCATCGTAATTATCAATAATGGCCAGTAGTAGCCGCCGATCTGCGGAATCGAGCCCCAAGTCATCAATATCAAGTAGTTTTAATGCAGCTGTGGTTTTAACTTCGTCAATAATGCCATCACCATTAACATCGGCGTAGTCACGTACTCGCTTGAGTAAACGGTTGCCAATGCGTGGTGTTAGGCGTGATCTAGCGGCAATTAGCTCGGCTGCCCCGGGTTTAATTTGGGAGTTTAATATTTTGGCTGAGCGGTTAATAATTGTCTTCATTTCTTCAGGGCTATAAAATTCTAACCGGTAAATATGCCCAAACCTATCACGTAAGGGCGCTGCTAAAGATCCTGCTCTAGTTGTGGCGCCAATTAAAGTGAACTTAGGCACATCTAACCTTAAGCTCCTGGCGCTTGGGCCTTTGCCTAGCATAATATCAATGGCGTAATCTTCCATGGCACTATATAAAACTTCTTCCACATTACGGTTTAAGCGGTGAATTTCATCAATAAAAAGAATATCGCCGTCTTCCAGGTTAGTTAGCATACTTGCCAAATCGGCTGCTCTTTCAACGGCTGGCCCGCTGGTAACCCGGATATTAGCCCCCATTTCCTTAGCTATTACATAAGCCAAGGTTGTTTTGCCAAGCCCTGGTGGTCCATGTAGCAAGATATGCTCTAATGGTTCACTGCGTTTTTTGGATGCTGCCATACTGAGACCCAGATTTTGCTTAATTCTGTTTTGGCCGATGTAGTTTTTGAAATCGCTTGGCCTTAGAGTAATCTCTAACTCCACTTCTACTGGGTCATCTTGGTCGGTTGTGCTAATTATTCGTTCTACCGCCATACTAACCTACTGCTTTCAAAGCTTGTTTTACGCGTTTATCAGAAGGTAGGTCGGTTGGAACATTACTTAAGGCTTCAATAGCGTCTGTGGGGCTAAAGCCGAGGGCAATTAACGCCTGCGCAGCTTCGTCTTTTTGGGCAGTTGAGGTGCTCATAAATATACCTTCAGTAGATGAGGACGAAAGGCCAACTTTGTCTTTTAGATCTACCACAACCCGCTCTGCTACTCTTTTGCCTACCCCATTAGCTGCTTGAATATACTTTACGTCGCCATCGGCTATAGCTTTTTTAACGTCACTACTACTGCCTGAACTTAATATATTAAGTGCCATCTTTGGTCCTACACCATTTACTCCAAGCAACAGTTCAAATAAATACTTGTTATCTAATGATGTAAAACCAAATAGGTCGTGGGTGTTTTCACGAATATGTTCGTAAACATGGACCTTAGTATTCTCACCAGCTTTTAGTTTGCCGTGGTCTTCGGCACTTACATATAGCCCATAACCTACGCCATTAACTTCTATGATAACTAAGTCCGCAAGTTTTTCGCTGACTTTGCCATTTAGTGTCGCAATCATCCTTATTATTATCTCATATTCATTGAATGAGTAATTGCGCAGGCTAAGGCATCAGCACAATCGTCAGGCCTGGGAACTTCTTTTAGTTTTAGAATGACTTTAACCATTTCTTGAATTTGTTTTTTATCAGCCCGGCCGTAACCAGTTAAAGCTTGTTTAATTTGTAACGGGGTATATTCAAACAGTTCTAGCCCAGCCTGCTTACCGCAAAGTAGTACTACTCCCCTAGCCTGGCTCACGGTCATGGCCGTAGTAATATTTTGCGAAAAAAACAGTTTTTCTACGGCCATAATTTGGGGTTTTGTTTGTGTAATTATATCTGTTAGTTCATCAAAAATAGTCTGCAGGCGGACGGCATCATCTTCTTTGACTGGTGTGCGAATTACGCCACCATCAACAAGTTGCGGTTTATTTCTTTGCACATCAATTACACCAAAGCCCAAAATGCCTGTGCCCGGATCAATACCTAGTATTCGCATTAGTTTATCAATTCGTCCGGTATATCAAAGTTTACGTGAGTGTTTGATACATCATCAAGTTCTTCTAAAGCATCCATGAGCCTTATAATTTTACTTGCAATATCTTTATCACTAACATCTACTGTATTATTTGGTACATAAGTAAGTTCAGCTTCAAGTATTTCAATTCCGGCTTCTTTTAGCGCATCGCGAACCTTGGCCAGATCTTTAGGGTCTGTGTAAATAACGGATTCTCCGTCTTCCTCTTCAACATCTTGGGCGCCAGCATCTAGAGCCGTCATAAGTAAGTCATCGCCACCACCTTTAATACGGATTGAGCCTTTATGGTCAAATTGGAAGGCCACAGCCCCCTTTTCGGCCAAGTTACCGCCATGTTTACTAAAAGCTGTACGAACGTCAGGTAAAGTGCGGTTTAAGTTGTCTGTGGCACACTCTACCAAAATGGCCACGCCGCCGGGGCCGTAACCCTCATACATAACCTCTTGAATTTGCTCTCCGCCCAACTTGCCGCTGCCTCTGTCGATTGAACGCTGAATATTGGCATTTGGCATGTTGGCGGCTTTGGCTCTGTCTACTGCCAGGCGCAAAGCAAAGTTCATTTCCGGATCAGCACCACTACGGGCAACCAAGGCAATAGTGTTGCCAAGCTTAGTAAAAACAGCACTGCGGGCCGCATCTTTGGCGCCCTTTTGCCGTTTGATTGTGCTCCATTTACTGTGGCCACTCATGTTTATTCCTCTATAGCTAGCTCTGTTATTTTAGCATTTTTAGGCCTGGTTTTAGTCCATAAAATATAAACTACAAAACTTACTACCAAGTAAACAAGTATTAGTTTTGGGAGTGGTAATGAGCCCGGGGCCAGCGCATGAGGAATACGCGACATCAGGCTAATTACATCAAGCATATAAGTTAGTAGAATTCTGGCAGGCCAAGCAATCCAACCGGCTAACGTTGGGATTATCATACCCGCCAAAGCTGCTATGAATGCCAGTAACATGGCCAATGGCACTAGGGGTACTACCAAAATATTGGCGGGCAATGCAACTGCTGATATCTCTCCGAATATATACATAATTAGAGGCAGAGCCATAAGTTGAGCGCAAACTGTTTCGGCCACTATTAAAGCTAGTAATTTTGGTTGCTTTGTTTTGTAAACGCGTTTTATGGTTAGGGGTGCAATAATAAGTACGCCAAAGAAAGCCAGGAATGATAAATACCAGCCAATGTCACTCCACAAATATATTGGGTACCAGCCAGCCGTTAAAGCAGCTGCAAGTAGTATTAGTATTAGTGGCTTAAAATTTCGCCCATAGTAGGTTGCTGTAAGTACAAGAGCACTTACTATTGCCGCCCTAATAATAGAGGCACTAAAACCAGTAAATAAAATAAACAGCCCTATTAATAGTGCCGAAATTAAAGTACTTTGATATTTGCTGCGACCTTTAAGCAAGAAAGCTACAGCTAACATAATAATAGTTAGGTTATAGCCGCTTACAGCTACAATGTGAGTTAAACCTACAGCTGACAGCTGGTTATTGATGTTATCTGGTAAATTACTACGCTGGCCAATTAATAGTCCTAAACCAAATGAAGCTATCGGTTCGGGTAAAGCCGTATACGTACCAGCCTGAAAGCGCCGCCTTAAGCTTTCTATAACTGAGGTTGAACGTTTAATCACGTTAATTTGCGAATAGCTTAGGCTGGCTTGGCGAGAGCCACGTGTTTTAAATAGTTTGCCAGAAACTTGCACTGTATCACCGCGGTAAATAGCCGGCACACCAAAACCTTTTATGCCCACCTTACCTACCAACACAGATTTATGTGGCTCTGTTACCTGTATGTTCTTCAGGTCAAACGACAATTGACTACCCTTAGCATAAACACCGTCCGTGTCAGCTTGGCCAATAATTGTGACTTTTTGGCTATAAAGTGAATTATATTTGGATATCTGCTGCATATAAATTTGCCCGCGCCACCAACCTAAAAATAGTCCAAATAAAATAATACTAATTATTAAAGCCGATCTTGATTTGCGTGCAGCAACAAAAATAAACACTAAACTAAGCCAAATTAAAGCTGATTCAATCGTTAGTTTAGTGCGAGCCAGGCCAATACCTGCCAAAAAAGCTGCCAAGCCCAACATAATTAACGTAGTTCTGGGAAGTTTTCGAAAATTAAACCACTTCATTTGTTTGCATTGTAGTCAAACAAATACCAAAACCCAAGCATGAGCAGATAGTAATTTAAAGAATAATTACGAACTTTTTCATTTTATTTGCTAGGATAATAAAAAGGAGACAAATATGGTCAGACAGTCCAAGACTAAAATTCCTAGGGATAAGTTACTTTCCAAACTTACTGTCTTTTTCTTTGACAGGCCAAGAATTACGGCAATTCTGTGGGTAGCGCTTACACTTTTTGGCACACTTAGCTATACTACTTTTTTACGTCGTGAAGGTTTCCCTAGCGTTAATATACCCATTGCCATAGTCAATGGTACTTATTTTATTAATGACCCGGCAAAGGTAGATAACCAGGTTACCAAACCTATTTCTGATATAGCTTTAAAAGATGAAGATGTAAAGTCTGTACAGGCTAAAAGTTCAGATAATTTTTTTGTAATTCAAATTCAATACAAAGAAAATGTGGATTCTAATAAAGCTAGTAAAAACTTAGAGCAGGCTGTTAATGACTCTCACAAGTTACCTAAAACAGCTGCGGTTCAGTATAACGTACCTTACTTTGGGGTTACTGGTGGCGATACCGACCAAATTGATGTAGCTATATCGTTCTATAACAAAGATGGCAAAGCGTCACTGTCAGATATAACCACTAAAGCCAATGAAGCAACCAAGTTTCTGCAGCAACAAAATTTGCCGTTAGTTCAAAAAGTTTTCCTAAAAAATCCTTATGAAAATGTTATAGACCCAGCAACGGGTAAATCTGTAAAGGTACAGCATAGTTTTGATAGATACGGCCAGCGTGAGGCAGATCAGACCAAGTTTTACAATTCGGTCATTATTGGAGTATCCAAAAAGAGCGGAGCTGATGTTATTAAGTTAGATAAGCAAGTTCGAGATGCTTTAGCTAAGCTTAATAACCAGTCTCAATTTAAGGGTTATCCAGCCGTTATAAGCGCAAGTTTTGCCACACAAATAAAAGATAATATCAGCGAGCTTCAGCGAGTACTGCTAGAAGGTTTAATTGCGGTGCTAATTGTTGGCTCAATTGTAATTGCTATACGCGCCTCAATCATTACCGTAATTTCAATGATTACGGTGCTCTTGATTACATTGGGTCTTTTGTTTGTGTTCGGGTATAGCTTAAATGTCATCACACTTTTTGCATTAATTTTGGGCTTAGCTCTGATAGTCGACGACACGATTATAATGACCGAGGCTATAGATGCGGCTAGGCGTTATGAAAAAGATAAACGCCAAGCCGTAAAAGATGCCACGCGCAAAATTAGCCGAGCAATGGTGGCAGCTACAGCCACGGCCTGTTTAAGTTTTGCTCCGCTTATCTTTGTAGGTGGAATACTTGGGGCATTTATTAGGGCTATTCCAATTACCATTATTGCCTCCTTAATTATTAGTTTATTTGTGGCTTTAATTTTTATTCCGTTTTTTGCTCGTTTTTTGCTGCTTGGTAAAAAACAAATGGGCGCCAAAGGTGTAAAAGAAGTTGCGGCGGGTTTTGAGGCAAAGGTGGCCGAATTTATTGCAAAGCCTATGATGTGGGCTAGGAATTCTAAAAAGCGACTATTTGGCGTAGGCATTACTGCCGTGGTAATTGGTTTCGGCTTTTTAGCGGCTGGCCTTTTTATAGCCAAGGATGTTGTGTTCAATATTTTCCCACCTACCAAAGATACTAATGGCTTAGTATTAACTGTTAATTTTCCGCCTAATACCACTATTGAAAAAGCCGAAGCTACAGCAGCTAAAGTTGATAAAATTGCAGCCGAGGTAATAGGTTCTAATTTTGAACAAAGCTCATATTATAATTCGGGTACCGCACAAACTGGCATGGAACAAATTAAGATTGTTTCTTACAGTAAGCGTGACATATCTTCGCCAGAAATTGTAAAACAGCTAGAAAACAAATTTAAAAACTTCCATGATGCTCAAGTTATTGCTGGTCAGAGTGATGTTGGACCACCGGCCGCCGCTTTTATTGTGCAGTTAGACGCCACAAACCGAGCAGCGGCCTATAATGCAGCAGGGGACGTAGCGGCTTACATGAAAACGACTGAACTTAAGCGTATAAATGGTACAACTGCGCACTTTACTAACATAACTATATCTAGCCCAGATCAGTATATTAGCAGCAGTGGTAAGCCAATTGTGACTGTTAGCGCTGGTTTTGACGGTAACGATACTACAACACTAGTAAACCTTGGCCAGGATGCAGTAAATAAGGAATTTACAGACAGCAAACTAAAACAATACGGTTTAAGCAGTAACTCTCTTACTTATGATCTTGGCCAGGAATCAGAAAATCAAAATTCGTTCAAGACTTTGGCCCTAGCCTTCCCGGTACTTTTGATAGTTATATTTATACTACTGGCCTTCCAGTTTAAATCTTTCCTTCAACCATTACTGATATTTATGGCTATACCGTTTAGCATTTTTGGTGTGATGCTTGGTTTACGTTTAACAGATAATGCTATCAGCTTCTTTACAATGCTTGGTTTCTTTGCGCTGCTAGGCTTAAGTATTAAAAACACTATTCTTTTAACCGACTTTGCTAACCAGTCACGGCGCAGTGGACTTGGCGCTATAGATAGTGCCCATGCGGCACTAGCTGAACGGTTTCGCCCACTATTTGCGACCAGTATGACCGCCGTAGTTGCGCTAATTCCATTGGCAATTACCAGCCCGTTTTGGCAGGGTTTGTCGGTGGTATTGATATTTGGTCTGCTAAGCAGCACATTTCTGGTTGTAACTGTCTTCCCATACTACTATTTAGGTGCCGAATACTTACGCATTCATATTCGCGCCAAAGATTTCTTTATTTGGCTAGCAATAACACTTGCTGTAACGATACTAGTTTCAAAAATTACCAGTCCCGGCATGGGTTTACTAGTTATTCCGTTTAGTATTGCACTTGTGATTTTGCAAAACATTTTTCACAAACGCTTAGCTAAATAAGTAAATTGATTGGTTTTCTTAAATGTATTGGCTTAGTTTGCGCCGGCTGCTTGCCAGTCGGGAGTTTTAGCTAAGAAATTGTAGGTCTCGCCTTGTCTTCCACCAAAGCGGTAGTAAAACAAGTTTGCATTACAAGTAGCCGGGCCACCACCGCTGTTTAGCCATACAGAGCTACTACCACCAAGGGTAAAGCCAGTGTTAGAAGCGTCAACTGCAGATCTAAGTTCACCATAGACTAAATCTTGGTTATTATTAGCGTTATTGGTGTTAATTATGCCGTCATGGTCCACGTCTTGATAGCAATAAACGCCTACTAGCACCGAGACATTGCCAGTAATTTTTGGATATGAAGTTGCAAATTTAACTATTCCCCCTAAATGTGGATCTGTTGTACTAAGAGTTATGCTTGATCCAGAAGAGTTTGCGGGTGCTGCATGGGTTAAAGTTCTAACCGCATAGCCAATGGCTCCAAAAACAAGAGCAAAGAAAATTATGCCAATAGGAGGTTTAAATAAAACACTAGCTGGGCTTGCACTACTTTTTGGTTTGGCCATTTTTGTTCCCTTTGAAAACCTAAATAATATGTTAGTAAATATAGCCGTATCAGATATATCTTGTCAATAGACGTAAGCAGTTTGAAGATTACAGTTATTTTTAAAGCATGCTATGAATTAATGGCTGTCAGCTGCTGATAATATCTCAACGTAGTCACGTAAACTTTCTAGAGTCTCTTTGCTTTTACGTGCTTCAGTGCGTGTAGCGGAAGACAAAGTGCCATAGCGAAGTAGTGGCAATAATTCCTTGTAATCACGCGGGGTGAGCGCTGTGCTCGCAAACTTTATAGATTTTTTAGCCCCTACAAGCGTTGCCAATGATACTAATAGTTCAACATTATCTTTCTGTAAATTTTTTACAGTTGCGGCTGTGGTTGCAAAATCGTAATCAATTAACCAAATTCGCTTCTTTTTATCGAGCAGTACATTGGCTGTTCGTAGATCGCGGTGAGCAATGTGTGCCTTATGCAATTTTTTAACTTGCCGCCATAAATCAATTAGGACCTCATCACTCAAATGTTTAGCTTGCTTGGCACCAATTGGTTTGCCTTCAATAAAATGCGTAACAAGCCCATGGCGATGATCATGTAAATCAATTTGCCCTATAACTTTAGGCGTTCGTACTCCCGCCCTTAAGGCCAAAGAGCTTATATATGCTTCATGCTCTACTGCTTGCCTGGGGCTAACAAAAGGCATTTCATCTTCTAACCTCCCGAATAGAAGTCGTCGGCCAAATTTAAATACCCAGTCAAAAAAGTTTGTCTTGCGAGTAATAAGCTTTATAAAAACTTTGCGCTTGCCGTCAGTTGCTATAAAAGGCTGCGAACCGCGTGCATCAACTTTGTAGGCTTGTACTTTTTTAGCCCTAAAATCTACTTGTTTAAGCGCTTCTTTTAGATGCAGTTCTGTGCCCACTACAGAAAATAGCCCCACTCTAAATTTTGCGGATGACAATTTGCGTTTGTCCCAATGCCTAGTAAAGAGTAGACGGTCATACCAATAGTCCCTACCGAGTGGATTAACTAATACCGTATGGATGCCTACCCTGTTAGCACCGGCAACATCAAACCTAAGTTTATCGCCAATCATCACCGCACGTTGAGGTTTAACGTTAGATGATTTTAAAATGTTCTCAAAAAACTTGCGGTTTGGTTTACTAATTGTCTTCGTTTTGGCTCTGTATGGCTGGAAGATTTTGGCTTGCAATATATTACCAAAGCTTTGTAAATCGCGGCGGTTATTTGTAACTATAAAGATACCTTTAAACCCAATGTCCGCTTTAGCCGCATAAAGGTACTGTATTATTTCGTCTTTAATTTCTGGGGACCGCCTGTGGCGAATTGTCTGGTCCAGATCGAGTAAAATATGGGTCACTCCAATTTTTTTTAACCTTTCAAAATCAACATCTAAAATACTCTCAGCAATAAAATCAGGCAAATAGGCAGGCCTATGATGCTTATGGACTTTAGTCTGCTGGGAATGGCCTAAGCTTTTCATTACGTCATACTTTATAGAA
>CAYYAF010000010.1:0-7592 GCA_964469975.1 uncultured Candidatus Saccharibacteria bacterium
CGCCAGTGGCTTTACCCTGGTCAACCATTAACTGGCCAAAGTTAGATATTTGTAAGAATGGTGAATTTGGGTAATGCTGCTGAACATAGTTTGTCATGGCGGCAGCAAATGAGGTTTCATCTGTAATAGTCGGCAACTTGCCGGAAATGCAGCCCTCGGCGCTACCGGTGGTAGTTTGATTGTCGGACGCAGTATTAAAATAATAAATGCCAGATTGAAGCACTCTTTTTTGCTCTGTTGTAAGAGCAAATAATTGCTGAGTATAACCAAACAGCATAACTAGCACCGTAATAACAATAAACATAGTTCTAAACCAAGCGTGTTTTCTTTGCCTTACCATGTTGGCCACCCCGCCGGCAAAGGCGTAGTACTTGGCGATCCAGCACAACTAGTATTTTTACCACTAACTTGAACTACGCCGGGGGGATCTCCTAGACTCCCCAACAGCTTAGAGAAATTCAAACCATATGATGTCGAAATACTGCCGTTTGAGTTATCGCAGGTATATTCTGGATGGCCTAATGCTCGTTCGCTCAGCCCGGACTCAGCCCAACCAGTTTCAACTCCGTCCTTACCTTTAAACATGTTACATATGACTGTATCGGGTGTAACGTGTTGGCCAGCACTAACATTAACCGTGCAGTCTTCGGCAACAAAAACAACTTTTCCTGCTGCAGCGCCGTCTTCAAGCTGATAAGAAACCCAGTTACCACCCGGCCAGCCGGCATGCGTGTTGGCGTCGATCACTGTACCGTTGCCAATTGCGTATACCGGGCCTGTACCGGCGTAATCAACACCTTGATCTATGCGCTCTGGAGTCAGCTCTTGAACATCACGCAGCGGTCTCTTATAACCCGCAACACTGCCTACGGTTCCAGTGGGCACATTGTCAGTAGCGGCTTGGCTGCCAAAGCCGCTGTTTTGGCACGATTGATTATCGCCAGACTCAAAACAATCTGTAGCTTCGGCTGTTTTCATGTCCAACACGTAAACCCTAATGCTAGTCCAATTAGAGCTCGGGTCAGCACAACCCTTTTTATCGTAGCCGTCTTTTAGAACGTCTATCGAAGTAAATTCAGTCGTCAACGCTCCGTCGGTACTATTAGGGTCAAAGGTAACGCCAAAGCAATCTTTAATTCTATTTCTATAAGTATCATCCGATGCACGTAATAAACTAATAGCCTTATTAGCGTTATCGTATGGATTGTCGTAAGCAGGTGAGTTTAAATCACCTAAACTAAAGCCAACTTCCTGAAATCCATAATCGTAGTTATTACTTTCGGCGGCACTGACTTTTTGGCTAAACGGCATTTTAAGTACCGCCAGTATCCTTAATGGGTTGGATACACTAGCTAATACCGAAGCAACATTAGAATTTATATTTGGCGACGTACTATCTATGGCCTTACCAACTAGTGAGTCTGGCGAGTACGGGTCAAATACACGCTTAGCTATGGATTGGTTTTCAAAATCTTGTTTTTGGGCGGCGATATTGTAATTTCTGATCTCGGCGGCTTGGGTATTACTTAATTTAGCTCCCCCCATAGAGGCGAATTGGTCATTTGCCGCTAATCTAGAGCCATAGTTTATAAAGTTGCCAAAGGCTGGCCCGCCTACGAAAGTTGGTATTGGACTACCGGCCATCCAACGCACCAAAGAACTTATTGGGCCCGTAAGTACACCTGAGCGTGAAATTATTTCTTGGCTTACCGTACCTACAGGCGCAGTTACAAGCCCGACAACCGTCATAGCTAGGCCGCCCAAGGTACTATTTACGGCCGAACAAATAGCATTTAAACCCGGGATAACATCCGTGATCTGAGAAAACATGTTTTTACCGATTTTACTTGGGTTATAGGCGTTGGGCATATCAGGGCCGGTTTGATCTTGCCCCAGCTCTGCTTGAATACTTTTAGCATTTGCCCAAGAGCCAGACTTAGGATCATTAAGCTGTTTATAATAAAATCCTAACTGGGTCGTATCAAGATCTTGACCGCTCATCACCTGGTTACCCAAACTAATAGCTTGCATACCCATACGTATTAGAGGAAGAACTACCATATCGTGTTTTAGGTTATCGGAAGCATGGGCAATGCCTTGGGCGGCACAGGCAAGACCTATAACCGCTGTAGCACTTAGTGCTACTTTGGTGCCAAGATGTTCTGTAAATTGCTGTATATACTTGGATCCGGCTGCATCAAGATTGGTTTCACCACCAGCCTCACCATCAACTATTTTTTTAGCACTTTCAGCCGAAGAGTTAGTATCACTAGCTCCCGAATTGTTATTATCAGTTGTACCCTGATCTACATTACCTTTTTTGTCTTTGGCAGTTTCACCGTTAGCGGTTGCGGCTTGCGTATCGCCATTGCTAATCTTTTCTTTTAATTTATCAAGCCAAGCCGAAAATTGTTTATCTAAGGCACCGGTAATTTTGGTATCGGCTTTTTGTATGGGATGCCAAGGTACTTTATCCCTAGCCCCCATTATCCTTGCAGATACAGTGCCAGCCATATTATCGTATCCAGCCTGTTGCACCAGCATTTTATTTAGTCGGCGGTTTTTCAAAAAAGCAAACATGCCATCTTCATCGACTTTAAAGGAACCTAGATTTGAGCCATCGCGAGTTAGCTTTACACCATAAGTTTCCTCAAATTTAGTCATAAAGGCGTCGGGGTTGCCCTCTAAGCCTTTAAAAATGTCACCATCGGCAGAATTTTCGCTAAACGTATGAGCGTCAATTGTTGTGCCATCATAGGTTCCTCCCTTTAAATAGTTTTTCTTGATACCTATTTCTGCTAATTGAGCATCAATTTTTATGGCAACTCTTTTACCTATAAAACCCAAACGAGTATTTTCAACCGTTCCAGCCTTAGCGTTCTTTGACCATTTATAAAGCTTGAGTATGCGGCTATTGCCGTCATCTTGGGCAGAAGCAAAATGAAAGCGCTGCAATAGCTGGGCTATGTGAATAAACTGCAGTGGCCCAGTTACAATGGTGCTGAGTCCAAGTATGGAAGCAATAATAATGCCAATTATCCCGCCGCCGGCTGCTTTTTTACGGGTAGATAGACCGGAAAAACGCCCTATAAGTTGTCTGGTTCGCCCCTTTTTATCATCGGGATTATAGCCTTCACCAATCTGGTTATCGTCTTCTATTTCGTCAGACTCTTTTTTATCGGCACTTGTACTTTCTGCAGAATCGGCGTTTTCTTCGGCCTCTTTTACCTCATCAGGCGACATACCCCAGCGCTCATTGGCTTTATCCCTGGCTGACTTATCTTCACTTTCTTCATCTGGCAATTCTTCTGGAGGATGTTCTAGACCCCAGCGTAAATCTGCACGCTCTTGAGCGCTCAGCGATTTATCATCACCTTCATCGTCGTAAATTTTTCTTGCTGGCTCTGCCATAAATTTTTAGTTTTAAAGTTTTATATATTTAAACTCCTGGAGTAAGTCTATTTGCCAAATCTATTGTCCCCTGCGGCTGATTTAATTCGCCTTGCTGGCCAGGGGCTTGATTTTGCCCGGGATTAGCGGTTATTAAGCCCATTTCGGTTGGACTAGCGGCAATTTGAATGTGCACATGACTTTGGCCGGCAAAAAACAAACCTTGGCCTACTGGGAATTGGCTCAAACGCTTTTTTTCCTCTGTAGTTAGCTTAAACACATCAGTTAGAACATCTACGGCCGACGTTGATTGTTTTAGTAGCAACTGCATTGAGGCGTTGGCTACAATGGCTCTACCCATTCTAGATCCCATAAAATCTTCAACATCTTGACTAATGGTAGTTAGGCCCAGGTTATATTTACGGGCTCGCTTGGCCAAGCTAAACATAAAGTTAGCTGAATCTTCGTACTTCATCAACTGCCAGGCTTCATCGATTATTAATATACGTCGTTTCCTGTCGCTCTTAGTTTTGTTCCAAATAAAATTAAGCACAATGTACATAGCAACTGGCCTAAGTTCGTCCTCAAGATCGCGGATATTAAAGACTACGAACGGGTTATTGATGTCAATATTACTTTGCTGTGAAAAGATACCAGCGAATGTACCGCTTGTATACTTTCGCAATCGCTGGGCCAATTGCGGCCCGGTGCCGCCCATGTGCAGTAAGGTGTCGTATAAATCGTTGATTGTCGGTGCTGTGCCGTTGTGCGTTAATGGATCATTAGTTATACCAGCCTTAGCATATGTTTCTATTAATGCAGCGTCTAAATCTGCCTCTTCTACAGGTGTTAGTGCTGGCAGTGTAACCACACTGTTACCCGCCATTTGTGCCTGAGCGCCACCCATCATTAATCTTAGAAGACCATGCAGAGTTATTAAATTGCTACGCAAAGCATTATCGGCCTCTTCACTATCCACAACTTGAGGCAAATCAAACGGATTGATGCGAGTTGATGAGTTCAAACTTAACCTAACATATGCGCCGCCCACTGCATCGCACATACGCTGATATTCATTTTCTGGATCAATTACAAAAATTTCTGTGCCAAACATTAGGCTTCTCAAAGCTTCTAGCTTTACCGCAAAACTTTTACCAGCACCAGATTTAGCAAACACCACACTATTACCGTTTTCTAGGCTGAAACGATCAAATATTACTAAGCCGGAATTGTGCATATTAATGCCGTACAAAATACCGTTATCTTGCGATAGGTCGGCGCTAGTAAAAGGAAAGCTGGTACTAAGGGCGCCAGTGTTCATATTACGGCGAATCTGCAGCTGATCACTAAACTGCGGCAGAGTGCTGTTAAAGCCCTGCTCCTGCTGTGATGATGCCACCTTACTGTAAACCAGTTGCTGGCCCAAAATTGACTCAACTTTATGCGTAACAAACTCTAGTTCGTCCATAGATGAGGCATAAATAGTAAAACACAAGCCAAACCGGAAAAACCTCTCTTCGCCAACCTGCAATTTATCACGCATTTCCTCGGCATCTTGTATAGCGGCTTGTTTGCCGGGGTCGCGAATGCGGCCCTTTTCGGCATCAATTTGAATGCCGGCTTCAAGCTGAGTAACTTTTTTGCGAAGGTTTTCTAATACTACTTGGCTTTCCACCGGGTAAATGAACATAGATAAATCCATAACCTCATCAAGGTTCACCATGTTACTCATCCAACCAGTGAAAATTTGCCTAGGGTAACCATATACATAAAGAGACCGGGCGTAGCGAGTACCCAAATGAAAAAAACCGTTTTCAAACTGCAGCGAACTTGGCGCAATAAAATCACGTAGGGCAGTAACCCCTTTTTGAAAGGCCGCGGTAACCTCTTGCTGCTCCTGCATTTGCTGTTGCTGAGCTAACATTACTGGGTCTACCCTTGGTTTTTTATTGCCAAAAGCCATTACTTAAGCTCCCTATCCAAATTAGGCTGGTGAGCTTCGCCCTGACCTTTTGTAACAACTGGGGCAGATAAATCATTAAAGTTCTTTAACTCTTGCCTGGTGGCTGTATCGGGGTTGTAAACGTCGTAATAAAGCTCAATTAGCTCTTGGGTATCAAGCGGTAGGCCCTGAATGTTGCATTCTAGCAGACCGGCTAAGACAGCCTGAACGCGGTTGCGCAGCTCGGATTTAGCGTTTTCTAAATCAGTTTCATTTACCGTTACATGGTTTTGCTTGTTACTAAGCAATTGCCCCAAGCCTTTAAACAACTTTTTACTATCGTTCAAAGCTTTTTGAATATCTACTGTTGGGAAATACGGAATAACTACGTAGAATTTTTTATCCATAATATTGGTTTGTAAAGATAATTGATCCATGTAAGCTATATAATCTTCCATCAGCAGGGCGAGCAACATGTTTTCGTGCTCGGTCCGAATTTTATCTAGCTTTTCTATATAAGGTCCAAGATCAACCTTGCGTGAATGAATAAAAATTTGCACCGGAAAGTAGAGTGAATTCAAAAAACCTTGATAGCTATATTCCACATATTCACGCTCCTGTGGGCTCATAAGATCAAAATTAATAGACTTAACCATGATAACCGAACGGTAAGAGCCGTCATTCATAATGACAATTCCGTCACGGACTTCGGCAATTTGCAAAGCATTTTGGGTACTATTTGGGTTTACCCTCATTGGTACAGCTGTAGCTTGTCCATTTGGTGCAGACTGAGAACTAAAACTTACCACTCCACCATTAGCCGGCGGTGACTGAGCGGGCGATTGTTGGTAATGGCCGTAGCCTTGGGAAGCGTCAGGGGCAGCATAAACTTGCCCGCTGGCTGGAGCAGGTACACTAGGAGCAGCTCCGCTATGAGCAGGTTGAACAGGGGAATTAGCACCATTTGGCAGACCCCCATTAGACTGACTAGGTGTTGCTGGATTCATGTTTATATTCTTTTGGCCACCCTCTTAAAAATTAACGGCCTAGCAAGTGGATTAACGCAGCGGAATTACTACTTCGTTACTTGGTGGCTCGGGTCCGCTTTTTTTATTGGCTTGCCGAGCAATAGTCGCCACTGTTAGGTCGTCGTTATTGGCAAGATCAAGTATACCAGGGTTAATGGCTTTACCGCTAGTGCTATTGCCTCTGTTAGCAGTCTGCTTTGGCGAGGATTTTTTTGGCTTTTGCTTAGAAATTGGTTGAATAACTTTAGTCTGACCATATGCTGCAGCGTGCTGGACTCCTTGGTCGTTTAGTTTTTTTAGAAGTGATTCTTCGGCCGGGGTTAATTGTTGCTGTCCTGCCTGTTGGCTTGGATCGTCAGCACCAGGTGTAATTGTATGAGTATCGTCAAAGGTAGCATATCCCTTGGGCGATTGGCCCGACGGCGATTGATGCATAAACCAAAAATCTGGCGGTGCACCGTTTTTTTTGTGACCTTGCCTATGAGTAGATTTAGGCCTACGGACCTCGTGCAAGTTATCAATAGCTGCTTGGCGGTGGGCCTGGGATGATTCATTAATCATTTGGTTTAAGTGCTGTGCAGTTGGGTTATTTTTTTCGTCTAGAATATCATCTGAGGCTTGAACATCTACACTGGGAACTTCGCGAGCAAAGTTAGATAAATCTATTAACCTGTCGGATTCAATTCCGGCTGTCGCTGAAGGTTGAGTAAACAAATTAACGTTAACATTTTTTACTGCCCAACCACGGCTGTCTAAGGTATCAGCCAGGGCGTGCAATCTACTTTTAACCTCTATTTGGCTTAGATTATCACTAGTATATTGCTCTATATGCTTTGGTGCTGTAATGGTTACCAGCTCTTGCATACCGGTTTGGTCCCAAATACGCCGCCGCGGTTTTAAGAAAAACCGGACTTTAGCCAGCAGCCAGATTTCGGTTGGTTGGTCACGGCCCCAAGGGAAGGCTAAAAAGCCAGTAGCGAATATTACGGGCAAAATAGGTAAAGTTAAAACCCACAAATGCCTGGATAATAAGAAAAAGCATAAATAACCGAATACAAAAGTAATACCGGCCAAGATAAATTGCTTAAGCGTTAACGGCCCAACAAATTTGTCTTCGGCCTCAATATCCTGCAGTACCTTATACGTTGCCATGTCTTGTAAAAATTATAAGTTATATCGCTCAATCTATAAAGCTATTGGTTAATAGTAGGTTAATTTTGCCTTGGAATATC
>CAYYAF010000010.1:7692-14814 GCA_964469975.1 uncultured Candidatus Saccharibacteria bacterium
CGCTCAATCTATAAAGCTATTGGTTAATAGTAGGTTAATTTTGCCTTGGAATATCGGGAGGAGGTGTATGCGGACCACCAGGAGGGCCTAGAGGTCGTCCTGCAGCATCTGTATCACCTGGACCTCTATCACTTCTAGTTCTAGCAGAGCCTAGGTCTGGTTGGTAAACACCTGTATGTACAGCCAGATCTCTAACACTTTCTGCCACATGAGCAGGACCAGGTGTATTGGTTTGGAAGAATTCTCCTGGAACGGTAGCACCGGGCGCACCACCAGCAGCCCTTGCAGCTGCAGCTGCAGCTGCTCTGGCTGCTTCATCGTCAGATCCAGCAGCGCCTGCGCTGACTCCACCACGGTACATAAAGTTTTCTGCTACACCCTGAACATATTGCTGAGTTTCCGCGTCACCGGTATCGTAGGCTTCTTTAAGTCTGGCAATAGTATGTGAGCTCATTTGGGCTAATGGGTAGCTGCCCCTCTTTTCGTATGCTTCTTTAGCCATGCCTTTATAGTCTACCGTACCATCAAGTTTTGTATACTTAAATTCTAAGTGTTGGTTCTGGTTTTCAAAACCCGCACCCTTTAAGGCGCCTGTAGCTTGCCCACCATTCATACCCCAACCACCCGCTCTGTCTGTAGAGAGTGTTTCGTAACGCTCACTAATGCCCTGCACTTCATCATCAGTCATGGCTTTGCGCATTTCATAAGATAATGCAGCTTGCTGGGCGTATCTGTCGTTGCCCCATCGCCTGTAGCCTCCCAATACATTTGCTTCACTAACCCAAGCTCCACCTAAAGTCTTATATTCGGTTGCGCCTGTATCTCCATTTGTACGCATTAGGCCGTTTGACATATGACCATCTGCATCTAGTACTAACGCACCCGCTGCTCTTGCTGCCCGTCTATTAACTGTAAGGCCACGGATTTCTTCGTCTCTGCCTGTATTAATTTGATCATTTATTTCTTTTGCTACCGATAGCTGCCTGGCAGAAGAATCGGCCTGAACATTGTAGCCAAGCCCATAGCCAAGTGTTCTTAAAGCTGCCCCGCCAACCCGGCCTCTGCGCGAAGCCGCGTCTTGCAATCTACCCTGCCAATCAGCTTTTCTAGCTACCACACGGCGACCAAAACGCTCGTGGCCCTTAGCCGCAGTTTCTGCACGGTACTTCTTTTGCCTATCAAACAGACCACGACTTTTGTCATTAACCCAGCCAGATAAGTTGCCCAAAATTCCACCGGCAAATCTAAAGGTCAGCGGTATAAAGAAATAAGGCAGTACATAAGCAATGACTATAAGAATGTTAGTAAACAAACCATCAAGCAAACCACTAGTATTGCCTTGTTGGAAAGGTATTATAGAGGCAGCTATTCTACCGGCGCCAATAAGTATCATTATTAGCGGATACATTAAAAGCAGCTTAGAAAATGTCCCCCACCACAGCTTCCACATCCTATCGTTATTTGGAAATATCCAAGCTAGTATTGCCAGTGGAGCCAAAATCACGAGCGCAATTAATAATATTTGCCTAACTACAAGTACTAAAAAGCCTATAAGTAGTCCAATAGCGGCCACAAAAGCCAGGCTAAATATAATACCAAGACTTATTGTATGGGTGAAAAATAGACCAAAAATTATAGCTCCCGTTGCAACAGTGGAAACTCCGGCAGCACCAGGATTAATCAGATCCTTTAATGTTTGATCCGCCACACCAAAAGGCTGTGTAATTAAGCCCAAAATACCGTGGCCAACCACATTAGTCAGGCTTATTAAGAAGGCCGTTATATACCATGACAAACTTATAAACAATATGGCTATCAAAAACCGTGGCATAGCCCGTTTGACCGTATAGGCATCCAAAAAACTAAAACCTAAAGCGGTGCCTATAACCATAACCAACATAATTGGAATAAGAATGATTAAGGCAACATTACGCACCCTACCCCACGCCTGATATAAATGGCAGGCCTTGTCGTTCGGATCCTGAGGGTTTATGCATTTTTTGCCGCCCAGTGTATTGGGGTCAGGTGTTTCAAGCAGCGATTGAATAACTGTATCTAGTGAACTAGTAACCCCATCTAATATGTTAATTACTGGGCATATAATCCAGCTAAGACCAGTGTTTATTGACTCACAGCTATCTTTCTGAGCAGTTCCACTGTCCCCGCTTCCACCGGCACCACCAGTACTGCCCTTTGAAGGAGTACCGCTTAACTGAACAGCAGTTACTGCGGGCGATTCCCAGCATTTTAAGCCGCTGTTCCATTTCCAATCTTGATAGTGATTAGACGGACGTTCAAATGGGTACCAATCGTAATCATCTGGGCCTACAGTTGCTATAGAAGGACGCGTGGATGAGTTTAAAGTACCAACCCGTGCTACTAGGGTAGCTGTTTGATTACTGCTATCAATAGTAAGCGTATCGCTACAATCATTATGATTTGTTGTGCTTTCAAAAACAGTAGAGCCGGTATGGCGCTTAAAAGTAAGCTTACCATCAGATGCGCCTATAGTATTACTGTCAACCCATCTAAATGCCTTTAAGAAGTTATTTCTGGTTGAGCCAAAGTCTATTGTTTGCGTACTTTTTGTGCAGGCCTTTGAACCGGCGCCGGCAGGAGTAGTTGTTGTAAGGGTAGCATTGTCTGGTGTCTTTCCTGGGCGGAAGTCACTGCTATTATTAAATCCATTTATTGTATCTGGTTCGCAATTATCAGACGGTGACTGCTCTTGATAATTGAAATTATTATCTATATCACCATCGAAAAATACCTTGTCACCTATCTTAATGGTTGAACGATCTACTACATTGGCAGTTAACGCGTAGGCCTTATTAGGGTGAAAAACAGCGGAAAACACAGACAATAACAATGTAAGCGCAAAGCCTGCGCATAAAAGACGAATTTTTATCATACTAAGGTTTAACATATAAGTCTTTTTATTATCAGATAAGCATCATCTTACATAATAGCATAAGTATAATCAGCCTATATACTTGTATTTTCATTAATAAAATAGGCTTACTTGCTAGAAGTTAGCACCATAAACTATAATCAAGACAAATGTTTAAGCTAAAAACTAAAACATTAAAAATGAAAAACTTTCTAGTGGCCACCGTTGCTATTTTGAGCTTTATAATTGCTGCACCAGCTGTTGCTAGCGCTGCTGCTATTCCTGCCGGTTGCCCAGGGGGTCCAGCGGGTCCACTTGCTCCTGGTACTACATGCCCAAGTAGCCAGACAAATACAGTAAAAACTACAGATAGGAAGGATTGTAATGCACCAACACTTAACAAGAACAATTGCCAGATAATTAATTACCTGTTTATTGCAATAAATACGCTTTCAGCTTTAGTTGGCATAGTAATTATTATTATGGTTACTGTAGCGGGGATTGAATATTCTACCTCTGGCAATGATCCGCAACGGGTTGCTGCCGCTAGGGGTAAAATTACCAATGCCTTACTTGCGCTCGCGACCTTTATATTCATGTATGCCTTTTTGCAGTGGGTGATACCAGGGGGGCTATTCTAATGTTTGTAAGCTTTGTTAGTTTGTTACAGCAGTTTGCATCGGCCTGCACGCCAGGCAAAGGCGGTAATTTTTTGGGGTTCCCTACTTGGTATAAATACTTAGAAAGCGAAACAGTAGCCGGCAGATGTACGCCCAAGCTAGATTTGTTAAACAGTCCTATTCAAATTGCAGGCATATTATTTGCGCTATTAGAAATTTTGCTAAGAATAGCTGCACTGGCGGCAATTGTATTTATTGTAATTGGCGGCGTGCAATATATGACTAGCCAGGGCCAGCCCGACCAAACTTCTAAAGCCAGAGGCACAGTTATTAATGCAGTGATAGGCTTAGTTATTGCTGTGGCGGCTACTGCGCTTATAACATTTATAGCGGGAAGGTTTATATCTACGTAATGAATTTTCAATTACTAAATACTTTTTTGCTGAAATTAGCAGCTACTAACCCTACTATACCTATAACTAATTGCCCAAATGCCAACCCTGCTAACCCTAGCAACAGATGCGACACCACCCTGCCTCAAGTAAGAGCTGATCCCGCCTCGGTACATTCAATTCTGCAAATTGTGTTTGGAGTAATTGGTGCAGCCTCAGTGATCATCATAATAATTGCAAGTTTGCAACTGGTAACATCACAAGGTGATCCTCAATCAGCTTCACGCGCCCGCCAATCAATAATTTACGCTGTGATTGGACTTGTAGTGGCTCTTAGTGCCGAAGTTTTAGTCACATTTGTACTGGGGAGCATCTAATGCATAAACTTAAATTCTTAATCTTAAGCTTGATATCTACCTTCACGATACTAATGATTCCTTCAAGCGTACTAGCAGTTAACGTTTTAAATCCGGCCTGTCAGAATACAAGTACAGGCCAAGTACCACCTGAGTGCCAAGATCAAATTACCGGAAAACAAAATCCACTATTCGGTCCAAATGGCTTAATAACTAAAGCGGTCCAAATAATAACTATAGTTGTGGGATTGGCGGCAGTTGTAACCATTGTAATATCTGGCTTGCGGTTAGTGATGTCTAACGGTGATCCTAATACTGCTTCGTCAGCTAGAACAGCTATTATTTATGCTGCTATAGGTATAGTTATTGCGCTAGTGTCGCAGGCTATGGTCACTTTTGTTTTAAGCAAAGTAAACGTATCATGAATAGTGTGATACAAAAACTAAAAATCTTATTTGTAAGCGCTATGGCCATAAGTTTAATTGTCGGCATATTTGTGCCTGTAAAAAGCTACGCTTTATTTGAGGGCTCAAAGCAGCAAGCTTGCCAGGGAGTAAACCTTTCAGATACTGGTACATGTGATCCAAAATCAAGCGCCAAAACAATTAACGATACTATAGCCGCGGCACTCAACATACTATCTTTCGCAGTTGGAGTTGCCGCCGTAATAATGATTATTGTTGGCGGAATTAAGTTTATACTCGCTAGCGGTGATAGTGCGGCTACTAATTCAGCCAGAAACACGGTACTTTATGCAATAATTGGGCTAATAGTTGCACTGATGGCGCAGATAATAGTTCATTTTGTGCTGAATAGATTTCCCAAAGGATAGGCCTTGCAGTTGAAATTTACAAACAGGTTATGGTATAAACCAATAGAAGCATATATTAAGAAAGGTATAAACTAAAACTATGATAAAAAGATTTTTGTTAACAATTGCAACGAGTTTAACTTTATTGGTCCCGTCAGTGATGGCGCCAGTACTAGCTCACGCGGCGACCACAAGCGGCCCAATTGGTACTGGGGTTAACTGCGGCTCAAATTTAACAGTAAATGCAAATAGCGGCTGTCCTGATCAAACAGGTAGTTCAGTGAACGACGTGAACCATCTGATTACACTTATAATTAATGTGTTTTCAGTAATTGTTGGACTAATTGCAGTCATAATGATAATTTTTGGCGGAGTAAGATTCATCTTATCTGGCGGCGATTCGGCAGCCACCGGAGCGGCTCGCAACACGGTTCTTTATGCCATTATAGGTCTAGTGATTGTATTGCTGGCGCAAATTTTTGTTCACTTTGTACTTAATAGAGTAGGTTCCACAATTCAAGGAGCTTAGAAGTCTTAGCGTACTTAACTAAAAAGCCCGGGGTTTGTCCCGGGCTTTTTAATAGACTTTGAAGGTCTTACAAAACTTGTATCTTCTTAACACTATCTTGCTTGAGCTTGGTAAAGTTGATTGTTAATACGCCATCTTTAAGTACGGCTTCAACTTCTTCTTCTTTAACCGGTACCGGTAAAGCTATACTGCGTGAAAATTCGCCCCAGTAACATTCCTGCACAAAATAATTTTCAACATCGTCTTCATTGCCAGCGCTTAGCGTACCGCGGATACTCAAAGTATTGTCAGCAATACTAACATCTAGGTCGCCTTTGTTAACACCAGCTACACGGCCTTTAACGACTAGCTTTTCCTTGGTTTCGTAAACATCAACAGCAAGTTGTCCGGGAACAGCTTCTTCTTCGTCCCACTCGTCAGCGGCCGGGGCGGCTTGTTGCGCTTCTTCTACTTGCACATCTTCGTCACCCAAAAAAGCGGCTGTTAACTCATCTTCCATCAAGAGATCATCATCACGGCTTTTTCGAGCCATAGTTGCTACCCTCCACAAGGCTTACGAGATAAACTTGCCTGCCAATTAGGCAGAGCTGCTCTCTCTTTATTAAAACTATTTGAGATAATTTTTTGTCTTACATGCAAGTATATCTTACGTTATAATGCCTAGCAACTCTTTGAGGTATATATTTACAACAGTAGTTAACACAACATGTCTCTTATAGAAGCCTTAGTGAAAATAGCGGCTCCTCACAACTGCTTAGTCTGTGACACTGAGGGCAATTTAGTATGTGAATTCTGCAAGTTAAGTAATTTTTTAGAGGTGCCCTCACGCTGCTATAGCTGTTTTAGAGCCACGGAAAATAGTGAAGTTTGTTCTAAATGCCGCCGTAAAAGTCCATTAAAACACGTCTGGGTTCACACTGATTATGATGGTATAGCCAGACAGCTTATCCACAGCTATAAGTTTAATCACTCTAGAGAAGCAGCTGATACCATGGCTAACTTAATGCATAAAACCTTACCGCTTTTAGACAAGGTAATTGTTGTGCCAGTGCCAACAGCCACCGCGCGTATAAGGCAACGCGGCTTTGACCATACTAAGCTTCTGACTAAGAAGTTAGCGGAACAGCTAAAACTACCTCACTACCAAGCGTTGCAAAAACTAGGCCAAACTAAACAAGTAGGTAATAAACGGGCTACTCGCCGTACACAGCTAACAGGTGCTTTTAGGTTTACTAAAGCCTTAACAGACCAAAGAATATTACTGGTTGATGATGTTGTTACAACGGGCGCCACTCTCGAAGAGGCAGCACGAACATTAAAACTAGCTGGGGCTAAAACTGTTGACGCGGTTGTGTTTGCTCAAAAATTATAGGCTTTATTGCGCAAAAACTGGTATAATCACCTCCGTTCTACGGAAGGGTGACCTCCTCTTGATTTGCAAATCGCAAACTGCGATTTGGCCAAGCAATGAAAACATAAAAGTCCGCAGGACTTTTATGGGTTGAAGGTACGGTCTTGATGCCA
>CAYYAF010000011.1:0-14736 GCA_964469975.1 uncultured Candidatus Saccharibacteria bacterium
TTATCCACAGTTAGCCACTTGCATCTTTGACTTGAATGGCCAAACATGGTATTTTTATGCGTAAGTGTACCTAAATAAACACTTATGATGGAGTAAGGCTGGTAAATATGGCGGACGTACCAGAAAAACAGATAAAAAGACTTCGCAGTCTTATACAAGAAGCCGAAACTAGTTTAGCGGCAGCTAAAGAATTGCTTGTCAGTTTAGTTGGTGAAGATGTTGAAGCCGTTGCTAGTGTTAAAGATGAATCACTGGGCAAGGTTATAGAAGGTGTATTTGATGGCCAGAACATGGTTGGTAGCGATGGTAAGACGTACCCAGTACCAGCTAACTATGCTTCTAAATCTAAGTTAGTACAGGGTGACATACTTAAACTAACTATTGCCGACGATGGTGCCTTTATGTACAAGCAAATTGGGCCTATCCCACGTAAACAGGTTGTAGGCGCTTTAGAGCTCAAGGATGGTCATTACTTCGTCAACGTCGGTGGCAAGCAATACAGAGTATTATTAGCCAGTGTAACTTACTTTAAGGCCAAGCCTGGTGATCAGGTTAGTGTGAACATTCCGGAAGACGACGACAATGCTGAGTGGGCGGCACTTGAGGCAGCTCTATAAAGAAATTCGCTCACTTGTAAAATCTTTAGTTTTATTGTAATATATTCTTTATGTCTGAAGAAGTTTCTAAAAGCATGCACAGACTTAAAAACAACCAGAACGACTGGGATAATTTAAGTTCCACAGAAATGAATGTGTGGCAAAAAATTGCCAAAAAAACTCGGGGTTGGGCTACTGTTGCTAACGGGGTAACCCTTTTTGGCAGCGTGGCCGTTGTAAACGGTCTGTATAACTTTGTCAGCGGCCGCAAATTAGAGGGCATAGCCGAAGTTGCCATTGGACGTGGTTCAGATGTAGCCGATGGCGCTATAGCTGATTACCAAGGCACAAAAGGCAAAGTTGGTAGAGCTTTAGACCCAACTATGGATGTGATACAAATAGGCTTTGCACTGCCGCTATTAGTGAGCGGCGATGTTATGCCACTTATTCCAGCACTGGCTATGGCCGCACCAAAGGCTGTAGATGTTGCCGCCACAGTAACGGGTACGGCTCGTGGCGTTGAAATGAATGTTACTAATGAGGGTAAAAAGAGTGTTTTTGCCATGTGGGCCGGGATTGGTGCCTTCATGCTTAAATACACGGTAGATAAACACGTACCTGGTATTGTAGACACAGGCTTAGAAATAGCCGGCTGGACCGGCACGGTTGGCGGTTCTATTTATCATTTACCGGCCACAAAAGAATATGTACAGGTTGGCTTTGGCCCAAATCATTCACAAGAAATTGCTTAATACTTAAATAACAACAGTTCAAATAGCCTTGTTCGGCTATAATAAAAGGACTATGGGGCAGGCATTATATAGAAAATATCGGTCTAAAAATTTAGATGAGGTTATTGGCCAAGACCACATAACTGCAACGTTAAAAAATGCTCTTAAAAGTGGCAAAATAAGTCATGCCTACTTACTAACAGGTCCTCGCGGGGTAGGCAAAACAAGTGTGGCCAGAATTCTCGCACACGAAGTTAATGGTTTTAAATATGACGAAAAACAAATCCACTTAGATATTATTGAAATTGACGCCGCCAGTAACCGCCGTATAGATGAAATCCGCGATCTTCGCGATAAAGTTCATATTGCACCCACAACCGGCAAATACAAAATCTACATTATTGATGAAGTCCATATGCTAACTAAAGAAGCTTTTAACGCGCTTTTAAAAACACTTGAAGAGCCTCCTGAGCACGTAATATTTATCCTGGCTACAACTGAGGCACATAAGTTACCCCAGACAATTGTTAGCCGTACCCAACGGTTTTCTTTTAAGCCTGTAGAGTCAGCAAAAGTTATCGAGCATTTAAGGTCCATTGCAAAAAATGAAGGCATCAAGGTAGATGACGAAGCCCTTGAGCTAATTGCCGAGCATGGTGACGGTAGTTTTCGTGACAGCATAAGTATGCTTGATCAAGCCAGTGCGGCTGGCAAAGTGGTTACAGCAGATAGTGTTAAACAAATGCTGGGCATTGCACCCCAGCAAGCAATTGACGACCTTATTAAGTCCCTAGAAACTAATTCTCCCAAACAGTTGCTAAATAAACTTAGTGAGTTAAAAATGCAGGGCTACAATTCCTCAAGTTTAGCCAGCCAGCTAAGCGAAACATTGCGTAATCAGTTACTCGACGACAATTTATATTTAGGTGATATTAATGTTGCCAAACTTTTAAAAAGCTTAATAAATGTGCCAGCCAGTTCTAACCCAGATAGATACTTGGAAGTTGTGTTACTAGACGAAGTTTTAAGCTCTAATACACTAAACGAGTCTGTTAAAACCGAAAAACTAAACGATGCTGAAAAACCTAGCAAAAAAGATCCGTCCAAGCCTATAATGGAAAATATTCCAAAAAATATAGATCCAGTTTCAAAATCTGCAGATAGTTTTGATGCTAAGGTATGGCCGCAAATTTTGGCAGATATAAAAGTTCATCACAATACCCTATACAGCATTATGCGCATGAGTCAGCCAAGTTACGACGGTAAGACTTTAACACTTAGTTTTGCGTTTGATTTTCATAACAAGCGTTTAAATGACGCTAAGTACCGCCAGATAATTAGCGATGTTATTAAACGACACACTTCAGATAACGTAACGCTTGTTACGATTGTTGATCGCCAACAATCCCAATCAAAACCTGCAAAAATTGAAACAAAGAGCAATATTGAAAGCATAAGCAATATTTTTGGCACTGTAGAAGTGCTAGACTCCTAAGATAGTAAAGGAATTCTATAATGCAGCCAGAGGGGGCCGTTTTACCACCACAAAATACCGATGCAGAAGCCAGTTTACTGGGTGCAATATTAATTGATAGTGATGCTATTGTAAAAATTGCCGATAATGTTTCGGCTGATGATTTTTATGATCCAAAACATCAACGTATATATGAAGCTATAACGCAGCTTTACGACAAACACAGCCCAATCGATGTACTGACTTTATCAGACCATCTAAAGGCTACTGGTTTTTTGGAATTCATTGGCGGGGCTGCTTACCTGACTGAGTTAACCAACTACGTCCCAACCGCCGCCCATGTTGACCAATACGCCGGAATAGTAGCCCAAAAAGCTATGAGGCGCCGCTTAATTAAAGCTTCGCAGGATATTATTGATCTAGGTTATGACGAAAAACAAAATTTGCAAGCCTTAATAGAAGAAGCAGAATCGCGCTTGTTTGAGGTAAGCCAGCGGCATGTTAAACAAGACGTAATAAGTCTTGAAGCCGTGTTGGGAGAGAGTTTTGAAAGGTTGGACGAACTTCACAAAGACAAGGGTAAAATTCGCGGTATTCCAACTGGCTTTAAAGACTTAGACAGTGTGCTGGCTGGAATGCAGCGAAGTGACCTTATTATTTTGGCAGCTAGGCCATCCATGGGCAAGACGGCACTAGCTTTAAACATTGCCCATAAAGTATCGCTAAAATCATCTGAAACCGTTCTACTATTTAGTTTGGAAATGAGTAAAGAACAACTGGTTGACCGTTTACTGGCAGTGGAATCTGGTGTTGATGCCTGGGCACTTAGAACAGGCAATTTAACTGACACTGACTTTGAAAAAATTGGCCAAGCTATGGGCACATTATCTGAGGCCCAAATTTATATAGACGACACACCAAGCATTACTCTAAGCGATTTGCGCACTAAAGCTAGGCGGGAACACCACCAGCATCCGCTTGGTCTTATTATCGTAGACTATCTACAGTTAATGAGTGGCGGCGGTCGTTATGGTAATGAGGTCAATCGAGTACAGGAAATTTCTGAAATATCGCGCGGCTTAAAAGGCATTGCCAGGGAATTAAACATACCTGTTTTAGCCCTTAGCCAGTTAAGCCGTTCTGTAGAAAACCGAAGCCCACAAATTCCACAACTAGCCGATCTTCGTGAATCCGGCTCAATCGAGCAAGACGCTGACGTAGTGGCCTTTATTTATAGGGAAGAATATTATAACCCCGAAACAGATAGAAAAAATATCGCCGATATACTTATTAAAAAGCACCGCAATGGCCCAACCAGGAATATTGAGCTTTACTTCGACAAAGATAAGCAGCGCTTTAGAAGCTTAGATAAAAAACACAGTGCACAGCCATTCACAGACTAGAAGGCTTAAGTGTTATACTAAAAATCAAGTTTATGTGGCAATCAAAACAGTTCAAAATATTCTTAATTAAGTTTTGGCAACCAGCTTTGGTAGGTCTTGCGGCCTTTACAGCGCTTGGCCTTTTACTTTTCTTTAAGCTCGGCAGTTTGGTGCCTGGTTTTAGTAGCCCTGAAGTTATAGGCATTAATAGTGCGGGCTCGTTAAGTAAAATTATTAACAATCCTATTAACGCTCCTTATAAAGTACTTCAGTACCTACTTGAAGTTTTATATCATCCAAATGCATTTAGTAGCAGAGCGATAAGCGCGCTTTTAGGGATCTTTATAGTTGGCTTGTTTTACTACGTAGTAATAAAGTGGCATTCAATAGGTATTGCGCTATTTACCACGGCTATGTTTGCCAGCTCTAGTTGGTTTTTGCATAATGCACGACTAGCCACTCCAGATGTCTTTTTACTTATATTACTGGCATCGTTAGCTTATGGAACCTGGATTCGATATACGCAACACTCTGCTTTAGTAATCGCCTATGGTGTAATTTTAGCCGCCTTGCTTTTATATATGCCTGGGTTAGTTTGGTTTGTTTTAATTGGTGGTTTTTGGCAGCGTAAAGCAATTGCCGGACATATTAAAAATGCCCAGCTTAGTTTTTTGCCATTAATCATAATTGGCTTAGTTATTCTTGCTCCGCTGGGCTTAGCTATAGCTAGAGCGCCTTCATTAATTCGTCCCTGGGTAGGTTTGCCTTTGAATTCTCTAGCTAGCCCTTATGATATTTTTAGACACATTTTGAATGTACCTTATCAGCTGTTTTTTAGGGGACCAGAAAATCCAGTTTATTGGCTAGGACATTTGCCGCTACTTGATTTATTTACAGCTAGCATGTTCTTAGCCGGGGTCTATGCCTATTATTTTAAGTTAAAGCTAGATCGTACTAAGCTATTGTTTGGTACGCTTGGGATCGGAACCATATTAATTGGTTTAAGAGGCGAGGTGTCAATAATATTATTAGCGCCATTTATTTACTTCTTCGTGGCGGCAGGTATTAGTTACTTGCTAAACGAGTGGTTAAGTGTGTTTCCGCGTAACCCACTGGCGCGTAGTATTGGTTTAAGCTTAATGATAGCCGCCATAAGTTTATCTTGCATCTATAACTTAAGGCACTATTTTGTAGCTTGGCCAGGTGCACCGGCTACGAAACAAGCTTTTAGACTGCAACGCTAAACTTAATCTGTTAAAATAATCGAGTAAGCAAGGAGATTTTATGAGCAGGTTCGACCAAGCCAAAATGTTACTTAAAGTTAAAAAAATGCAAAAGGAACTGCAGAAACACGTTATTACCGTTGAAGCCGGTGATGGCGCTGTTAAGGTCGAGATAACTGGCGAACAAAAATTAAAAAAGATTCACATAGACCCAGAAGCCATAGATTTAGAGGATATTCACATTCTTGAACGGTGGCTAGAAGATGCCGTAAAAGATGCAATTATGCAAAGTCAAAAACTGGCAGCTGAAAAAATGCAACCATTTATGGGAGCTTTAGGCGATTTGGGACTCTAGATTCCATGCAGCTACTGCCGTCTGCTTTAACCGAGCTTATTAAAGCGCTAGGATCACTACCCGGGGTGGGGCCTCGTACGGCTGAACGTTATGCCTATTTTCTGCTTAGAGCTGATAAATCAACGGCCAGTAAGTTAAGTCACAGTGTTAATAAATTACACGACGGTGTCGGCCAATGCCAGAAAACTTTTGCTCTTGTAGATAAGGGCCAAGAATTATCGCCACTATATTCAGATCCTAACCGTGACAAAACTTTAGTAGCCGTGGTAGCTGAACCATTTGATATTCTAGCCATCGAAAAAACTGGACAGTTTGCTGGCACTTATCACGTACTTGGCGGATTAGTATCACCTATAGACGGTATTGGCCCAGAGCAACTTCACATAAATGAATTAATCAAAAGGGTTGATGACGATAAAGTAGAGGAGATTATCCTGGCCACCAACGCCAGCGTAGAAGGTGAATCAACTGCTTTATATATTCAACAGCAGATTAGCCCGCGTAAAATAAAAGTATCGCGCCTAGCCAGGGGCCTACCAATTGGTGTAGATCTAGAATATGCCGATCAAATAACTTTGGGCCGCGCTCTAGAGGGTAGACAATTATTATGAGTGCTGACGAAGTAAATAAAATTAAAGAACTGCTGGATTCTTCGCATTCTATCGTAATTATTCAGGCCGATAATCCGGATGGCGATAGTTTGGCCAGCGCATTAGCTTTAGAGCAGATACTAGGTGACATGGGTAAAACACCACATCTATACTGTGCAGTTGATATACCTGACTATTTAAAACATTTATCTGGCTGGGATAGAGTAAACAAGGAAATGCCAGCTAGTTTTGATGCCAGCATAATTGTTGATACCAGTGCTATTGCACTGCTTGAAAAACTTGAAAAAAGCGAGGCCCGGAACTGGGTAGCCTCAAAGCCAGTTATTGTAATCGATCATCATACAGATGTAGCCTGTGACATACCATACGCAACCATAGTTATTAACGACCATGAAGCTGTAGCAACCGGCGAGGCAATTTATAAACTGATAAAGGATCTCGGTTGGTCTCTTAACTTACAAGCCAAAACACATATTGTTAGCTCAATTCTGGCCGATTCACTTGGTTTAGCGTCAGAGGGTACTACTCCTCAAACCTATAGAATTGTGGCAGATCTAATTGAAGAAGGCGTTGACCGCCCAGCACTTGAAGAAGCACGTCGAGCATTTATGAAGATGGATCCAGCAATATTTAAGTACAAAGCCAAGCTAATTGAGCGTACAGAAATTGCCCTAGATGGCAGGCTGGCTATCGTTAGTGTGCCACAAGAGGAAATAACCTCTTATAGTCCTTTATACAATCCAGCAGCTTTGATAATTGGTGAAATGCTTTTAATTGATAATGTGCAGGCGGCTATAGTTTTTAAGCTCTATAAAGATGGTAAAATAACCGCTGCCTTTAAAAGTAATCGAGGCGGTGCAATTGGCGACCAACTAGCTTCTTATTTTGGTGGTGGTGGCCATCCTTACGCAAGTGGTTTTAAGATCACTAGCGGCAAAACTTTCGACGAGATAAAAGCTCAAACTATTGCTAAGTGCGAAGAGCTGCTAAATAATTTATCTGTGAGTACTAATGAAAATTTATAACACTTTATCCAAAAAAGTAGAGGATTTTGTGCCTCTGGAACCGGGCCAGGTAAGAATTTATAGTTGCGGACCAACGGTTTATGACCACATACACGTTGGCAATCTTAGTTCTTTTATAACAGCCGATATGCTTCACAGAGTATTAAGAGCCAATGGATACAAAATTAAGCACGTTATGAATTTTACCGATGTGGATGACAAAACAATTCAGCGTAGCCATGAACAATACCCAGATAACGATTCAATGCAGGCTTTGCAGGATTTAACCAGACACTACAGTGAAATTTTTTTAAGTGATATGGCCGCTATAGGAAACGATATTCAGTCCTTAATTTTTGCTAAGGCTACTGACAACGTTGATAAAATTCAAAATCTTATTAAGGAACTATATAAAAAAGGCTTTGCTTATTTGGCTGATGATGGCATTTATTTTTCAATTGATGCCTACATAAAAAGCGGCAAAAAATATGGTCAGTTACTAAAAATTACCACAGAAAATACTGGCCAGGCCCGTATAGCCAACGACGAATATGATAAAGACCATGTGCACGATTTTGCCCTTTGGAAACTACAAAAGTCCGACGAACCGGCCTGGGACTTCGAGCTTGATGGCCATAATTTGCTTGGTCGGCCCGGCTGGCATGTTGAATGTTCGGTTATGAGTTCTGACAATTTAGGTCAGCCTTTTGATATACATACCGGTGGAGTAGATTTAATGTTTCCTCATCATGAAAATGAAATAGCTCAAAGTACGGCCGGACAAGACAATCCTTTATATGCAAAATATTTTGTGCACAACGAACACCTCTTGGTAGATGGTCACAAAATGAGCAAATCATTAAACAATTTTTATACTCTGCGCGATATCGTGGAAAAAGGTTATGAACCATTGGCTTTCAGGGTCATGGCATTGCAGGGTAGCTACCGCAATCAAAGTAATTTTACTTGGGAAAACTTAGTGGCGGCTCAGAACCGATTGCAATCCTTTCAAGCAATGGTAGATTTAAAATGGCAAGCTAATGACAAAGCTAAGGTTACTGAAAGGGAATTTGTAGATGCTAAGGAGGCAATTAATCAAGCGCTTACAAATAATCTTGACACGCCTTCAGCCCTAACAGAACTAAGTCAGCTGGAACAAGCCTTGAATAATGGCGGGCTTAATACGAGCAGCACAGAAGCGTATAACGATTTTATAAATTGGCTTGATGAAGTGCTCGGTTTAGGCTTGGCTGAACGTACAGATATAACTAGCGAGCAAAGGCAAATGATAAGCGAACGGGAAACCGCCAGAAACTTAAAAGATTGGCAAAAAGCTGACGAGCTTCGTAACAGTTTAAAAGAACAAAATATTGAATTAAACGATACCGAGCTGGGACCAATTTGGTTTAGGTCCAGCTAGGTTTTTTACGATTAATGTAATCTAAGAATAAAATTCTGACGCATCCGGCTAAAGGAATAGCCAGAAAGGCGCCCAAGAAACCAGCAATGGCCACGCCAATTAGTGCAGCAATAAAAACGGTAAGCGGTGTCATGTCGTTTGACTTAGCTTGAACGTAAGGCTGAATTGTAGCAGCCTGAACCTGCAAATAAACAATAAAGAAAATACCCACTATCAGACCTTTATCAAGCGAAGTAAACATAGTTAATAATGTAACTATAACTGCTCCTATAGGATGACCTATTAATGGAATTAAACCTGTTAGGAAAACTATGCTGGCCAAAACTGAAGCGTTTGGCACTCCTAAGATTAAAAGTAAAACCAGCGTTATAATTGCGCCAATAAAACTAATTAATACTTGACCATTAACATAGCCGGTCACAACGTTATACATTTGCTTAAGCAGGGGCTCGTAATGTTGACGACGTTCTTCGCTCTGCAGCTGCCAAAAACGCTTATTCCAAGCTGGGCCCTCAATTAACATCATAAAAGTAAGTACAAGAACAGCAATAATAGAAACTACGGCACTAGTTACTCGTCCAAGCACATTTAGT
This sequence comes from uncultured Candidatus Saccharibacteria bacterium, assembly GCA_964469975.1. Lineage (GTDB taxonomy): Bacteria > Patescibacteriota > Saccharimonadia > Saccharimonadales > JANWIN01 > CAYYAF01. Next base: position 9,390 of record CAYYAF010000011.1, read on the forward strand.
GCAAATTTTGTAATGTCTTGTGTGTGGCTGGAAAAATCTTGCGTAAAATTATCTATCTCGTCGGTTAATTTTACTTGTCTTGCAAATCTAGCAATAGATGTATCTTCAGTTTTTAAGCTTTGCAAGGTTGACGGTACATCGTTCACAAAACTTATGGTTTGATCAGCCAGGGTAGGAGTGATAGCTACCAAAAAGCCGCCAATAATAAATAGGCCTGTGATATAGGTTAGGATTACAGCTAGCAGACGATTGCCGCCAATTGATTTATGCATCCAATTAGCCAGCGGGTTAAGTGCTAAGGCTAAAAAGGCACTGATCGCAATAAGTGTTAATGAATGTGATACCGAGCGAGTAAATCTAAATATTACAACCACAAATGCTATTACTAAGATTATTTTAATAATAGTTTGACTAGCTACTGTGATGGAATATTTATTATTTGATGTTTCCATTTATTTATTCCTATGCTCGTGCATGTATTCGTTATAAATAATTTTTAGGCAGCCGGCTAAAGGAATGGCTACAAAAGCACCCAATAAGCCGCCGAAGCCTATGCCCAGCAGCGCAGCGATAAAAACAAGTAGTGGTGTAAGCTCATTAAATTTAGATTGAACATAAGGTTGAATTGTGGCGTTTTCAACTTGTTGATAGATCACAAAGAAAATTGCCATAGTAAGAGCCAGTGGTACCGAAGAAAATAGACAAACCAGTACCACAATTACAGCCGCAATAATATTACCTATCATAGGTATTAGGCCAATAATACCGACTACTCCGGCCAGTCCAACCGCATTTATAGAAACATTAAATAATGAACTAGCAATAAGTAGAGCAATAAGAGCAAAGCCGGCGGCAATGGCAGCAATAATTAGCTGACCGTTAACGTAGCCGGTGACAATGTCGTACATTCGCATAGAAGTTTGTTTATGCGGAGCTTTGTGTTTAGCAGGGTATAATTCCCAAAATCTCCTTACCCAATATGGACCCTCAACCAACATCATAAAGGTCATAACTAAAACTGTAATTATTGAAACAGCTGTTGAGCCAATGTTGGCCGCCGTATTTAAAGCTGGTACTCCAAGATTAGTTATATGCTCGTGTAAGTTGTCAACAATATCGTCTAACTGGCCATTCAGTTGATGCTCGCGCGTAAACCTAGCAAAGAAATTATCCTGGGTACTTAGGTTATGAACAGTTGTAGGCAACTGATCAACAAAGTTAGAAGTTTGCTTAATTAAAGGTGGTACTGTGATTATGATTACTGTGAAAAGCACGGACAACAACGCAACATAGGCCAACGCTGCAGCCTTTACACGGCTTTTAATACTAAGCCGCCTAATAATCCAGCTAATAGCTGGGTTAAGCGCAACTGCCAAAAAAAAGGAAATTGCCACAAGGCTTAGTACGTGCGCAGCTAAGCTTAAAAACTTTATAGCTATTAGACTTAGGCAAATAATAACCACCGCCCTTAGCAGTGTGCGGTTAGATATATTTATTTCAACTTCACCTTTAGTAGGTTGGCTCACGCTACTTATTATCCAGATAATAAGTCACTTTTGCAATTTAGTAAGTGAGTTAAGCGTCTAGTAACGCTTGTTGAAGTTCCGGTGGAATAAGTTGATGCGGCGCGTAACCTAAACTTGAACCGCCCCGCTTAAGAACGGTGGGTTCAAGCATATTAACTTTTTTAAAAATGACGTTCAAATGCTGTTCAAGAACATTTTCATCGTAATAGTCATTGATAGTTTTTAAGTAATAGAGTGGCATGTCAATCTGGCGTAAGCATAGGTTTAATTTTAATAAATTGTATCTAGTGTTCATGTGAGTTCTAATATCGTTTTTGCGCCATAAATCAACTGCTTGGGCAATTTGGTTGTTGTTTCTTTTTGTTGATAGAGTTTTTAGTTTAGGGTCATTACTAACTTTTAGCCTGTAATAACCTTTTACGAACATGGGCCTTAAAAATAGTCGTTGTAGTATCCATGACGGCAACGGTTTTGATAACAAATTGTAGTTAAAGCGCATTACCAAAAAATTTGGCTTAGTTAGCTTTATATCTTCATGATGGACATGCCCATTAATTCCCACCACCAGGTCAACCCTTTTAGCAATTTCAGGATGTTTTTGCAGCATCTTAACGCTTAAACTGAACCCAAAGGATAGTCCGACTATAGTAAGCCGCCTACGGTTAAAGCGTAATTTTATTAAAGCGGCTAGATAATCAGCTAGATTATCTAAGTTCGGTGTTTCCTTTATTCTATAAAAACTTTTCATACCACCAAACCCAGGTAGATCCGGAGCTGTTACGCCGCCATACTTATTAAATTGCTGACAAAGCTTATATATTTGCTCTAAGCTAGAGTGCTCACCATAAACTACTAATATCTCTTTGGTTTTGCCTTTTTTTGGTGGTAACCTAAGCATTCTGCCAGTTAGCCCACTAACATAAATTGGGTATATATAACTTGCTGGAATTTTTGTTGGCTGGCTTTTCATGTGCCCTAAAATTACGCTAATTATCTCTTGTACGCAAGGTTAAGCTTTTTGAAGTATTTATTAAGTTATAATGGTTTAAGTGAAAAAACTCTTGGTTTTATATTTAGCAGTCTTTCTATTAACTGGATTAGTCGGTTGGCGAGTTGTAAGTAACTCAAATCACACAACAATCAGCCCGCAAACAAGCACCGTAACTACAAACACCAATCAGCAACAACTAACTGGCCAACCTACTTTTAACAAAAACTTGTACTCACTGGATGATCCAACCAGTTTATGGATAGTTGTTAATAAGGCCAGGCCGCTTGCTCCTTTAAAGTATGCGCCCAGTGATCTTGTGTTCGTAGGCAATGGCCAGCGCATGCGGACAGAGGCCGCTAAGGCTCTAGCTAGCCTGATTAAAGACGCCTCTAAACAAAATTTAAAGCTTACGCCTTTAAGTGGTTACCGGGCCTACCAAACCCAAGTTAGTGTTTATAACAATGAAGTCAGCAAATACGGCCAAAAAGTTGCCGACAGCGAAAGCGCTAAACCTGGTTACAGCGAACATCAGACAGGCTGGGCCTTGGATATTGGTGGCGGCGGTTGCGGCATAGAAGATTGTTTTGGTAATACTGCTGAAGGCAAGTGGTTGGCGGCTAATGCCTATAAATACGGTTTTATAATTCGCTACACGGCCGCCAAACAAGCTATTACTGGTTACCGAGCCGAACCATGGCATATCCGCTATATCGGCCAATCGTTGGCAAGTGAAATGCATAAAACTGGCTATACCACGTTAGAAGAATTCTTCGGATTATAACCAACGAAATAGCCGCCATTTAAGGCTGGGCCGGCTTGAAGCTGACGTGGTTTTAACCACTGCTTTTTGGCCATTATAGCTAATGAACCCAACGTCTTGCACCGGGGCGTTATTAATTGGCAGATTACTAAGTTTACTGTCAGCTGAAATTGATCGGCCGGACCAACCAAACGCATATAAATCGGCCTGAGCTGTGATATCTATCCGTCCTCCCCAAGGCAGGCTGAAGTAGCCAACTTTTTGACCGGCGCTGACAATTTTTCTGGCTTTAAAATATTGGATCGTTTGAGACAAAAGCTGCTGCCCCTCGCCCAGAGCAGTATTTAAATCTTTGGCTCCCATTATTGAACCTATCAATAGTACGCTTTGACCTTTATCTATTTGGCGTTTTTCTGCCACCAGGTAGCAACCTCCGGCTTCATCGGTATTGCCGGTTTTTATACCAATAATATTATCTTTACTCAGTAGGTGGTTTGTATTGTTAATAAGACCGACAATTGAAATTGTGGTGGATTTCTTACTAACTATTCCAGCGATAATGGGTTCATTAAGTGCAGACTGACCAAGTAATACTAAATCGCTTGGTGTGCTAACAGTTTTTGGCGAAAAGCCGCTGGCATCAGCAATATATGTACTATTTAACTTTAGCTCTTTGCTTAAGTTATTTGCGTATAGATTGTAGTTATTAACAGAGCCGAACGCCCAGATAGCCAGACTATCGGCAATGTTATTAGCAGATGGCAACAATATTGCCTCTAACGCCTGATGCTCAGACATTTTTTGACCGGCTTTTACATCAATTACTGAGCCCAATTTGACTAAATAAGCAGAATAAATTTTTTCATCAGCCTTAGTAAATACTAAATTAGGGCCAGGCTCATTTATTTTTAAGGGTTTCTGTTTTAAAACCGCTATAGCCAGCATAACTTTTGCAATACTGGCCGTTGGCACTGGTTTTTGATTAGCAGATTCCGCAAGCGTGCCATAGCCTGCAGCCCCAACCGCCGCCTGATCATTTTTAGGCCAAGCAATATTAACCGGCTCAGAACCTAAGCTGACTTTAAAGGCAACGGGTTTTATTGTTGGCAAGGGCATTAAATATGAAGCTATGCTTAGCACTAACACCATTAGCAAACTTACTAGAAACACCCAAACTACAAATCTAAAACGGCTTTTTCGCTTTGGTTTAGAGTTAACCTTAAACTGAACCGGCTCTATTATTCTCACCTCTTAAAGTATAACGTGGGCAAGTAATAATATTAGAAATAAGGCCTGAGCTCTTGACAAATTTACAACATAGGCGTAAACCTAGTTATAGAGACCATAATCCATACAAAAAAGGGGCGCCAAATGGCTTTAGCAGAGATAATTAATGATGTAAATACAAATTTTCACCTGGGCGATATCCCTCAAGGATTTGAAGACACTGTTTACGGCCTGCATAAAGATCCTGATGAAGTAATGTCTATACTAGACGCAATAGAAAATCATAGACTTGTTAATCGACCAGTTCTAGCTATTTTAGAGCTAGGCGGTTTTGCCCTAAAGTCCTCAAGAGAAACATCTTTTGGATTAGAATATGACAGAAAAGATATAGTGATTTATGGTGGTGACGGTGCTTTACATGATCGTTTTCCGTTAGAAGTCTCAAGTATATATAGGCCTATAAATGGACAAGAATTTGATCTTATTTATGACTTTTACGGTTCGCGGGTATCAATGGTACACAATCGTGACCACAGGCAGGGTGAGCACGCGCTGCCGTTAGGCGTAGACTATGATCGAATATGGCGGCCTTTACTAAGTCGAGTAAGTAGCCATTGAGATTAAACCTCTCATACGCTAAAATCTAATCTGTTACTTTGATCCAAAAAAGGGAAAAGAGCAGCCCGAGACTTGGATATATTCCAAGCCCGGCTTGGGTGAGAAAAACCGGGGCCCCCGTAAAACTTGTTTTGTGGGGTGATAGTACCGTAGGTTTGTCTCCATTGCTAGTTCGGGATCGTCTAATGGTAGGACACTGGGTTTTGGTCCCAGCAATCTAGGTTC
>CAYYAF010000012.1:0-13565 GCA_964469975.1 uncultured Candidatus Saccharibacteria bacterium
ATTAGCACTCTTGACCGACGAGTGCTAATTGCTATAATGGTATTAGCGATATATAAATCTTTCGCTAGAAAAGGGTAAAAAATTAAATGATGCCACAAAGCCCTGACTTTCAGGAATTTGTAAACCACTTAACTGATAACGCTCGGCAAAGTTTGCGCCATGCTGAGGCTATTGCTCGCGGTCTAGGTAGCCCTTACATCGGAACTGAACACTTATTACTGGGGTTACTTGCTCAAGACTCGTCTATGGGCGCAAAGATATTAGAAGATAGTGGTGTTACTTTAGATAGAGCCAGACTGGCCCTAAATCTTACACCAAAAACTTTAGTTATAAATATGGGCGCTAAGGGCCTTAGCGAGGCGGCTAAGTTGACACTTAAAATGGCTTATGAGGTAGCCCAAGACTTTAGCCAAGATTTTTGTGGAACCGAGCATATTTTATATAGTATTTTGAATCAAAAGAACGCACAGGCTACTAAGCTAATCCGTGACATGAATGTCGACGTTGATCGTATGTTAAGTGAACTAGAACAGTTCCTAAACCGTCAGCAATACGAAGAATCAAACGGCTCTGGCACAAAGAGGCGTGGTAAAAGGGTTCGTAAAACCGCTATCGATTTTTATGGCACTGATCTAACCGCCCAAGCCCGGGAGGGTAAACTTGACCCGGTAGTCGGACGTGAAGCCCAAATTCGCCGTGTCATTACTATCCTAAACCGTCGAACTAAAAACAACCCTGTACTCATTGGTGAGCCAGGTGTTGGCAAAACAGCTATTGTAGAGGGCTTGGCCCAGCGGATTATAACTGAGGACGTACCAGATGCCTTACTTGATAAACGAATTGTAATGTTAGATCTGGCCGGTATGATAGCCGGTACTAAATACCGTGGCGAATTCGAAGAACGTCTTAAAAAGATAATGACGGAGCTAGAAAGCGATAAAAAGACAGTTGTCTTTATTGATGAGCTTCATTTAATTGTGGGGGCTGGAGCCGCAGAAGGGGCCATGGACGCCGGTAATATTCTAAAACCTGCCTTGGCCCGTGGAAAAATTCAAGTAATTGGCGCTACCACAACAGCCGAATATACCAAGCATATAGAAAAAGATGCTGCACTAGAACGCAGGTTCCAGCCTATACAGGTACCAGAAGCCACACCACCAGAGACGCTGGCTATTCTAAAAGGCCTAAGAAAACATTATGAAAAGTTTCACAACGTTAGCATTAATGATGAAGTGCTGGAAGATACAGTTAACTTATCTAAGCGCTACGTGAACGACCGTTTTATGCCCGATAAAGCGATTGATTTGCTAGACGAAACCGCCGCCTACTTAAGAGTAGATAAAGGTAAAACTCCGCCTGAAGTACGCAAGCTTCAAAAAGAGCTTAAACTTGTTAATACGCGCATTGAAGAAGCAGTTGACTCAGAAGATTATGAAAAAGCTGCCCGTCATAAAACCCGTGCCAGCCAGATAAACGACCAACTAAAGCAGTTGCATGCTACTGGTAAAGCGGTAAATAGATTAACCATGACCAGCGATGACGTAGCTGAAGTTGTAGCCAGAATGACCGGTGTTCCGGTAAAGAAAGTTATTCGCAGCGAAGCTAAATACCTGCTCAACCTAGAAAAATCTTTGGGCAGATATGTCATTGGTCAAGATGAAGCGGTTAAAGCTGTAGCACAGGCGGTGCGCCGTAACCGTATGGGCATCAGCAGCGGAATCCGGCCAATCGGCTCGTTTATTTTCTTGGGCCCCACTGGTGTAGGCAAAACTGAACTTGCTAGAGTGCTAGCCAGGGAATTTTTTGGTAGTAGTGAGGCACTAATAAAAATTGATATGAGTGAATTTGGTGAACGGCATACCGTGGCCCGTTTAGTTGGAGCTCCAGCTGGTTATGTGGGCTATGACGAGGGCGGTCAGCTAACGGATAAAGTCCGCCGCCAGCCATATAGTCTGGTACTTTTTGATGAAATTGAAAAAGCTCACCCGGAAGTCTTTAATATGCTGCTTCAAATCTTAGAGGACGGTGCATTAACTGACGCTAAGGGCAGAAAGATAGATTTTACTAACACGATTGTTATTATGACCAGCAACGTTGGCGCTGAAAAACTGCAAAAAGAAGCTAGCCTAGGCTTTCACGCTACTAACAAAAGCGATATAAAAGACCTAGACGAGCTACATACTAGCAATAAAGATAAAGTTCTTGAAGACTTAAAAAAGACAATGCGCCCGGAATTACTAAATCGCATTGATAAAATCATTGTCTTTAGAGCATTAACCAAAAAAGATGTACTTAAAATACTTGAATTACAAATTGATGAATTAAGACAACGCCTAGTGAAACATGGTTTAGGCTTAGAATTAACTCCGGCGGCAAGACAACACTTAATTGACGACGGATACGATTCGCATAATGGTGTTCGGCCATTAAGGCGACTACTGCAAGATACAATTGAGGACCACATAGCCTTGAAGATGCTCGATAGTCACTACCTTAAAGGCGATATTGTACAAGTCGGGGTGCGTGACAAAGAGCTTAGCTACTCTACATCTCAAGAAAGTTAAGCTTAAGCAATTTAGTATATACTTTAAATAAATGCGAACCAAGCGCTTAATTAGCTCAGTTTTGAGCATAACCATACTTGCAGTACTTGTTATAGCTACGCTACAGCGGCAAGCCATTTATGATTGGTTTAGGCTGCGTAATTATAGCCCACCCGCTTCAGTAGTTAGTTTAACTAAAGCAACTACCATGACGCCTGCAGCAACACATGTGTTCTATATCAATCATCCTGCTATTGAAGGCAAAGCTGAATTCAATCAGAATTGCCCCGATAACGGCGGTGAGCACACCATTATACTTGGTTGCTACCTCTCGCATGAGACTGGTATACACATTTATTCTGTAACAGATCCAAAATTAGCTGGAGTGGAACAAGTGACAGCAGCTCACGAAATGCTTCATGCAGCTTATGAGAGGCTCAGCAGTAAAGACCGTAACTATGTGGATGGGTTATTACAGGATTATTATCAGCACAATTTACATGATAAAAGATTATTGGCAACAATCGCTGCATATAAAAAATCTGAGCCCAATGATGTAGTTAACGAAATGCATTCTGTTTTTGGCACGGAAGCGCCCAATTTGCCAGCTAAACTAGAAACTTACTATAAAAAATATTTTGCTGATCGCTCTAAAGTTGTGGCTTTTTCAACTGCTTACCAAGCAACATTTATCGGCCGTCAGACTCAAGCAAATAAGCTTCTAACCCAGATTAAGCAAATAGAAAGCCAATTAAATGGCATGAAAGCGCAAATAGTTAGTTATGAGCAACTTCTTAACGCCCAATACCAAGACCTGCAGCTTGCCCCAAAAAGCACTAGGGACGAGCAGATAAGCTACAAAAATCAGGTAGATGCCTATAATGCCAAGGTGAGGACGTATAGAGCACTAGTAAGCACTTACAATACCTTAATAATTCTGCATAATAAGCTCGTTGATCAATATCAGGCCTTAAGCGTAGAAACTAACCAACTGCTACAGGAGCTTAATAGTCGGTCGGCTACTGTTCCCAACCAGTAACCTGTTACAATATCTTAACTATGGCAAAGAAACCGACAGTGAGGTTTGTATGTAGTAACTGTGGAGCTATTAGTGGCACCTGGAGTGGACGCTGTTTTCAGTGCGGCGAGTGGAATACTTTGGTTGAAGAAGTAAGCTCTACACCTGGGGCAATTGCCGCCGGCGGAAATATATTGAAACCAGATAACGTGCCGAGCCTAGCTAAAACGGATAAACTGCCCAGGATTAAAACTGATATTAATGAAGTTGATGTAGTTCTTGGCGGCGGCTTTGTGGCCGGTAGTGTAAATTTAATGGCCGGTCAGCCAGGTATAGGTAAGAGCACTATATTATTACAGTTGGCAGATTTAGTAGCTAAAACATCGCCAGTACTTTACGTAAGTGGTGAAGAGTCGGCACATCAAATTGGGCTGCGAGCTCAGCGTTTAGGTGCTGGAAGAGCTAAGCTACAGTTAGTTACTAGTAACAGCGCTGATGATGTTGCTGCTACTATTGCGACCGGCAACTATAAACTGGTTATTGTTGATTCAATTCAAACTATGTCAGCTAGCGCTGTTGGTTCAGCGGCAGGTAGCGTCAGTCAAATTACAAATAGCACTCAACTATTATCACAGGCCGCTAAGCAAAGTGGTACTGCCCTTGTTTTAGTGGGCCATGTTACTAAAGAAGGCTCAATTGCCGGGCCAAAAGTACTAGAGCATGTAGTAGATGTAGTTTTACAGCTAGAAGGCGATAGATATGGCGGTTTTAAAGTGTTACGCGGGGAAAAGAACCGTTATGGTTCAACTAATGAGGTAGGTATTTTTGAAATGACAGACAAGGGCTTAAGGCCGGTTGATAATCCTTCGGCTGCTCTGCTAGCCGAACGTCAAATTAGCGATGGCTCAATTGTGCTGGCTACTATGGAAGGCACAAGACCACTATTAGTAGAGGTGCAAGCGCTGGTTAACCGTACTAGCTATGGTTACCCAAAAAGGGCAGCTAGCGGTATAGATTTAAATAGGGTAAATTTACTCGTCGCCATGCTTGAGCGGCGAACAAAATTAAATCTTGCAGATCAGGACATTTATATAAATATTGTTGGCGGAATACGTATTACAGAACCTGCAGCAGATCTGGCAGTCTGTATGGCGGTTGCTAGTGCGGCCAAAGGCATGCAACTAAAGAAAAACGTGGTCGTGTTTGGCGAAGTAGGCTTATCCGGTGAAGTAAGACACGTGCCATTTATAGATAAACGGGTAGCTGAGGCAAAAAAACTTGGTTTTGCGGGTGCACTTGGCCCAATTGTAAAAGGGGCTAGCAAACCAGCTTTGTTATTTGGTGTTACAGACGTAAGAAACGCACTTAATCAATTCTTAGAAAAAGACTAGTTAGTTACTGAGCCGCTGGCGCTGTTGCCATCGTCATCAGTAATTATTATTGTACTACTTAACGGAGCTTGAGCTAATGTTACAGTACATGGGCTAGAAGAGCACACTTTATGCAGACTTGTTGAACTGTCTGTGAGAGTAAAAGGGCTAACGCCTCCGCTCCATTTTACGGTAACACTAGAACTTCTTTTTGCCGAAATGAAAACCACCGGGCTTGAAGCCCCCGTAAAATTTATTGGCACGCTGTCTGTAGTGTCGTCATAAAGCACACTATCTACAATTTGCGCCTTTAATGAGTGCGAGCCACTACTGCCGTTATATGTAAATGTTATCGGTACAGAGCCTGCATTATCTACGCTAACCGATTTCACAGTCTTGCCGTCAATCATTACATTAACTGTGCCTCTATATTTACTGCTACTAAGCGGATGTGTACCTTTCCCTACCACTACAGTGATACTACAACTGCTGCCGACCTGACACGAACCAGGAGTGGACGTAATACTAATACTCGGTCTTTCATCGTCACATTTATGAACATCATCAGTCTGCGTTATATTGGCACTAGACGCCCCGGTTACGAATATATCTATTGAAAACAGATTAGAATTAGCATTTGTACCAGTTTGCTTGGCAAGTTCTGGCGTACAGTCAGTGGCCAGCTTACCAGAAACTTTATCTATTGGCTTATTAGCACTAGCTTGTTTAGTGTTCGGCACATACCATGAAGGGAACAAGTCGGTAGTAGGGCTAGGCTCGATTGAGCCATAACCAACGTGGCTCCGTACCACAAATGCTGGCAGGGTTTTTACCCCGGATGGCTTTTGCCAGTTTACAGGCTTTATACGCAGCATATCGTGTGCTTGTTCCATCCAGGGTCTGATCATAGGCATAGTTATGTTTTCCATAGGCGGAACTAGGGCTACGGTTCTAGTGTGGTAGCCAACCCAGGTAACAGCAGCATATTGAGTGGACCAACTTGTCATCAAGCCATCGTAGGCGTTGTTAGTGGTACCAGTTTTAATAGCAAACTTCCAGCCTTTATAGCGATGAAATCCACCGTAACCAAAATAAGATGCCCTTGGGTCAGATGCCATGTCATTAAGTATGTAGGCCGTATCTGGACGTAACACCTGCTTGCTTTTTCTATCAGTCAGTTTAAGTTCTTTATTATCGGCCTTAGTAATTTTAAGTATGTATGTTCTGGGCATAGCGGTACCCATTCTAGCTAACGTGGCTAGGCCATTTACGTGATCATCTAAATGTAGAAAGGCACCGTCACCAATGGCAGATGCGCCATAACACTGAGACGTTTTAGTTAAATTAACATCAGAATAACAATTGTAGCTCATGCGATTGTTCTGAATATCACTAGTGTTGGCCATCATATCGGTAGCAATCTTAATAACTTTATCTGTTCCAACTATCAAGTTAGCTTTTACAGCCGGAATATTTCGTGAGCCACCTAGCGCATAACGCAAAGTCAAGGGGCCGGGTGAGCGTTTATCAAAGTCTGTTAGGCACGCTCCAGCGCCACTGCAAGGATAACCTGGCAATGGACCAACTTTGTCATACAAAACTGATCCGGCACCTACATTATTGCTGGTTTCTATCAAGGCAGAGTAATCATATGGCTTAAAGCTAGAACCCGGGGATATAAAAGCGTTGTGTGCATAGTTAATTTTGCCATGATCTTTATTGCTAAAGTCAACCCCGCCAACTTCGGCCACTATCTGCCCTGTTTTAATATCCTCAGCTACAAAGGCTTCCTCATCGCCGCCGTGAGCTTGCACATTAGGCAGGTTGGCCTTAACCAGTTTTTCAGCTAAATCCTGCAATTTAAGATCTACGGTCGTTAAAACTTGCCAGCCTCCACGATTAACGGTTTGTGTGCCATAGTCCGTTTCTAGCTGACTTTTGGCTGCTAACACAAAGTAAGGCGCTTTAATACCAGCATACTTGGTTTCTTGCGGATGAATTTTGGCTATTACATCTACTTTTTTAGCAGCATCAGCCTGGGCTTTTGTTATAAAGCCTTGTTGAACCATTAAGTCTAAAATATATTGCTGACGGCCAACAAGAGTGGCTTTATCAAAATAAGGACCGTATGGCGAATAAATGGACGGTGATTTTGGAATAGCTGCAAGAAATGCCGCCTCATCTAAGGTCAGATCCTTGGCTGATTTATGGAAATAATCACGCGAGGCTGCTTCAACACCGTATTCAATGTTGCCGTAAGGCGCGGCGTTTAAATAGAAAGTTAGGATATCGTTCTTGGAATAACTGCGCTCTAGCTCAACGGCCAGGATTACTTCTTTTACTTTTCGGGTTAAGGTTCTAGATTGAGTCCAATCTAAGTTAAGTTTTACTAACTGCTGGGTAATAGTAGAACCACCTTGTGTAGCACCGTGGCCAAAAACGTCGTTAATACCAGCGCGCATAATACCTCGTACATCAAACCCGCCATGCTTAAAGAAGTCTTTATCTTCAACAGCAACAGTAGCATCACGGACATAGTTATTAATTTCTGATGTATGTACAGGAATACGCTTTACAGCGTCGTAATCTTCCCACAACAGCACCTTACCCGTGCGGTCATAGTAACGCACACTGCCGCCAATATTGCCGTTAGATACATCGGTTATGCTTGGTAAATCTTTACGGAAATAAGCAAAAACTCCAAGTAGTAGTATGAAACCAATAACAAAGCTAATACCAACAATTTTAAGAGCCATAACGCCACCGTCCCGGCTAAACCAGTAATGATACATACGGCTTGGCTTAAAGTGGTATAAGAACCGTTTTATACGATCTTTAGGTAAAGACGCTTTACGCTCGGCTCGGCGGCGCTCAATAGCGTCACGTCTGGCAACCCAACGCTCGCTTAGATTACGGTGGATTTTAAAAACATTGCCATTTTTAGTGACATATTGATTTTTAGAACCCCGTTTACGACCCCCCGAGTTCTTACTAAATGCATTCATATATCAGTCAATAAATTCCTTAAGACAATCAATATTATAGCAAATAAAGCTCAAGTAAATACCCAAAATCAGAAACCAAAGCTATAATAGCTCTATTACCAAATAAGCTATACTTTTAACTAATATGACACTATCTGAAGAACTAGCATGGCGTGGTTTTATAAATCAAACTACTTTTAGTGATTTGAAGGCCTTGGATGATAAAAAGTGGACGTTTTATCATGGCTTTGACGCCTCTGCCGATTCACAAACCGTCGGTAATTTAGCAGGCATGATGTTAGATAAGATTTTTATGCGCCACGGCTGTAAAGCCTATATTCTGGCAGGCGGTGCCACAAGTATGATTGGCGATCCGGGAGGCAAGGACGTAGAGCGTCCGTTACAAGATGAAAAAACAATTGAACAAAACGTTGATAACACCGAAGCTCAGCTAAAAAGAATTTTTAAAAAAAACGAGTTCACTTTAGTTAATAACCTTGAATGGACAAAGGGTCTTACAGCAATTGATTTTCTGCGTGATATTGGTAAGCATTTTAGTATTACTCCGCTAATTCAGCGTGATTACATTGCTCAGCGTATCGGTGAAGGCGGTGCGGGTCTTAGCTACACCGAATTTAGCTACACTTTACTTCAAGGATACGATTTTCTCTATTTGCATCAAAAGTACGGAGTTAACTTACAGTTATCAGGAAGTGACCAGTGGGGCAACTGTCTATCAGGCGTAGAGCTTGTCAGGAAGGTGACCGGCGATGAAGTTCATGTTCTAACCATGCCGCTAATAATTAATAAGTTAACCGGCAATAAGTTTGGTAAAAGTGAGGCAGGTGCTGTGTGGCTGGATGCCGAAAAGACACCTCCAAATGACTTTTATCAGTTTTGGGTTAACTCAGACGATAGAAGTGTCAGCGACTACCTAAAAGTCTATACAGAGCTAGATAAAGATCACATCAGCAGTGTGATGAAGCAATTTGAAGCTGATAAATCGGCCCGCTTGGCTCAACATACTCTGGCTTATGAAGTTACAAAACTGGTACACGGTACTGAAGCTGCAGACCTAGCCAAAAAATCTGCCAGTGAGCTGCAAGCTGGGGGTGGGGCTGGCATGGGCAAGGCCGACGAAGGTGATAACGTAGTAGATATTTTAGTAGAGGTTGGACTGGCTGTTTCTAAAACCGAAGCTCGCCAATTGCTAGCTAGTGGCGGTATATACGTAAATGATCAGCAAACCAAGGAACCAAATATTAAATCGAGTGATTTTAAGAACGGTTTGCTTACTTTGCGCCGTGGTAAGACACTTAAAAACTCTGTTACTTTAAGACAGAAGAAATAAACATGCTAAACTATACCGCGTTATGCCAAACGTAAAACCAAAAAAAGCCGACCAATACAATGACCCAAAGCATAACTATTTGGATTATTGGACCGGTCGCGAATATGAGAATGCAGCTGAAGAGATGGCTATCAAGCGCTTATTGAATGGCAAGAAGTTTAAAGAAGCCGTAGATGTTGGGGGTGGCTTTGGACGTTTGTGCGTGCTGCTTCAAAACTATTCTAACCACGTAACTTTGGCTGAGCCTTCACAACAGCAATTAGATATGGCTAAAGACTTTCTGAAAGATTACCCAAAAATTGACCGCAAACTTATGCAAGCTGACAATCTTAAATTTGATGATGGCTCGGTTGATCTTATTACTATGATTAGAGTCATGCATCATTTACCTGATCCAAGTGCCGAGCTCAAAGAAATTCACCGGGCTTTGAGCGACAACGGCTATTTTGTGCTAGAAATGGCCAACTACATACATTTTAGAAACAGACTTAGATTATTTTTCACTTCCAAACCCTTCCCAACCGAGCCGGTTGATATAAGAAGTGAAACAAATAAGCGTAACGGAGAAATTGCTTTTGTTAATCATAACCCTAAAACTGTTATTAAACAGCTTGCCCATGCTGGATTTAAGGTAGAAAGGATATTATCTGTGTCAAACCTGCGATCACCGGCGCTTAAAAAAGTCATGCCACGCCGGGCTATGTTGGCTATGGAAGGTTTAATGCAACGCCCTCTGGCTAGAACCTATTTTGGCCCAAGTGTATTCTTCCTCGCCAAAAAGGCCGGCTAGTTTATACTTAAATAAGATATGACTCTAAACAGTCTTTTGACTGAAATTAAGGGCGTGGGGCCGGAGCTGGCCAAAAAGTACGGCCATCTTGGAATTAAAACTATAGCTGATTTAATTGATTATTACCCACGCCGCTATAATGATTATTCAAACATCCAGCCTATATCTCAAATCCGCCCCGGCATTGTTACGCTCAAAGCAGTTATAAAGCAGGCAAAGGGTCGCTATGTCCGACGTAGTATGCATATAACTGAGGCAGTAGCCAGCGATGTAACCGGTAGCGTGCGTCTAGTCTGGTTTAACCAGCCCTATAGGGCAGGATCTTTAAAGCCAAACACTGAATACTTTATATCAGGCCAATTTGAGCTTAAGGCAGGCAGGCTTAGCATTATGAATCCGTCCATAGAGCTTGTAAGTGATTTTCCGATAAATACTGCGCGAATAGTGCCAATTTATAGAGAAGCTAAAGGTGCTAAATCTGGCGAAATTAGGCGTCTGCTACGCGAAGTGGCACTAGTCATTGAAAACTTATCAGAAACTCTGCCCAACTGGATTCTTAAAGAACAACAGCTTTTAAGCAGAAGCAAAGCACTTATGAAAATGCATTTCCCCGAATCAAGTGATGATCTTGCTGCAGCAAAGCATCGCCTAGGCTTTGAGGAGATTTTTAGATTAAGTTTGGCAAGTCTGCTTAATAAATATGAACTTATGCAGGAGCACTCATTAAAGATTCCATTTAATGAGAAATTAGCTAGAGAGTTTGTATCGCATTTGCCTTTTAAGCTTACGGATGCGCAGCGCAAGGTTATATGGCAAATCTATCAAGATCTACAAAAACCCCAGCCTATGAACCGTCTCCTTGAGGGTGACGTCGGCAGCGGCAAAACAGTTGTGGCGGTTATGGCTGCGCTCATGGCGATGGAGCAGAACTTTCAAGTAGCATTCATGGCACCTACAGAACTTTTAGCTAGGCAGCATGCTCAAACCATGTATGAGCTTTTAAAACCACTAGGATTCGAGACCCAAGTCGGATTACTTATTGGCTCGCTTAAATCAGCACAGAAATCAGAGGTTCATAAACGTATAAAAAACGGTGATATTCGTCTAATAATTGGTACACACGCGTTAATAGCTGAAAAAGTTGATATGCACAGGCTAGGTCTTTTGATAATAGATGAGCAGCACCGCTTTGGCGTGCAGCAACGTAAAAAGCTGCAGGCTAAAGCAGGGCACGCGCCGCATATTCTATCTATGACAGCTACGCCAATACCGCGGAGCTTAGCACTTACGCTATATGGCGAAATGGATATATCTATTATTGACACTAAACCGTCTAATCGCCAGCCAATAATTACTAAAATTATTTCGCCCAATTCACAAGCACAACTTGTTAAAAAAATAAACACCGAACTAAAGACTGGCAGACAAATGTTTGTTGTGTGTCCTCTTATTTCTCAGTCAGAAACACTACAGGTTAAATCAGCCGAAACCATTTATGAGCAAGTGAAAAAATATTACAAGAATTATAAGGTTGGGCTTTTACATGGAAAGCTTAAATCCGATGTTAAGGCAAAGATAATGAGCGATTTTGTGACAGGTAAAGTTGATATCCTGGTTACCACAACGGTAATAGAGGTTGGTGTTGACGTGCCTAACGCTACTGTAATGCTAATTGAAGACGCGGAACGGTTTGGACTGGCTCAAATTCATCAGTTACGGGGCCGAGTTGGACGGAGTAAGTACCAGGGCTACTGCTATTTAATGATGAGTGATTCAAAATCTCCTAGTAGAAGATTGCGAGCACTTGAAACCAGCAGTGACGGCTTTAGGCTTGCTGAACTAGATCTTGAAATTCGAGGCCCTGGTGCACTATATGGAACACTGCAACACGGAGTACTGGACTTGAGGATCGCTAAATTATCGGACACCAAACTTATTGCAGCTGCCCGCGAAACAGCTCAGGAATTTATTGAAAAGAAAGAAAATTTGCTAAAATATAAAGAGTTGAATGAAAAAGTACAAAAACTAAGATCTGTGACAAACTTGAACTAGCATTATGTATTCCGGAACTACACTTACAAAATTATCTGGACGTGTCATGGGCGCGCATCAAAAAATTGATCGGCTGGCCCGCCGTCATTTAGCAATTATCACTGGCGACGGCCATTTGTTCCCAGCGATTGGCAGTATTTTACACTTTGAAGGCAAAAATGGACCAGATGGCATAAAGCGCAAAAGCCCGGCTCGTGATGAACCCTGGCATTATTACAGCCCGTTTAACGACGAAGATTCGAGCTTGAGTGAACTAATTAAGCAGCACTATGACCTTTTAGTTGAACACTTAAAGCACAAAAACATGGAGAGGGCTTCGTTTGAGGCCGCTTGGCTGGCCCATGCACTTGTAGATGGTCTTACACCGGCGCATCATTATCCATACGAAGATAAACTTGTGGAGCTACGCGGTGAAGGCATAGAAACGCGCACAACCGTTAAAGAGAAACTAGTTATGCCCGGTGAAAACAGGCGCCAACAGGTTAAAAACAACTGGAAAATGTGGGGGCCAAAAGGACTTATTTCTACGCACGGACTGTTCGAGATTGGCATAGCTTCAATCATTAAGCCACTGAGTTTTGGCGATGCAGTTCCGAACGAGGAGGATATAAAAAGAATCCAGGAGATAGGTGTAGTGGAATGGTTTAGGCGAACAGCACGTGAGATAGCCATAATGGATATGTATGAGCGTTATTACCGTAAGGGTTGGTCAACCAAGCTTACTTTAGATGTTCGCCATAAACTTGTACCTTCTATTTTGAAAACGGTTACACTGGCTTGGTATGCTGCCATGACTGATGCAGGTTTAGTTAAAAAAGCCAAATGAGAGTAATTGCCGGCAGTTTGGGTGGTCGAGTTTTTGACACGCCCAAAGGTCAGCGCACTCATCCTATGGGCGATAGAGTAAAAGGAGGTCTATTTAATGCCCTCGGTGATATTACTAACCTAACGGTATTAGATGCTTTTGCCGGCAGTGGTGCCTTAAGTATTGAGGCTATTAGCCGCGGCGCCGATAGCTCTTTAGCCATAGATTTTGATAAGAAAGCATTTAAAGTTCTTACCAAAAACATCGGTGAGCTTAAATTAAAGGATAAGATAAAAGCCGTTAATGCCAATGTTAGTTCTTGGTCTGACAATAATAACGCAGTTGTATTTGATTTAGCTTTGGCAGATCCACCCTATGATAATTTGCAGCTTAGCCTAATTCAAAAACTAACCAGACATATTAAAGACGGCGGCCTATACGTTGTATCCTGGCCTGTTAAATTAAATGTACCCGTGCTTGATGACGCCCAGCAAATAAAGCTGTTAGAATATGGCGACGCCCAACTAGTTTTTTACCGCAAAACAGAGTAGAATATGCCAATACAAAATTTCAAACCAAGGAGCCGGCTTTGCCGATTCGACTGTTTGAAATTTTGAAAGGATAAACGTAAGCTTAAGTTGAAGTTTTGCTA
>CAYYAF010000013.1:0-12812 GCA_964469975.1 uncultured Candidatus Saccharibacteria bacterium
GACCAATATAATGGCTTTTAAATCTAACCTCCGTAGCTCCAAGTTCTTTAATGGCCGGCATGCGTTTATGAATAGCTGGGGACATAACTCCGAGCTCTGGAAATTGAGATTGCAAACTAGCCAGATGTACGCAAAAATCTGCTAAGCCTTCACCTTTGCCAAACCGAGTTACTGACATACCAGTTTCAAGCCTGCGATTCGGGCGATTTACTTCATCAAATACCTGTTCTACATTAGGATCTACACCAGGATTATGTAAACTCATAACGCAAACACTATAATATGATCCATCTCAGCGGACAAGCATAAGCACTGCGTTGTAAATGCTACACTGATTGTTTGTATTTGGCTTGTCATTCGGCAATAGCTTTTCCTTACTTCTTAGGTGTTTTACCGGTCTTAGCGTATATATTATCGATATATGCTTGAACCGTCATATATAAAGTATAACTGCCTGGTGTAGAATAATGTTATGAAAGTAAGCAGTGTTTCGGGGCTAGTATTGTTAGTCAAAGATCTAAAAAAGACAACTAAATTTTATGAAGATCTGGGGTTTAGACCAGGTAAGGGCAATGATAAATCCCAAACCATGTACGTGAACTGGTATTGGGTTGAGTTTGTGAAGGTCAATAATTTTAAAGCCACCGGTAACGATAGCCAGTTTATATATTTAAGTGTTCTTGATTTGGATGAGACCCACAAAGAACTTAAAGCCAAAGGCTTGAAACCAACCGAACCTCAGGAGTTCCCAAGCGGTAGACGGGAAGTTATGATAAGCGACCCCGACGGCTACAAATTGGTTTTCTTTTCTAAAAAATAACGTATCTAATTAAGGTGTAAAGCTGTAACGCCCACCTAGAGTTTGCTGAAGAATATTAAGATGGTCTGTGTAACTGGCAACAGCTGAACCACTGGCAAAGCTAATTGTGGTTCTACCAGAGGTTACCTTTGGTTTTAGAACTACATTAGCCACCAACTGAGAGCCAATTAAGGCTCCGGCATGAGCTCTGGCAATATAAACAGTTCCATTACCACCACTGCCTTGAGCAGCAAGTTCAAAAGCACTGTTTGTACCGTCTATACTTACAAAATCAAACTTGGTTGCATCATAGGTTAGGTTAGCTTGAACGGCATTAATCTGGTCGCTATAACTATTAACCCAAACGCCAACTGTAAAATCACCGCTTGCCGAAACTTTTTGTGAAGAAGGCGATAGTGACAATGTAATCTTAGCTTTACGGCCACCACCACCGCTGCCACCACCGCTTGGAGCAGCGTTTGCATAAAGAACAATCCCGGCACAAATCGCGGCAAAAACAAGTACAAAGATTAGCATGCCTTTTTTGCTTAGAAAGCTAGACTTTGATGATTTACTAGCTTTATTAGTTGATTTTGTGCTGCTCATTTTATCTACTTTTCGTATATTACACCAATTATGCTTATTTAGTAAATATTAACACAAACTTTATTTATTTGTCCTAGCCAAATTACGTTTAATGGCTGATTTTGTCATGTTACGGACTAAATCTAAGGGCGGGGGCTTATCTAGTGGGAAATGAACAGTACCTTTACTGGTTTGGTAACTTTTTAGGTTTTTGGCAAATTCTTCAATTGGTGCTGAGCCAGGATAAAAGCCGATATGAGTTTGGTAACCGGCGTAGTGCACTAAGTTGCCATGAAAGGTAAAAGTCGGTATACCATAGCTAATCTTTTCGCCAGCTTCGGGTGCCGTCTCATGAATAGTTTGTCTCATAATCTGTAGTAAATTTTGTATGTGCTTGGGATAAGAAGCTATATATTCATCAACGGTTTTATAGGTTTTCATAAGCTAACTATATGTTTGCCCGCGGCGGTTCGCCGTATACGTTACGATAAACTCTACGTGGCATAACTTCTTGGTTATCCGGCATTTCTACCCACGTAGCCTCTATGCTATGTTCATGTTCTAATTCCGCAAGAACTCCCAACATATGTCTTTCGTACCTAGCACCTAATCTTACAAGACGACTTTGAATACCTAATAATCTACGTGCTTTATGCATAATTTCCAAACGCTTCATAAACTCTGTATCCCTAAATGCCACTCTCTCAGATAACTCAACAGAATAAACTCCACCATGGCCATAGGGATCTAGTTCCATCATGACATCTAATGTAGCTTGCTTTCTATCGTTGAAATCCACACATTAAGTTTGGTATTCTCTATTCATTTTTGCAAGCTAGGCTAAGCTTTTGTTGTGAATGCTACAGCAAATGGACGTGAAAAAGATAATTGACACTAGCGGATTGACGTGGTAACATATAAATAATTCGGTGAAACAAAGAGGGTCCAACAGTGGCCCTTTTTATTACCGTAGAGGAGGGGTGGAAAATTTTAAGTAAGGTAAAGGAGACCTCACAATGGCAGGAACAAAAGCTGGCGGCAAAGCAGCCGCACAAACTAACAAGAGTAAATACGGTAGTGATTTTTACGCTAAAATCGGCGCCCAAGGTGGCAAAAAAGGCCGCACTGGTGGTTTTTACGCTAACCGTGAATTAGCCCGTATTGCTGGTGCTAAGGGCGGACGAATTAGCCGTCGAACCAAGAAAGCTTAAGTTAGTTTTCAACACTTAAAGAAGTCCTACACTAGGACTTCTTTTTGTTTGCGTCGGTAAGCCCGGCACAAACGAGAACCAGATACTCGCCATGTGCCACCACAGTTAAAACAGGCGTAAGTCTTTTGGTCTATCTGCAAACTACAGCTTGTACAGTAAGGGCAGGTACTGCGCTGATAAAGCCAATCGCGGTAAGTATCCAGGCAGTCCTCAACGTGGTCTTTATCTATAATATGATCATATTTTTCGGCTAGCTCCTCGGCCTTGTACCAAGCAGCGGCCTCTAGACTAAGTAGCTCAAAGTCAGATTTAAAGTTTTTGTGCCCAAGCAGGGCATGGCCAAGTTCGTGAAGTAGGGACCATATACCAACATCACTAGCATCATCTGATTTATAAATAACCTGGTTTTTGGCTGGCGACCAAGAAAACCTAGGACCGGACACAAACTCTAAATTTGGGTGATTTTTTTTAATGGTTTTAAGTAAAGTATCCATAATTTAAACTCCCGCCGGCTGTATATTGTGCACTTTAGCCAATTGTTGCTTGACCAAGTCGTAACAGCCAAAAATTACGGCCTCTTCTGGCCGCTGAGCCTTACGAACAGGTGGAATAATGTTAAGAGGTGTCTCGTACTTTTTTAGTTCGGCATTTAAAGCCCCGGCAAAACGGTCATAGTACTGGCCCACGCCACCACCAACTACAATTACCTCTGGCTGAATAATAGCTACCAAATTAATTAACCCTATAGCTATATCGCGGGCGATAGTTTTCCAAGTTTCAATATCAGTAATTTCCTCGGCCCTTTTGCCAAAACGCTCAACAATAGCTTTACCAGATGCAAAATCCTCCCAGCTTTGAACCTTGCCAGCGTGCTCTATCACAATAGCTCGGCCCCCGCCCGAACCAAATCCGCGGTCAATTATACCATCTATGATAAGAGAAACACCAATTCCAGTACCTAATGTTATATAAAGCACTCTTTTAAACTCATTTTTGATAAGCATTGCTTCAGAAAGGCCACCAGCTTTGGCATCATTTTCTACGTACACGGGCGCATTAATTAGTTTTTCTATATCGTCCTCTATCGGTACGTTATGCCAAGGTAAATTACCAAAAGCTACTCCACGGTTATGAGCATAATCAACCACCCCCGGTATAGCCACACCACCGGCTTGATAATCGGCTTCACCCAAAGTCTTTAAATGATCGGCAAAAGCAGCTTTAAATTGATTGTAATCTTGATCGGTAGGGAATTTTTCTGTTTTAACAATCTGGCCGCTATCATCAAGTTGCGCCAATAGCGTTTTAGTACCCCCAATATCCACACCTAGAATCATACTAACTTTAGTTTAGCATAGATATTTATTCCTCTTTACTAGACGGTGGATAACAGATATAATGTAACTAATCTTTCGGGCTTGGTACTAATTCTCTCTTACCATGCTCGGCAGAAATATTATTGAAGGGAGGCATTTTAGAAATGCCAAAGACAGCAGTTACTATGGACGATTTGCTGGCGTCCATTGAAATTAAGCAGCTCAAAACGGGCGATGTAGTAGAAGGTGAAATTACCTCTGTACGTAAGCACGAATTATGGGTTGATTTAGGCGCCAATGGCGTTGGCGTAGTTATGCGCCGCGAAATAGGGCCTGGCCAAAAATTAGAAGAAGGTGAAAAGGTTACAACCAGTGTAGTCGACCCCGAAATGGACGAGGGCTACGCCCTACTGAGCATGAAACGGGCAGTTAAAGACCGTGGTTGGGACGAGTTGCAACACGTGTTTGAAGCCCAGGAAGTAATTGACATAATACCGTACGACGCTAATCGCGGTGGCCTGCTAGTAGAACTAGAAGGTATCCGTGGTTTCTTACCAGTTTCACAACTGGCAGCGGGTCATTACCCTAGGGTATCTGGGGCTGATAAAGACGAAATTTTGCAAAAGCTTAACTCACTGACCAATAAACCTATAAGGGTTCGTATTTTGGACATTAGCCGCAAAGACAATAAACTGATTTTCTCTGAAAAAGAAGCTATTAAAGATGATATGCAAGCCCGCTTTAGTGAACTAAAGGTTGGCGACGAAGTAGAAGGCGTTGTAACCGGAGTTATAGACTTTGGCGCCTTTGTAAACGTAGATGGCATTGAAGGTCTAATCCACATCTCAGAAATTAGCTGGGAGAGGGTAGAAAACCCGCAGGATTACGTAAAAACTGGCCAAACGGTTAAAGCCAAGATTATTGCTATAGATAAAGACCGTCTAAGCTTAAGCCTCAAACAGATGACCGAAGACCCCTGGCTTCATGAAGTTAAGGCCTTTAAAAAGGGCGACGAAGTAGAAGGTAAAGTTACCCGTATTACGCCATTTGGGGCGTTTGTACAGCTTTCACCAGCGGTAGAGGCATTAGTGCACGTATCAGAAATGAGCAGTGACGACAGTGTGGATCCAGAAAAGATCTTTCAGTTAAACGAAAAAAAGCAGTTCAAAGTAATTGATATTGACAGTGAAGCCCGCAAAATTGCGCTTAGCTTGAAAGATGCTAAGAAGAAAAAGGCTACAAAGTAAATGTAAGGCAAGCTTTGCCAGAAAGGGACGCTTATGGCTACAACCGTAGAAATAGATGACTTTATAACCGTGGGCGCACTCGCTGACAAGCTTATGATACCTGTAAGTAAGCTCATAACAGAGCTTATGAAAAATGGTGTTATGGCCACTGTTAACGAGCGTATAGATTTTGAAACGGCCCAAATTATAGCTAGCGAGCTTGAGCTAGATATTGATTTAACTAAAAAATCGGCTGAGCCAGTTACAAGTGTACGAGAAAAACGCAAGGCTAACAGTGGCGAAGCCCGCCCACCAGTAGTGGCTGTAATGGGCCATGTAGACCACGGCAAGACTACCTTACTAGACGCCATCAGAGAAGCCGAAGTTGCTAAAAGTGAGCGCGGCGGCATTACCCAGCATATCTCGGCTTATCAAATCAAACACAACGGCAAACCAATTACTTTTTTGGATACGCCTGGCCACGAGGCCTTTGCCGCCCTTAGGGAGCACGGTGCTCAGCTAACTGACCTAGTAATAATGGTGGTAGCAGCCGATGATGGTGTTAAACCCCAAACTATTGAAGCCATTCGTTTTGCCCGTAAGGCCGGTGTAAAAATTATTGTAGCCATTAATAAAGTAGATAAGGATGGCGCCGATCCCAATAGGGTAAAACAGCAGCTGGCCGAACAAGATCTGCTGGTAGAAGGCTGGGGTGGCGATACCGTAACAGTTGAAGTTTCGGCTAAAACCGGTCAAGGCATTGATCAACTGCTTGATATGGTTTTACTGGTTGCTGAAGTAGAAGAACTAAAAGCTGCAAAGAATGTGCCGGCCAGAGGTTTAGTGATTGAATCGCATATGGAACACGGTAGAGGGGCTATGGCTGTAGCTTTAGTAGAAGAAGGCACGCTAAATGATACTGACTTTGTTGTAGCTGGCACAACATATGCCAAAATTCGGACACTTGAAACCACCGATTCCAAGCCAATCAAAAAGGCTGAACCATCTATGCCGGTAGTTATAACCGGCTTTAAACAACTGCCCGAATTTGGCGATGAATTCAGTGCTGTAAAAACTGAAAAACAAGCCCGTGAAGCAGCCCAAAGTACGCAATTAACTCGCCAAAATAGTTCAGCTAAAGCAGATTTAAGCAGCAGTGATTTAATTAGAATAATCAACCGCACTAATCAATTAAATGAATTAAATATCTTAGTAAAAGCAGACGTACAAGGCTCGTTAGTATCTGTAATTGATAGCTTAAAGTCACTTGATAGTGAAGAGGTAGCTGTAAGAGTAGTTGGTTCTGGCATTGGCTCGATTACTGAAAACGATGTTCATTTGGCTCATACCAGTGGAGCTGTTATTTACGGCTTTAATGTAGCTATGGCTAACAACATTAAACGCATTGCTGGCCGCGATAAAGTTAGCGTTAGACTGTACAGTGTTATATATGAACTTATTGATGATGCTAAGCAGGAACTTTCTAAACTTTTAGTACCCGAAGTGGTAGAACAAGACCTAGGCCAACTTATAGTAAAGGGTGTGTTTAAATTAACTAAGACCGAGATTATTTGTGGTGGTGAAGTTACTAAAGGCAAATTAACCGTTCCAGCACTAGTAAAAGTTAAACGTGGCAAAGAAACATTAGCCGAGGCTGAAGCTACCAATTTGAAACGTGGCCCGCAGGATGCCACTGAAGTAATTGAAGGTGAAATGTGTGGTGTTAGCCTTAAAACCAGTAGTAGAGTTGAGCTTAAAGAAGGTGATAAATTAGCGTTCTATACACGCCAGAGCATTGAACGCAGCCTATAGATTTTTTGAAAGTATAAGATGGAAAATTCCCCTCAGCAAATAGCTGATGAAGAAAAATCGGGTGGCCCCAAGCGTCGGTTTTTAAGAGGTAACTTTATGACTGATTGGTTATGGCGGCGTAACCAGCCTCTGGAAATGGAAAAATCTGAAGATAAAGAAGAAGATAGCGACGAAGTAGAAAAAAAAGACACTAAAAAGCTTAGATTTAGTGAGAGAATCCGCCGAGCGTTTCAGGGTATTTTTAGGCGCGAGGTTCAGCTAGATACTCAACCAGAAAAAGCAGCTAAGCAAACTATTGAGCCTACAGAACAAGTAGAATCAAACAATTCAAAAACAGTTGAGCAAGTAGACAAAAACAACGAAGAAGAGCCTAAAATCGAACCACTAGAAGATAAGCCAGCAGAAGAAATAAATGACGAAGGCTTATTGCCAGTATCTAAAGAAGCTATTCAGCGTTATCAATCTAAACCGTCCACTGAACTTAGAAGTCCAACCGAAGAAGAACTTAGGGACCTAATAAATAAGCAATCAAGTCCTGCACCAGAAAATTTAGGAGGAGTTAATACTTCAGAAGTAGCTCCTGCTTCAAAAACGGAAGTCAAAGAAGTAAAAAGCGAACTCGATTATGTTGAGTTTAAGCGCCGCCGCAAGGAAAGACGACTGAAAAATGAAGTTAGAAGCCTAAAAAAACAAGCTAAAACCACAAAAGAAGAGCAAAGACTTATAAAAGAGCAGCAAGCTGAGTTTAAGCGCCGGTTAGATGACCAGCCAGAAAATATACAGAAGATTCTTACCTATAATTCACCCGAGCTACAAAGAGTTTATCTAAAACCAGAGGTACAAAACGAGACAGTATCTAGCCCTCAACCGGAAAATACTCAAGTGAATGACCAGTTAAAGCCTAACAGAGACATATTACCGGAGCTGCAAAAGCAGGCTTTAAAGCAAGAATTATTGCATATTTCACCAATTGAGCGGCCAGAGGTAGTTCAACATAAAGTTGAGGCCGCTGCTGAACAAAACATTGCCGTAGAGAGTCTATATGAACGGCGTCACGAAATAAAAGATGATGAACCAGCCGACCAGGCAGCAACACCAGCAGTAGCCACTCCGTACAGTATTTATTTTAGTAAACGCTTAAACCGCTATAGGCCGCCTGCCACACAAGCTACAAATAATATTCCTGCTACTCAAAATGCCAAAGCTGTAGCTGGTAATATGTATACTCAGGCCGTTAAAAAAGGCTTTTTGGCGGGCATAATAATTTGTGTACTGCTGTTAATTTTACTTATCATTCATTAGCTTATTAGTTTGCTAAAATATAACAAAGAAAGGACCTTAGATGTTTAAACTAGACGATAATTTGCTGCAAGAACTGGGACTCGGTTCATTACCAACAGAAGATAAAAATAAGATGTTGGCGCATATTTATGAGACGCTTGAAATGCGCGTAGGTATGAAACTGGCCGAGCAAATGACCAACGAGCAATTAGATGAGTTTGAGGCTTTTATAGATCGTAATGATGAAGCTGGCGCTTTAAAATGGCTGGAATCTAATTTCCCAGACTATAAGCAAGTAGTAGCTGATGAGCTAGAAAGTCTTAAAAAAGAAATTAAAGCCAGCGCCCCGCAAATTATTGCCGCCAGTCAGCAACCCCCCGCAGCTTAGTGATTTAGAAACTGTTTATAGCCGGCCAAGAAGGCTTGAGCTGTCATTTCCGATTTTCCAGCCGGTTTAAGCATCTCAATAACCAAAGCGTCATGACTACAATAGACTACTAAGGTCTTGTCGTTAGTAGAAACTGCGCCCGGTCTTCCTTTTTTATCAATCACACTAGCTTTAGTAACAATTACTTCTTTACCAGCTAGCTCAGCCCGGCTATTAGGCCACCCGGCATAGGCACGAATTTCCCGTTCAATCTGCTTTGCGGGCTTACGCCAATCAATTAGACCATCTGCCTTGGTTAGTTTTCGGGAATAAGTAGCTCGATCGGGATGCGGCTGCGAACGAGGCTTAACCTGGCCAGCCATATAATGCGGGATATACTCAACCAGCAATTCGCTACTAAGTTTGATTAGACGAGTGGTTAGCGAAGGTGTAGTTTCATCAGGCGCAATTTTCATACTCTTTTGCACCAGAATTTTACCAGTGTCAAGTGTTTCGTCAATCAGCATTAAACTTACACCAGTTTTAGTGTCGCCATTCAAAATCGCAAAAGTGATAGGATCAGCACCGCGCCAACGCGGTAACAGTGAAAAATGGGAATTAATAATACCCAGCTCAAAGTAGTCAATTACTTTTAGTGAAACAATTACACCAAAATCAACAATTACACCAAGTGAAGTTTTAAATAAATCATCATCAATAAGTTTATCGAGCTCTTGACGATCTTTGACAGTATAAATACAGGTATCCTTGGCTAATCCCGGGAGATTGACCATGTCTTGAGCAACAGAAGGCTTAGTAACTACTGCTTCAATCTCAAAATGCCCAGCAAGATTTTGCAGGGACGCTGCTGCTACCGGGCCGCTACCAAAGAATACTATTTTGCCTAATGTCTTTTTCATAATCTAACTGTTGAAGTTCGCCGTCTGGCATAAGCCTATAAAAAGCTTGGCGGTTATTCTTTATATGATTAATAAAAACTTTGCCATTCAAATGATCAATTTCATGCTGGAATACTCGGGCCAAAAATCCCTCTGCCGTAACCTTAACGATTTTACCATTTGCATCCAGAGCTTTTACACGAACTTTACTATAACGCGGCACCTTGCCATAAATATCCGGCACGCTTAAGCAACCCTCAAAATCACTGGTTTTAGCACCTTCAAATTTAGTTATTTCTGGATTTATAAAAACACTAAAACCAGTGTCTTTTTTATCATCAGGATTATTGCGGACAATGATAATCCGTTCTAATTTATCTATTTGTACAGCTGCCAAAGCTACGCCAACTTCATGATCACGGCTTTTTTCCCAGTCTAACGTAGCATCTTTCATATCTTGAATTACCTGCTTTATAGCCGTACTAACTGAGCCAACCTTGTTTGAGCGTTGTCTTAGATGTTCGTTTGGCAGAGAAATAATACTATCTTTTGAAGCCTTCATTTCCAGTCAGTATAAACTATGGGGCTGTATCTGGGAACAACAGATTACAGTAAGCTAGTTGGGTCAATATCGTAAGTCCAACCAGCCGGCAGAACTTTAATTACTTCTATCAGATCAGAACGTTGCTTGGATTTGATGACTAATTGCCAACGATAACCATCGCGAGATTTCTCGTAAAAAGATGGACTGGGGCCTATGATTTCAATCTTGAGTCCCAGACTACGCAACTCTGCTTGTAGCTTCTCGGCAGCCGACGATGAAGCAGAGGGAGTTTTTCGAGTCGTTGATAGCTTTAAGAGATAGCAGAACGGCGGGAAGCGAAACATCTGCCGTTCTTTTATTTGAGCTTGGTAAAATTCACCCCAGTTCTTATCTATGGCGGCCAGTATGCTTGGATTATCTGGATGATAGGTCTGTACAACAGCTGTTCCGGCTTGGTGGCCACGACCAACTCGTCCAATAACCTGACTGAGCAACTGATATGTCCGTTCATCAGCTGTATAATCAGGGAAAGACAAGGCGCTATCGGCCGTGATTACACCCACAAAGCCTAGCTTTGGTAAGTCTAAGCCCTTGGTGATTAATTGAGTGCCAACCACAATATCTACTTTGCCATCAGATAAGGCAGCGTAATTTTGCTCCAATTTTTCGTCTTTGGTGTTGTCGGTATCAAAACGTTTTATAGTAGCGTCCGGGAAGAATTTAGCTAAAATGTCGACCAAGGACTTTGTACCAACACTCTTATATATAATGTCAGTACTACGGCAAACTGGGCAGAGAACGGGGGCAGAAGCACGGTAGCCACAGGTATGACAACGCATGTGGTGAGCATCACCATGATAAGTCAATGGTAAGTCACAATTTGGGCAGTGTTGCTCCCAGCCACAGTTTTGGCACAGCACTAAACGGGCGGTGCCGCGCCGATTCAGAAACACTAAAGATTGGTGGTCGAACTTCAGAGCCTTGCCAATGTTATCCAAAAGCTCATCTGATAGCAGATAGTTACGACTAAA
Source organism: uncultured Candidatus Saccharibacteria bacterium (assembly GCA_964469975.1). Taxonomy (GTDB): domain Bacteria; phylum Patescibacteriota; class Saccharimonadia; order Saccharimonadales; family JANWIN01; genus CAYYAF01. Next base: position 11,072 of record CAYYAF010000013.1, read on the forward strand.
CTTTTGCTTATCTTTGGCATCAATTAATTTAATATCAGCTTTGTTGTTAGAAGTTTTCACGGCCATTTCTTGCATTCGTAGAATGGGTAATCCCTTGGCTTCGGCAATATAGTAGTCGACCACACTAGGGGTAGCCGTGCCCATTACCATAATTGCTTTATGTAGCTTTGCGAGCTGTCCGGCGACTCGTAAGGCTTGGTAATGAGGTTGCTGTTCTTGCTTGTAGGCTTGTTCGTGGGCTTCATCTACTACAATCAACCCTAAGTCTCTGAAGGGTGCAAACAGGGCCGAACGTGGTCCAATAACTATTGTCGGCTGACCAGTTTGCAGTAATTTGAGCCAGGCTTTGCGGCGCTCGGCCGGTGTTAGGTTAGAGTGCCAGACCACTACTTGCTGATGGAATATTTTCTCGAACTCCTTAACAAGCTGAGGTGTTAGACCAATTTCGGGAGTCAGAATCAACACGTCTTTATTCATATTCAGCTGTCTCTTAGCGAGTTCCAAATAAACTCGAGTTTTACCTGTACCGGTATCGCCATGAAGCAAAAATACCTTGTGACTTCCGTTATTGATATTTTTTAAGGTTTCGGACTGTTCTTTAGTCAAAGGTGGTAGCAGCGAAATCTTAGTTTTAGCAGTTTGGATCTGATTGTCTGCTAATTTCTTAGTTAAATTACTTGGCAGAAATTGATTAGTGATGGCTCCCAGTGGCGCAGGGTAGTATGTCTTCAGCCACTCCATCAACTGCAAACTGGCTTCTGGGAGCGGTGGTAGATCATAAATCCTGGTAATTGATTTGGTCTTGAACTTTGGTTCGTCAGCAGATTCCAAAACAATACCAAGAACTTGCTGATTACGTAGTGGTACCTCAACAATCGCACCTCTCAATAAGGTTGAGTCACAATAGTAAGTTAAGGCCTCCTCGCCATGATAACGCAAGCTACCGGCCAATACCTCGTAATAAGCCATAGTACGTCTATTATATGCTTGTCTGACAAAAAAATTTGATATGTCGCAAGGTAGTCGCTATACTTTACGTTGTTCATATAACAATAAAGGCTTATGTTAGATACATTTATTACCTCTCGAGTTAGACGCAAGATCATTGTTGTCTATGCAAAGTACCCAGATTTTAAAACCCATGTTCGTGGTCTTGCTAAGCTTATTAAAGAAGATGCTGGCAACATTCAGCGTGAATTAAAACGACTAGAAAAAATCGGCTTTTTAATTTCTGAGCGCCAGGGCAACACTAAGATTTATCACACTAATAAACACTTTGCTATTTTTAAAGAGCTTCAAAGCATAGTGTTAAAATCGCAACGCATGAGCCAAAAACGTAACCAGCTTTAAACACCGTAACAGCCTACTTTCTGGCAGAGCCAAAAACTCTGTTGTTACTTTTGGCACATTACTGTGTCAGAAATTACGTTGCTCGCTCACCGTACCAATCGTACGGCTTGCTCCGCTACTCATTTCTTTCTTGTACTGTATCCAAATGTTTAAAGCTGGACCATCAATTATTCCCTTGGCAACAGATAAGAAATAGGTTATAATGCGACCATATGATACAAGTTACACGCAAGGATTCTAAAGAATCATTAGAGAATTTACTTAGACGTTTTAATCGTAAAGTTCAGCAATCTGGTATGCCAGCTATTGTTAAGCAGAACCAATATTTTGAAAAAACTGTTAGTAAACGCGATCGTCGAATTAAAGCTATTGTTAGAAAAGAGCGCAAAGC
>CAYYAF010000014.1:0-7436 GCA_964469975.1 uncultured Candidatus Saccharibacteria bacterium
CTCGTGATTTGGCTGTTTCTACTAATTGCTTTAGCTCACCTTCAACTAAATCAGCTAGGTTTGTTGGGGCAGCGTCTATTACAAACTTGCCCGTGCGCAAACGGCTAACGTTAAGCAAATCAGCAATAAGGTAAACCATACGCTGAGCGCTTAAAAATGACTGATCTAGCAGTTTGCGCTGGTTTTCGCTTATTTTGCCAGCATCGCCTTCAAGCACCATACTTACATAACCTTTAACTGAGGTTAGAGGCGTACGCAGCTGGTGAGAAGCCATACTAATAAACTCATCCTTCGTCTCATCGAGCTGTCGCAAACGATCATTTGCAGAGCGTAATTTATGCGTTGCGTCTTCTACTTTTTCCTGTAAGGTGACATTAAATTGTTTAATTTCTTCAAAGCGCAGGGCATTTTGTACGGCAACTACTAATTCATCAACAATAATATTTATAGCTCTTAGGTCTTGTTGATTGTATAAATCGCCGCTCTTTTTAGGACCTAAAATCAAGTAGCCTACTGTGGTATTTTGCTGAGTTAAAGATTGCATTTTGGCAACTATAGATATCTTTAGATCTAATAGATCGCGTCTGAGCGTATCGTTTTCTTCAGTTACGTCTTCAGGAACAATAATTTTTCCGGCTAGTCTAGTAATTAGTGCCTTAAACTTTTTTTCAAAATCTTCAACGTTTATGTCGCCTTTACCTAAAAAGCCCGCATCAGATCCTTTCGATTTATTAATATGAAAAACTACGTAGCCTGATTTTAAGTAATATTGAATAATATCGGCACTATCTTGAAGTATTTTATTTAAATCTATCGAGGAAACTAATAGAGAGCTTAATTGATTAAGTAGAACTTGGGGTTCATAGGCATCTCTATAAAAAAGTTTGTTACTTAGCTTGTCAAAGAACCGCTTGATTGGCTGGAATGTAAAAGCCAAGAAAACGGCAAGCAATATATATATAAACTGTTGGGCTGTTGATACCTGTTCGGTGCCAATAAAGCGCGATAATATTCCAAACAGAATTGCCGAGTATATGCCAGCAATAGTGGCGATTGTAAGAGCATAGCCCATTGTTCTGGCAACAATTAACCTAACATCTAAGAAACCATGTTTTAGAATTGTGTAGGCAACAAAAGCTGAAAAGATAAACAATGAAAAGCTTCCAAACAAAATAACATCTGTATCTACTTTAAGTAATGTAAGTACAAGACCAGTAAAAATATTTATAACAATTGCAAAACTAAGGCCGAATAAAATAAATCTTATTTGGTTTTTCTCTTGAATGCTTGAACGTCTGTACTTAATAAGCAGAATTACAATTCCTGCGAGTAAATAAACGATGCCTAAAACGTCAGAGAACGTATATAAAATACCTAGTTTTTCTGGCTGAACGCCAAAGTCTTGGATGCTAACACTTTGAACACCTAGAGGGGTGAGCAGCAAGAAACTAGTGATAAGTATCGGTAAAGAGTAAAGTATTTGCTTTTTTTTGTTTATAACTGATCTAGAAGGAAAAACAAGAGCAAAATAATAGAACATAAGAAACATAAGTTCGCCAAAAAATAGGCCAAATCTTAAAGCCCAAAGGGCCACAGTTATATTCTGGGTTGTGTCACCTATAAACAAGCAAAACAGCCACAAGCCAATAAAAAGGTTTAAAGTAGCAAATATTCTATTTTTTATGTTTTTTGGATTATTTAGGTATACAAAAAAGCCTATCGTAAACAATCCTAAGATGGCCGGTATATAAGAAAATATTTTTAAGAGCATTCCACTTATCCTTTGAAAAGTATATCATAGGGGTTAATCTAGGTTCAGAACAGAATGATTGCAAAATTTCCAGAACTTACAAAACTTGGCATAAACCACCAAAAAGAAGTCCAGACTTACACGGATAAGTTTGAGCCATATTCTGATTTTAACTTTACAAGTCTTTTTTGCTGGAATGTTGATGGATCAACTGAAATTTCGGACTTAAATGAAAATTTAGTAATCAAACTGCCAGATTATCTAACCGGTGAGCCAGTTTATTCTTTAATTGGCGATCAAAAAATTGATGAGTCGCTGAATGCGCTACTGGAGATAACCAGAAAAATTAATCTAGTTCCCGAACTAGTAATTGAACATATAAGTAAAGTAGCGGATTTACAGATTGAGAAAGATAGGGATCAGTTTGATTATATATACCATATTGTTGGTCAGGCTGATATGAGCGGCGGACACTTTAAGGTTAAACGTAATAAGGTGAGCAAATTCTTTAGAACTTATGGCGATGATTTGATTTTAAAGAAAATCAATTTTAAAAATGAGGAAACTAAGCAGGAAATTATAAAAACGTTTAATGATTGGACTGTCAATAAAGAAAAAAAAGACGACGATTTTCATAGAGAGAAAAAAGCACTCCAACAACTGTTAGATTATTCACCTCAACTTCATGGCCTAGTTGGCATACAGGTTTTTATTGATGGGACATGTATTGGTTTTTCAATTAATGAACTAGTTCAAAAAGACTTTGCTATTTGTCATTTTCAGAAAGCAATCTTAGATTTTGCACATGTTGATGTTTTTCTATCTAATATCGTTGCAAAGGAATTAAAACATTACGGATGTAAGTATATTAATTGGGAGCAAGATCTAGGAATTCCAGGCCTAAGAGAACTAAAAGAATCCTATTTAAATGAATCTTTTCTTACAAAATATACAATCAAAAAAGCTACTTCTTCTTGATAGCGAAGTAGTTAATTACACTCATCGGATTTTCTAATCCAGAAATTTCAGAAATGCCCGTGTTATTAACAGCTGCGGTTACTAATTGTGGTATATAAGTAGTACTAACTTCAGTGCATTCGAACGTAACAAGTACACTGCTACCACGCCTTGCTAATACTTGAGCAGTTAGATTAATGACATCAGCCGAATAATTGTTACCTCGCTTGTTTTCGTCCGATACAATCCCAGGAAACATCAGAACATTATTAGTCTGATAGTATTCTGGGTAGTGCTTCTTGTAATAATCCTTGTTAAACCAGGGTGCTTTATCAAAATTCTGTAGGAATATACAAAGAGTAGTAATTTCTCCATTAGCTCTGTTAACGATTTTGGCTACCTCAGGGTCTTTAAGTATATCTAGTAAAGATTCTTTATCAAATCCGGCATACGTTGGATCGTTTTCGCCGAGCCCTTCAAATGGCTTTTCATAAATTCCCCATACCCGCTCGGCCTCTTCACCTTCTATGACAGAAGCGAGCGCTGTACCATTCTGGTCATCAAAGAGGATTTCACCGTTCTTAACTGCTTGTTCGTATGATTCATACAAACTTGGAGCTGAAACAATTTTATGCTCATCATTAAATACTACTGCTCCGGCAAATACATCTGCTCTACTTTCGGTATCACCGCCAAAAGCTTCCAAGCTGTAGCTACCAGCTTGAGCTTCTTGGATAACTTTGGCTATTGGGCTTGAGCCGTCATCACTATATACATCGGTTAGCACAACATGTCCTTCTTCAACTTTTGATTTTATAAGTTCTACTGCTCGGCTTTGTGCTTCATCGTCAGAAATAGGAGGATGAACATAGGCAAAGGCTCTTGTATCCTCACCATACGTTCGTTTCATTAACTCTTTGTTATACCATTCTAAATCATCAATTGGCACAAGTAAGGGCAGCTTTGTTAAAGTTCCGTCGTTATCTTTAGTTTCTAGAAAAAGAGTATCTGGATTATTTAAAGCCTTTTCTAGGTCTTCCCCAAAAATACCAATTCTTATGGCTTGATCGCTATGGTTTCTATAGTTTGTATAAGCCTCTGAGGATACCTGAACTTCTTCGGGTGTTAAAAAGTTGCCGCTCGATCCAGGAGTTGGTAATTGATCTGTATTCATTAAATTACTTATTTACCCATTCATTGGACTGATAAACAGCCACAACTAGAGCACAAACAGGTTCATGTTTGCACATTCGACCTACAACCCGCATCTGAATCTTGCCAAAATCAACATTACGAGTAGCCATTAAGGCTTGCAGGCTTTGCCTAATGTCTTCTTCGACTGTCGTTTTACTCTTGCCTTCATGCTCTACAAACAAGCCTTTGCCGGACTCTTTATCCTGTACCCACCCTATACCTGCCCAGGCCTCAGTATTAGGAGTGTCTACTCTGGCATCAGCCATAACAATGTATAGCCTATCGCCCCATTCTCCAGGTACTTCTGGCAGCGCTTTATCATGTATTTCGACTTCTGACAGTGGAGGTATAACAGAGCTCAGACGAATTAAGTTATAATTGGCCACACCTGCGTGATTAAGAGCAGCGTCGAAGGCGGCCAACTTAGTCGGACCAGTGCCTATTCCAGAAGTAAGACGAATTTTCATAAATATTTCCTTATTCTAAATATAAATCGACGTTGCCATCAATATATAATAATATGGATTGCAACGTCGATTTATCTACTAAAGTGCTTTTTTACATTAACATAAGCTTGTTAATAAGTCAATCTAGCACTTTTAACAGACTTGACTAAATTATGGTGCTTATGTTATAATATATTCACTATGACAGATGTAGCACACCGGCAAAGTGAATATATATCTCCCGAAGAACTGGCATTGGTAAGGCCAGATATAGTTGGTTTTGGGACAAATTCAACGCCAAGTTTAGACACAATAGCCGGTATGCAGTCTGCCTCGCTTTCCAAAGAAATGGTTAAGCGTCTCTCGACTGATGTCGGCGAATTTGGCCACAGGCTTCATGACGAAATTACAAGTCGGCCATCTATTGTATATGCAAATAATGTAAGGTACAGATCGTTTGACGTATTAAAAACTATTCCCGAGGACTACCGTGATAGTGAAAATAAAGTAAGAACTATTGGGTGGTTAGCTTTAATGGGAGGCAGTCAAGCTGCCGATAGAATGGCAGTATCGTTAATATTCGTGCCTAAAGTAGCGACAAACGTCTTAAAACATACTCACAATGGACTTTATACTGGTATAGCGGCAGGCCTAGCATACGGCGCTTGGGTTGGTGGTGTGGGTGAGATTTTTAATCAAACTCTGGCACGCGGTCCCAAAACTGTTGAAAAAGCTAAGGAGAGTTTTCCAGGAGCAGTGGATGTTTTTACTGAGGGTTTACCAGGAATTAAATCTGCGGAAGAACTTAAGGGTGAAGTCTATGCTTTGCCAAAGCAAAGTCTTAGAAAACGCATCACAGGTAAAGTAGGTATGCATGTAAGGCGTTCTTTGTCAGCTCTTCAGTTTGGGTCTACTGCCTACGTCGGTACAGCCCATACTAACGGGTATACCAAAAAAGAAGCTTCAAAAGTTAACTTAGCGGTTGCTGCAGATGCAGGTGCGGGCGCGTTTGGTATTGGTTGGATTGGAGGCACTATAATAGTTGAAGCTCTTGGAAATGGTGATGTTGAAAGAGCTAAACACGTAATGGACATAATCAATAATACTCGCCTTTGGTATGGAGTAGCTGCTGGTGCAATAGTGCTACAGTTTGTTTTAAGCAGGGGTGAAAAAGCCAAGCGCCAAAAAGAGTCAATAGAACCAGATGAAGCTAATGAAGCCACTCTAGACATTAAAGCTAGCACAACAATTCAAGATGCTGAAAATGGTAAAAACGGCACGGGCTTAAACGAGTTACTGTCTTCAAGAGAAAGCATTTAAGTTGTTGCTTTAGTACTTGTATAAATCTATACTTCAATTTTAGCGAATATATTAATATTAAATAAACTACATACTTATTGGATAAGGAAATTTATATGGATCTTAAAAAGGTAGCTCCGCAAAAAATTGCGGTTATAGAGGATGATCTGCCTATATGCCGTATGTATGAATTTAAATTGAAGCACGATGGCTACAATGTAAAAACAGCTCATAACGGTGAAACGGGTTATGAACTTTGTAAAGAATTCACACCAGATCTTATACTGCTAGATCTACGCATGCCAGTAATGAGTGGTGATGAAATGCTAGAAAAACTGCGACAAACTAAATGGGGAGCCAAAATAAGAGTGGTTATTTTAACTAATATTAGTAAGGATGAGGCTCCTCACGGATTACGCTTTTTAAATGTTGATAGGTATATAGTTAAGGCTCATCACACGCCTTCCCAGGTTATTAATGTTATCCAAGATGTACTGGCGGAAACTATGCCGGCCAAAAGACAGATATAAAATTTTAATTTAAGCACGATATAGTTGCTTAAACACTTTTTCTGTATAACCAATGAAGTAAATATTTTTACCACGCATTTTCATATAGTTACGCAAATAATTGAATAAAATAACGGATTCGTTGTCCAGATCTTTAACATCGGAAAAGTCCAGTGTTATATGATTTGAGCTCGAGCCATAAACTAAAGACTGAAACATGTAGTACTGCAAGGCTTTATTTCGGCGATTTCTAAGATAATAAGAAACATGAATTATGGAGTCCCTTAGAGCCTTTTTCACATCAAACAAATGGTGCCTTACTAATGCATAGGCAATAACCGAGGAGAACAACAGACCGTAAATAGGGCTAGCTTTTACAAAAAGCAAGTTTTTAAGTGTCAATGTAAGAACAAAGTTGGTCAAAGGAATGATGATCCAGTTAATAGTGGCAGCAAAAAACAATATTAATAACTGAGTCCTTTTCAGGCCAGCGGAAGTACGGAATCTATTAAATAACACCTTGAATGCATTTATGACAGAAAAACCGATAAACGTAATAAAGACCACGATACCTGGCTGTACCTGCATATGGATAACGCCATCTATAACCGCAACAGATTTAAACATGTACGGAGAAATAGCTACCAGTGATGTTATGAGAGCAAAACCCAAGTAATTTATGAACCTTAAATCTAGTTTATTCCAATCTTTGCTGGGAAATTTTTGCGCAAACAAATAAAACAAACACGTTTGAATGACAGCTAGGAGCATTATAAATCTGACTATATAAATCAAATAACTTTCGTGTAAAAACACTACACTTAAATAGTTTGCAAATACCCAGCACCAAGTAACAATACTAATAATAAAGAACAGTAAGTAGGATAGGTTCTTGTGCCCTTTTTTATAAATATTAAAGGTCACTACCGCCTGCATAATGCTTGAGATAATAAAAATTGAGGTATACATAGGCTAACCTCCTATAAGGTATTGTAATCCAGTAATGAAAGATTAGGGTAATTTTCTTGACAAAATAAAGCTTAAGCGTTACAACTGAAATAGATCTTTATCAGACAAACGGGAACATTTGGTGCTATATTAGTACTGAATGGGCTCGTTTTTAAGTTAGGAAGAAGAAAATGGCGCACACCATTGCAATAGTCGAAGACGACCAAGCTATTCGGGAAATGTACCGAATTAAGTTTGAGGCCGAGGGCTTTAAAGTTGCTACGGCTGAAAACGGTAAACGCGGTTTAGAAGTTGCCGAAAAAACCAAGCCAG
>CAYYAF010000014.1:7536-12361 GCA_964469975.1 uncultured Candidatus Saccharibacteria bacterium
ATATTATTTTGCTAGATCTTATGATGCCGGAAATGCGCGGGGATGAAATGCTGGCAGCTATGCGTAAAACAGATTGGGGCAAGGATATAAAGGTTATTATTTTAACTAATGTTAGTAAAGACGAGGCTTATCCATCTGTTAATCAATTGGGTGTATCTGATTTTGTAGTAAAGGCTCATTACACGCCGCAAGAAGTAGTCGATTCTGTAAAAAAAGTTATTGCCTAAAGATAGATAGTTGTAACAGAAGTAAAGTTCTCGTAAGATAGCTTTATGGCCAAAATTGCGATTGTTGAAGACGATCTGGCTATTAGTCAGATGTACCGTATTAAGTTTGAAGCTGAAGGTTATACTGTAGAAACAGCTGATAATGGTAAATTAGGTTTAGCGCTAGCTGAAAGCATTAAGCCAGATATTATTTTGCTAGATCTTATGATGCCGGAAATGCGCGGGGATGAAATGCTGGCCGCCATGCGTAAGACAGATTGGGGTAAAAATATTAAGGTGATAATTCTAACTAACGTTGGTGAGCAAGAAATTCCCGAAGATGTTAAAAAGCTAGGCGTTAGTGCCGTAATCCTTAAGGCCGATATGACACCTAAACAAGTGGCCGACCTAGTAAAAGAACAGCTGCACGCTAAATAGTTATTATGAAAATTGCACTTTTAGGCTACGGTGAGCAAGGCCGCTCTGCCTATGAATATTGGCACTCATCAGATAACCAAATAACTGTCTGTGATTTAAACGAAGCTGTTGATTTACCGCCAGATGTTAATAAACAACTTGGTATAAATTACCTGGCCAATTTAGACCAATTCGATCTGTTAGTGCGTTCACCCAGCGTACACCCAACCGACATTATTAAAGCTAGTTCACCAGCTATAGTTAACAAAGTAACTACTGTTACAAGCGAATTCTTTAAGGTTTGCCCAAGTAAAAACATCATTGGCGTAACCGGCACCAAAGGCAAAGGCACTACTTCTACCCTAATTGCTAAAATGCTGGAGACTGATGGTAAAACCGTCCACCTTGGGGGCAATATTGGCACGCCGCCGCTTGATATGTTGAAAGCTGGCATTCAGCCCGATGATTGGGTGGTGTTGGAACTAGCCAACTTTCAGTTAATTGACCTTAAATACTCACCACATATTGCCGTTTGTTTAATGGTCGTGAGCGAACACCTGGATTGGCATGAAAACATAGATGAATACATTACAGCCAAACAGCAATTATTTAAATGGCAAAAACCTGAAGATATCGCCATTTACTTTGGTGGTGATAATAACTCCCAACAAGTTATTAGTGTTAGCGACGGCAGTCAAATACCTTACTTTAGCCCACCTGGGGCCGCAGTTGAGAATGGTGAAATTAAGATTAATAACCAATCTATTTGCAGAACAGATGAATTAAAGCTACTTGGTGAGCATAACTACCAAAATGTTTGTGCCGCTATAACAGCCGTTTGGCAAATTACTCAAAATATAGAAGCCATAAGATCGGTATTAACGTCATTTACAGGCCTTGAACATAGGCTAGAGTTTGTGCGAGAAGTTGATGGGACTAAGTTTTATAATGATTCGTTTGGCACCACACCTGAAACCGCTATTGTAGCTATAAAAGCCTTTAAAGAGCCTAAAATTGTAATTTTGGGCGGTTCAGACAAAGGAGCAAGCTACGATGAGCTAGCTAAAACTGTGGCTACTAATAATGTACGCAAAGTAGTTTTAATTGGTTTGATGGCCGGGAAGATTCAAGCCTCGCTAGAGAACGCTGGTTTTCATAATTTTGTTCCTAGCGGCCAAACTATGGCAGAAATTGTAAATACTGCTCGCCAACAAGCCCAAACTGGTGACGTAGTACTCTTATCTACTGCCTGTGCCAGCTTTGACATGTTCAAAAATTACAAAGACCGCGGCGAACAATTTAAGCAGGTAGTGCTAGCCTTAGGGTCCGCATAAGAATCAGAAAACGAATCTTATGGGGTAATTTTTAGAACTCGCTTAAGTTGATTTATTACTGGCTGTTCGGGTTGAATAACTTGAGCTCGTCCATTGGCAGCCTGGACAATTTCTTTTTCTATCCAGTGATAGTGAGTGCAACCCAGCACAATTACATCGGCACCAGCTTGGCAAACTTTATTAATATCATCTTTTACACGCTTTTCATCCATTTGGCTGCTTTCAATTAGGCTAGTCCAGTCGCTGCAATCGGGTTCGAGTACTTTTACAAACTCGGCATATTGTTCTTTTAGTGAGGCGTAGCGCTTGCTTTCAAGTGTTCGCGGTGTAGCAAACACGGCTATAATTTTAGATTTGGTTAGTTGACTAGCCGGCTTTACCATTGGCTCCATGGCAATTAAAGGTACACTTACTTCCTTGCGTAGTTCATTAATTAAGTTTGTACTTACTGTGTTACAAGCTATCACAATTACTTCACACTCTTTGGCCATTTCGGCAATTATTGGGCTTACTAAGGTATGGATTTGCTCTATAGTTTTAGTACCGTAAGGTATATGTGCCCGGTCATCACGGAAAATTATGTGGTAGCTAGGCAAAGCTGCTTGAATAGCCGCGGCAACGGATTCACCGCCGGCGCCAGAATCAAATACACCAATATTAGTTGCCACCGCTTTTGTCCCCCACAGCTAAACGCGCAGCCCGAATAACGTTCTCAAACAACGCACAAACCGTTAATGGTCCGACGCCACCTTTGGTAGGAGTAATAGTAAGGTCATTACGGTCATAAACCTCTGGCGATAAATCACCTACGGTTTTACCGCTTTCGCTGGCTACACCAGCGTCCACTACTACAGCCCCATATTTAATCATGTCTGAGTATAGTATAGCCGGACTGCCGGTAGCTGTAATGATAATATCGGCATTTACAGTATGCTCGCTTAAATCTTTGGCTTCGCGGTCTATGACCTCAACATCTAGTGCAGAGTCTTTAAGAATTTTCTCTAGTGGCGCGCCAACCAATTTGCCGCGGCCAATTAACAAGATGTGTTTACCGTTAAGCTCTATGTTATAGCCACTTAAAAGCCACATGATGGCCATGGGCGTAGCTGGCTCAAATTGGGCTTTAACTCCTAGCGCATCTACATCTTTTTCTGGTACTACCATATTCACAATTTCTTCTGTTTTAGCAGAATCTATTAGTGGTAGTTGAACAATGATTCCATGCACGGAATCATCAGCATTTAATTTTTGTAATAGGCCTGGAATTTCTTCTTGGGGTACAAAGTGTATATCAACATCTATTAATATATCGCTGCCATAGCGTTTTTTAAGCTTTACGTAAGTATTAATAACAGGGTCGTCCTTACACTGAATAATAGCCAGTTTAGGTTGAATATTGTGAGCCTGCCGTAACCCACGTACAGCCTTGGCTTGCCGTTCTTTAATATAGCCTGCTAATTCAGTGCCATTAAGTAGCTTCATGCCAATAAAGTATAACAGGCATGGCGGATACGTATTACATATAATAAGCTCTAGCGAGTTGATATACTATGGCTAGCTATGAGACAGAAGTTAGTTGGAGTATTTACTGTTCGGCAAATAGTTATTGTTGCGTTTTTGTTTATTATGGCGCTCACTTTTTACTTATACGGTACAACCCGAAATTCTATCACTAAAACTGCCTCACAAAAATTTACTACAGAAACTAGTAGCATAACTAAGCGGGTTTCGTTTCAAATAAACGAATATACTGGCCTTATGAATACGGCAGCGGCCTATATTGTAAGTGACCCCTCTGCTACCAATAAAAATTGGGATAGTTTTTTTAAAGCTCAGTCTATTTATCAAAAATACCCTTTTGTTTCCAGTGTTACTTACATGTATTTTTCAGATACAAGTGATAACCAACAATTGCAAGAAGAGGTAAACTATAAATTTGGCACATTAGAGCCAATTACTGTAAACCCCGGCGGGGAACCATCTAATGCAATTATCGTTAGGGCTTCATCGGAAAATGAGATTAAACAGCTGTTAGGCCAAGATTATAATGATGAACCTGAGGTACAAAGTGCCATTAAACAGGCAATTGTTAGCAAGGATTTTGCTGCAACGCCGATTATTACACTTAAAAACGGCAATAAAGGTTTTTTAATTATTTTGCCCGTTTTTAATAGCCAAACTAACCAGGCTCTAGGTGGAGTTGCGCTGACATTTAGCTCGTCTTACAACCCGAAAGATGCACTTAAAAATGAGGATCCGGGTATTGGCTATAAAATTACCGATATTACAAACTCAGCTTCAAAAGACAAGGGCAGCCTAATTTATGCGTCGCCCAACTGGAGCGATAATTATCTAACCCGAGACGATCCTATAAAAATTGCAAACCGCCAGTGGCTTTTATCTTATTCGGCGCCACAATCCAGGTATGTGAACCGCATTGGTACGTCTGCGCCAATCCGAATATTGATCGGCGGTTTAGTTCTTTCGGTTATCTTAGGTCTTTTACATAAAAACACTGGTTATAAAAAACAAATTAAAAATCTACACCCAAAAGATTAATTTACTAAGCAAAGCTAGTGGAAATTTGATTATTGCCAGGCCAAAAAAGGCCCAATCTATCATTACGATGGAGCCGCCAATAAATATGCCGCTCACCGCATAAGCCGAAGCCGTGCTAATAGGAGGAAGTGTTGTTTCGGTCCCTTGCCCCGCTGACGATAAGTTATTTTTTGGAAAGCTGGCGTTTTGTAACGTATTTTGCTGTACCGAGACTGAGTTTTCATCCCGCTGAACAACGGTAATTAACTTTGAAGGCTCTCCGCCCAGTAGTTGATCGGGGCTTACGATTAACTGGCAGTCGTTGGGCTG
>CAYYAF010000015.1:0-11873 GCA_964469975.1 uncultured Candidatus Saccharibacteria bacterium
TTGGGTACAATCCTGGCAGAACGACCGTCTTTTTTGAGCACCTTTTTTAGCTCTAAAGCTGCGCCAGTTACTTGTCGCGGGTTAATTTTCAAGCCATAAACACTTAAACCCAAGTTAAGCTTACCAACAGGAAGCATCCCGGCGTGCTTAGGCACAGATTCAACTAAAAATTTTTGAATTTCATGCCACCGGGTACTGTCAAGCTCAGTTAAAACCTTGCAAAATTTAACTGTGCCACCTAAAAAACTAAAAGCTACACTTGCCGGGTCAACATTTAATAAGGCTGCGTGCGGTAATACAGGGCGTACTTTACCAGCCCCAAAAAGACTTTCCAATTCAGCTAAGCCCAGGGCAGGCTGCCTACCCAAAATACAAAGTGAGGCAAACATATATTAGTAGTATAAACTTTTAGGCTATAATTGGCATAATGACTTCTGAAAGTAAAAAAACTCAGCAGCGCTGGAAGTTAATTATTACCTTACTTACTTTTGGTGCACTGGCTATTTTAATATATGCAGTTAGAAGCCAAATAGGCGATACAATTGCCAATTTAGGCAAAGTCAATACCTGGGCGTTACTTTTGATGATACCGCTACAACTATGGAATTATGATGCCTACACACGGTTATATTGCTACGTCTTAGGCGTACTAGGTGAACGCATTAAATATAAGCCAATGTTCCGGGTGCAGTTGGAGTTAAATTTTGTAAATCACGTATTCCCAAGCGGCGGTGTATCAGGCTTTTCTTACTTTGGCCTTAGAATGCGTGACTACAAAGTTCCAGCCAGTAAATCTACATTGATGCAGTTTGTACGGTTTATCTTAATATTTGTGTCTTTTCAAGTGTTACTTTTGTTTGGCATATTATCTCTGGCGGTAGCAGGTAACGCCAATAAATTAATGATTTTAATTGCCGGTTCAATTTTTACATTGCTTGTAGTTGCTACACTTCTGCTTTGGTATGTTTTAGGCAGTAAGCAGCGTATCAGAGACTTCTCTGGTGTAATAACCAAGTTCATTAATCGTTTATTGCACATCGTTAGACGAAAGCATCCGGAAACTATAAATGTTGCGAGTGTACGAAACCTGTTTGAAGATTTACACGAAAATTACATTGTTTTAAAACAGAATTATTCTAGTTTAAAAAAACCGCTACTGTATTCGTTTTATGCCAATCTTACAGAGGTTTTAACAGTATATGTAGTTTATATAGCCTTTGGCCAATGGGTGAACCCGGGGGCAGTTATTATAGCTTATGCTATTGCCAATTTTGCGGGCCTAGTTTCTTTCTTACCAGGTGGAGTAGGTATTTTTGAAGCTTTAATGACAGCTACGCTTGTGGCAGCTGGCATACCGGCTGGCCTAAGTATATCTGTAACAGTCATGTACCGTGTGTTAAATATGGCTATTCAGCTTATTCCAGGCTACTTTTTCTACTATGGCAATCTACATAAAAAAACTGCCGATGAAGCCTGAACCAGCTGATGTACCAGTACTTGGAGTTAGTGATTTTGTAGCTGTTTTTAACCAAACCTTGGAAATTACTTATCCGACAGTCTTGATTGTGGGAGAGTTGGCTAACTTTAGGGTTAGCAAGAATCGTTGGGTATATTTTGATTTAAAGGACGATTTTGCCAGTGTTAAATTTTTTGGCTCTGTGTATAGCTTACCCGGCCCGCTAGAAGACGGCATTATGCTGCAGGTTAGGGGCGCGCCGCGTTTGCACCCGCAATTTGGCTTTAGTGTTAATGTTGTTAGCATTCTACCGGTAGGCGAAGGTTCAATTAAACGGGCTGCACAACTGCTAGAAGCTAAGCTTAGAGTTGAGGGTTTGTTTGATGAGTCAAGAAAAAGGTTTTTACCATACCCACCACAGAGTGTTGGCCTGATAACTTCGCACGAATCGGCCGCTTATCATGATTTTATGAAAATAATAAACTCCAGGTGGGGCGGGGTTGATATTCAGCATGCCGATATTCAGGTACAGGGTGAGGCTGCACCGCAGCAGATAATTAAAGCTATTGATCACTTTAATCAACTAGCAAATCCACCAGAAATACTAGTAATAATCAGGGGCGGCGGTAGTCCGGAAGACCTAGCGGCTTACAGCGCAGAACAAGTTACCAGAGCAGTCGCGGCAAGCAGGATTATTACGCTAGTTGCTATTGGGCATGAGGTAGATGTTAGCCTAGCCGAGTTAGCGGCTGATAAAAGAGCTAGTACACCTAGCAACGCGGCTGAAATTTTAGTGCCCGATAAACGTCATGAACTTCAAAAATTAGGCAATAATCGTCAAATTTTAAGCCAGAGCCTTTCATCTTGGATTAATTTTGGCAAGGCTCAAATTAAGCAACAAGCTTTGCAATTGAACCAATTTATTACTCAATATTTAACTAACCAAAAACTACTTACCAATACCAATCTCAATCTGTTAAAAGCCTATAATCCGGCCTCCGTTCTGAAACGGGGTTATGTAATTGTACGAGCCTATAATGGCAAAATTATTGAAGCAGCAAAGTCTGTTAAGTCCAAAGACAGTGTTTCATTACAGTGGTATGATGGCAAAGCTAGTGCAAGCATAACTAACAAAGAATAATAAATGGAAGATAATTAGACTGATGAGCCAAAAAGCACCTACCAACTATCGAAAATTGAACGATGAGCTAGATATTATTATCAATAAACTGCAAACTGCCGATCTTGATATAGATGAGTCTATAAAGCTATACGAAAAGGGCATGAAAATTGTTGAAGAATTGGAAAAATACCTAAAAACAGCCCAGAACAAAGTTACTAAAATAAAAAAGAACTTTAGCTCTTAGATTGAAAATCTGCCAAATCTAAAGTAGTATTACGCTTATGATTAAGTTTAACCAGCGAGGCAGTAGCTCTGTGCTGCTAATTTCAATTGTTACGCTGGCTGTGCTGTTTATTGGCGCCTTAATTTTTGGTTTAATAGAGTTTTCTAGCGCCCAAAATTACAAAAATAACACCGATCAAATTGTGGCTAATCAGATAAAAATTGCGGTCGATAAAAATTCATCACAAAAGGATAATGAATTCGCCGAAGCCCAAAAGTCGCCATTAAAAACTTATCAGGGCCCGGAAACTTATGGCAACGTAACCATAAAATATCCCAAAAGCTGGAGTGCTTACATTGATACCAGTAGCAATAACCAGCCCGTAGACGGCTATTTTCACCCCAATTTTGTGCCAGGCACAAGCTCTAGCACTGCTTTTGCACTAAGGTTACAGGTGTCAGCTGATACCTACGATCAAGAAATGGCACAATTTACTGAGCTGCAACAATCTGGTGAGGTGAAAGTATCACCATTTAGGGCGGCTAAGGTACAAAATGTGCTTGGTGCGCGGATTGACGGCAAAATCGCCGAAGGTAAACAAGGCACGTTAATTATATTGCCAATTAGGGATAAGACTTTAAAAATTTGGACCGAATCAAACCAATTTTCTGCCGATTTTAGCAAGTACATTCTACCTAATTTAACATTTTCACCTTAGTAAAATACAACAGTTATTACAACAAAGACTAGCCAGCTAGTGTATACTATTGTTATACATAAAGAGGGTAAATTAGTGACAAATGCCCAGCGCAGGCTTGGCGCACTAACAGATCAGGATAGTGAACGACTGCTAAATGTATTGGCAGAGCAAATGCGCGTGCCGCTAATGCAAATTGCCAGACGGATAGAGCTTGGTAAGCTAACAGATACGGCCGAACTTACTTTAAACAATATTGAATTTACAGCCGAAACTGCCTTAAGGCTTCTAGATAACTACTTACTAAGCATTAAACTATCCCGTAATCAAGATAGGCTACAGTTAGAACCAGTTTCTGTTTCAGAAGTGCTGCATGATACTGCTCACCAGTTATCAAAATTAGCCAAACAACAAAATTGTGAGCTTGAACTTCATTTAGGCGGGAAATATGAACCAATTATGGCCCATCGTAGTGGGCTACAGGCTGCGCTAAATTGCCTAGGCTATGTTTTTATAGAAGCTCAACACAACCAAGTAGATAAATCCAAAAAACCAACCGTAAAAATAGCGGCTCATCGAAGCCGGGGCGGTATTGTAACTGGCATGTTTGCTAATTTTGAAGAACTTAACAGCGGAGTTTACAAGCGTGCTCACAACCTATACGGTGTAGCTAATCAACCGCTTAGTAATATAACTGCTTCCAATGGGGCAGGCGTGTTTGTAGCTGATTCGCTATTTACATCTATGGCGGCGCATTTGCGTGTAGCTAGGCATCAAAAATTTACTGGACTGGCGGCTACCTTTTTACCTAGTAGGCAAATGGTACTGGTCTAATGGCCTCGCTGCTTCTAATTGAGCCGGATTTTGAGCTGGGTCAAACCACCAAAGCCTATCTAAATCATTTAGGACATAAATTAAAGTGGTGCCGCAACGCCCAACAAGCAATTTTGGCAGCCGATAAGGTTCAGCCAGACTTAATAATTCTGGAGCTTCAGCTGCCAGTGCATAATGGCATAGAGTTTTTGTATGAACTGCGTTCTTATAAAGATTGGCAAAATATACCGGTCATAATATATAGCCAGGTTTCGCCCAACCTTAAAGCTATAAGCCCAATGCTTTGGAAAAACCTAAAAATTTCGTCTTATTACTACAAGCCGCAGACCAAACTTTCTAGCTTGGCCATATCAATAGACGGCATTCTTAGCCCGGTGGCATGAACCAGGTTGTAACGGAGGGCATAATACTTTCGCGTACTAACTTTGGTGAGGCCGACCGCATACTTACAATTTTAACTCCAGACCATGGCCGCATTAGGGCCATCGCCAAAGGCGTGCGCAAAATTAAAAGCAAGCTAGCAGGCGGTATAGAACTGTTCAGCGTTAGCCAAATTACTTTTATAAAAGGCAAGGGCGAAATTTATACTTTAATATCCACACGTCTTAAAAGACACTTTGGCAATATTCCTAAAGACATAAACAGAACGATGTACGGCTATGAAGTACTCAAACTACTAAACAAAAATTTAGAAGATAACGCCGGGCAAGAGTACTTTGATTTACTAAGTGAAATTTTTAAGGCAATGAATGACCTGGAACTTAAGCAGGATATTATTGACCTCTGGCTATCGGCCCAGTTACTAAAATTAGCTGGACATTCACCAAATTTAAAAACAAGCAGTAAAGGTGAGTTACTTAACGAAGAGCAAAATTATAACTTTGATATAGAAAAAATGTCGTTCTACGAAAACCCTAGCAGCAATTACAACTCAAACCACATTAAATTGTTGCGCCTGGCATTTAATTTGAATTCGCCCGCAAAGCTAAATCAAGTAAAAAACATCGACGAAGTTTTAGCGATAATTTGTCTATTAACAAAAAACATGCTAAAACAGTATATAAGAATTTAGTAAAAATATTTTTGAAATGGAAATACGGGAAGCCGACAATCTGGCATTTAAAAAAAGTTTTGGTACTCATACAACTTTGGAATGGGACCCGGTATATGATTTATTGCATCGCAGAAGTGAATTGCCTATTAAATTTATAGATGGAGAAGGCGAAGCAATACCTTGCTACAATCCAGAAGATCTTGCCGAGCTCGGCTGTTATATGTCATATTCTTCGGAAGGTATAATAATATCCTCGGTAATTGGTTTAGTAGGCAGTACGTTAAATAATGTTGAAATAGTAAAAGGCAAATTACCAAAAGGGTTAAATGAATATAGCGGGGCAATACCTAGCCACAGTCCAGAAGATCTTACTGAATTAGACTGCATAATAAACGCTGTGATGAATAAAATTCTAAATATAAAGGGTATAAATGGGGAAGCTATAGTAAAACAATTTGAAACAGACAAGTCAGATCTTATACGTTTCAATATGAGAGCAACAGCTTATTTTCAAAGGTGCCGTGGGCTAAGAAAACATGTTACGGTTGAACCATTACCAAACGATGAAATTTCAATAACTTTTAGGTCGCCCGCCAGAAAAAATACCTCAGAGAGTGTGCAACCTACAATTGAACCGGCAGATAGTACAAGTAACTTATTGGTACCAGACTTTAGGTTACATAGAACAAAAGCAGCAAACCGGGTATAATCAGCAGTAATTATGAGCGATGTTTCCCTTGAAGATATTGTAAGTTTGGCCAAGCGGCGCGGCTTTATTTATCAAGGCTCAGAAATTTATGGCGGCTTGGCCGGCACATGGGATTACGGCCCGCTGGGTGTGCAGTTAAAGCGCAATCTTATAAATTTATGGTGGCAAATGTTTGTAGATAGCCGCGATGATATGGTTGGTGTAGACGCCTCTATTCTGATGAACAAAAAAGTTTGGGAAGCCAGCGGCCACGCCACTGGCTTTAATGACCCTATGGTTGAATGTGGCAACTGCCATTCACGGCTTAGGCAAGACCATGTAAAGGACAATAAATGTCCGGTTTGCGGCAAGGAAAATACGTTTGGTGAGCCTCGCCAATTTAACATGATGTTTAAGACTAGTGTTGGGCCGGTTGAAGATGAAAATTCAACAAGTTACTTGCGCCCCGAAACAGCGCAAGGGATTTTTACTAATTATAAAAACGTCTTAGATACTGTTTACCCGGATTTGCCGTTTGGTATTGCCCAAGTAGGCAAAGCCTTCCGTAACGAAATATCACCACGTGATTTTACATTTCGGGCCCGGGAGTTTGAACAAATGGAAATTGAATATTTTGTTGAGCCGGCTAAATGGGAAGGCGAGTTTGAAAAACTAGTTAAAAATATTTATGAATTTTTGGAAGCCGCTGGAATAACCAAAGAGCACGTTCACGAACTAGAAGTGCAGGAAGCCGATCGCGCACACTACAGCCAGCGCACAATTGATTTTGAATATAATTATCCGTTTGGCAAAGCTGAACTTTTGGGCTTAGCATACCGCACCGATTTTGATTTAAAAAATATTGAAAAAGCTACTGGCAAAAGCATGGAGTACCGGCCAAAAAATGAACGTAAACCATTTGTGCCGCATGTGATTGAGCCAAGTTTTGGAGTGGACCGCCTAATTTTGGCTGTACTAACAAGTAGCTATTCCCACGATGAGCAAAATGGCGAAAAACGAGTCTTTCTAAAACTGCCAGCCAGCATTGCGCCAGTTAAAGTTGCAGTTTTTCCGCTGCTTAAAAACAAGCCAGAGCTCATCAAAAAGGCACGGGAAGTTTATGAAAATCTTAAAAAAGAGTTTGGGGCAGTGATGTGGGATGATAACGGCAACATTGGTAAACGCTACCGCCGCCAGGATGAAATTGGCACACCATATTGCGTGACGATAGATTTCGATACTTTAGAAAATGATACGGTTACAATGCGAAGCAGAGATACAACAAAACAAGAAAGAATTAAACCCGAAGACATTAATCATTATTTAGAACGATGAGATAACAGATATGCAGTCTATTTTATAAAATTTTACAACATAAAACCATCTTGACTATATTTTACTTGCCAATATAATAAACGTTGTTATTAAAGAATGGGAGAATAAAGCATGGCAACAGTAAGAGACCTTTACGATTTCATCGATAGGGCAGAAAATGATCGTAAGTATGCACCAAACACAGCTTTAGGCAGAAAAACAGCATTGTTGCTATACGAGAAATATTTGAACGAAGAGGAAAAATCATCTGTTGAAATACTTAAAGATAGACTTGATCGTATTTCGCAAATAGTGGACTCGAAAAATAAAAACTTTAAGTCTACTACGCTACTTGTTTACAAAAAACGAGTTAAAAACCTCTTAGAAGATTTTAATAACTACGGTAAAAGTTCGTCAACAATGGCCACATGGAAAGCTAAAGCAAATAGTTCAAAAACCTCAACTAAGAAGCACATTTTAAAAATCCATGACAAGGTAAATATAGATGATAAAGTTGAAATACCTGAACTCCAACCTGCACCCTCATTTATTAACAATTTACACGATCTGAACGTTCAGCTTAGACCAGATTTAAGATTAAGTATACCGTTACCTTACGATCTTACACGTCTTGAAGCAAACAGACTTAAGCTTTTGATCGACAGTATGGTGGTACACGATGAAGAAAACAGAAGCGGATCTTGAAAAATACCGCATAGACAATAGGCTTAAAATGGCTTTTTTCGTTGGCGGTCTAATGGCTGCCACTGCACTAGCCTTGGCTAATTCACAATATACTCCCGAAGCTTTTACCTTCATTGGCGGTCTTTTAGGTGGAAGCGCATTAGAAAAAAGGCTATGATTGAACCAAGATGAAATTATTACTCACATCATCGGGTATAACAAATTCATCGATTGCAAGTGCTCTAACCGATCTAGTAGGTAAGTCACCTTACGACACTAGAATTGGGCTTGTGCCAACTGCCAGAAATGCCGAACCTATGCGCCGCGGAGGCTACATTAGTCAGTTTTTAGATCTGTGGAAAAACGGCTTTAGCTTAGTAGACGTTGTAGATCCATCGGCAGCAGATATTGATTGGCAGAAACGCCTGGATGATGTTGACGTTGTGTATGTAGCGGGTGGAAATACCTTTCATTTATTGAATCAAGTTCGTAACACTGGTTTTGACAAATGGCTTAATGATAATAAAAATAAAAAAGTCTATGTTGGGGTAAGCGCCGGCACTATTTTGGTGACTCCCACAATAGAAGTTGCAGGTATGCCCCCTGGTGATGAAAACATTCCTGACATAAAAGATTTAACGGGAATGGGATGGGTGAATTTTGAAATTGAACCGCATTGCGACATGACCAGGCTTGATGTGGTAAAGAAATATGCCGAGCGCAAGGATTATCCAGTATATGCTATAGATGACTTATCTGCAGTCAAAGTCATTAATAATAAAGTAGAAGTTGTTTCCGAAGGTACTTGGAAAAAGTTCAACTAACTTCTGTTATGATTGAACCAAGATAGAGTTATGGACATAAAACACAATATAGGTGGTAACATGCAAGTGTTACTTGAGGCACAAGATGTAGATACACTTCGTCAATATGGCTTTTGTGTAGTTAGAAGTGGGTTAGTGGGCCCAGAGTCAAAAACCTGGGTAAAACTAGACACTCTAATTGATACACCTCTAGCTGAAATTGACGATGGCAATGACCTGAATATTTATGTGCCTAAAAACGCTATATTGCCAATGACAATTGGCCATGAAGCAATTAACGCGATATCCCGTTGGCGAAACTAGAGTTAATTTTTATTTTGGTGAAGAAGGTACTATAACTCTGTCAGCACTTGTTAGGCTATAAACTGCTACAATTGAACCAAGGTGATAGGACCTAATGGCTACTATAAACACGTCTGAAACTGCCGGCGAACGCATGCCCGTCCCGCGCATGCCGACATCCATATATGCTGATGATAAATGGAAAGAACAGGGCCTATGCAACAATAAGACTGGAGCGATGGTTGAGATGTTCTATAGCCTTGATGCTGATGACGTAGAAGCTGCCAAAAAATTCTGCGGAGGCTGCGCAGTTAAAGCCGAGTGCCTAGAAACAGCTAAAATTAGGCGTGAACCACGCGGTGTTTGGGGTGGCGAAGAGTTCCATGAAGGCGTGGTTGTGAATAATAGTAATCATTTGCGGGGCCGCAAGCCTAATAAGGCACCATAAACAAATTGAGTCTTGCTAACCAATGCTATGATTGAAACAAGATGAAGACTGTGGTTGTACATGTAAAACCTAGTAGCAAAAAAGGTCCGAGCGTCCAGCCAAGCTTAACTGGCGAATTTTTGGTGTATGTTAGGGAGCCTGCATTAGAAGGCAGGGCAAACAAAGCCGTCACTAAACTCATTGCCGAATATTTTGACATACCAATTAGTAAAGTTGAACTTGTTGCTGGCGCCACTTCAAGAATTAAACGCTTCAGTATATCCTAGCAATAAAGTGGTATGATTATATTAAGCGGTGGGGTTAGGTCTAATAAAAATGGACAGAAGATTTGAAGTTGTAACGGACGGCAGCAACCAGGCAGAAATGATGTGCCGGAATTATTTTGAGCCAGTTGCAGATTTTTTTGCTGGTGAAAATTTTCATGAATCTGACCAGATAGGCGTAAAACAAGAAAGAACCACTTTATTATCTGATGGTTGCGAAGTAGAAATAAGTTTTGAAGCCATAAAGATTCAGGCAGATATAGATGAAATTTTTACTCAGTATAATGTATGTATTGCTATAAGCAGGCCGTTTGATGGAACATTTTATTGGCCCGGCCTAAGTGAAAACGAATTAATGACAGAGCATGGGCAAGTTGGCTCTGAGCTAGTAACAGTAGATATTCTTAGCGATGATGAATTTGCTGAATATGAAGATGATGAAGAAGATATGGACGATGAAGATGAATTTGATATGGGCGTAAGCGCCTGGAGCATAAAAGAAGTTCATGATTTTTACCTTGATGACGATACCTATAAGCCAAGAAAAGACATACGCTTTGAATATTATGACGAGGATGGTGATCTACTGGGGATAGTAAACGCCACCGATTCCGAAACTAGCGGCAAGATTCTAAGCGATATTCCGGATGAAGATATTGAGCTTCAAGTACTAGAAGGAAGTTTTAGTTCTAGCTTCAGCGAGGAAGATTTAAAAATGATATACGGTATACTTGGAAGATTTGGTTTTCATTAAAATGGCTAACATTGAACCAAGATGAAGTAAGGCGGTTGGTAATTCTTATTCAAATATTCGCTCGCGTCCGCTAACTTCATGATCCACTCTTTCAAATATAGCGTTGCCATGTTCATCTCTTTTGTTTGTACGTACAATTCGTGTTGATATATACGTAAATCGTTCTGGCTTTAAAAGCCTATCGGCTCTGACCGGATTCCTTAATCTTGCTAAGGCTCGCGCCTCAATTTGTCTGATTCTTTCACGACCTAGCCAATATATATCGCCAACTTCTTCCAGGGTTTTTGGTTCAGAACCATCCAAACCAAATCTCTGTATTAAAATATCTATTTCTCTTTCATCTAGGTCAGAGGATAAAATAGTTTCTCTGACTTGATCATCTCTTACTCTTTGCAATGGTTCAATGTCTATAGGCAGTTCTGGGCTATCCGATTCTATTTTTTTCATTGGTCCACCGTATTCCAAATCTGACGGGTCATCAATCTGGGGGCTATACCCAGTATTTAGTGAGCCCATTTCTTTTGTTAAACTACGATATACATCTAGTTCCTCGAGCCTGTACTCGGGTACGCCTAATACTTGGGCAATCAAAGACCTTGCAGGGTAGTAACCTTGAGAAGCGTAATATTCTTTCATAAACCTGTCTTTAGATGCAATAAGATTACAAATATTATTCGGCAGTCTAATAGTTGTGGCTATGCTTTGCATATAATTTAATGCATGGCCCCAGGCATATTTTTTTGCAAAGGAAAAAAAGCTAGCTCCTTTATTATTAGTTAAATTAGGGTCAAAACGCTTTGCAGCGTTAAAAATACCCTCCGTAGCTGCCATAACTACATCTTCTAAATCAACGGCGCCATTTGGTTTAAAGCCCGATCCATAAAATGCTCTGCGGGCTTGCTTCATAGCCAAACCTTTATTTTTAATGGCAATTTCCCATGCAGCTTGATTACCTTCATTTATAATGGCGTGCATATTTTCGAGTTCCTCAGCAGAAACTTGTGCATTTTCTTTTTGTAAATTAGTAAGTTGACGTTCTGCTTCTAAAGCAGCTCGTGCTTTTGCAAACATCTCATCAGTATTTACCGCTAAGTACTCTGGCACCGCCTGTTCCATAGTTATATAATAACATAATTATCAGAAATAACAATAGTTTTGTTTGTATTTTCAGGTACGTGCTATGATTGAACCAAGATGAGTGAGTTGGATTGGCGGCAGTTCAGTGCGGT
>CAYYAF010000016.1:0-11827 GCA_964469975.1 uncultured Candidatus Saccharibacteria bacterium
CGGTTAGCCGGAAAATCTGCCCACCAATTGTTCTTTTGCATGCGTTCCAGCACTGTTTGTTTAGGCTGTTTTATGCAAGCTTCATAACTTTCTAGCGTTTTAAGATCAAAATCTGTAATCTCGGCCGCGATTTCTAAAATTACATCTTTGGCCGGATCTAAACCGGTCATCTCTAAATCTACCCACAAAAGTTTGCTCGGAATTACATTATTACTTGCCATTAACGGCTATTATACCGAAAGTTACTTTTTTTGTTTTTCTTGGAAGCCTAGGGCTGCAGAGTTAATACAATATCTCTGCCCCGTTGGAGTCTGTGGCGCATCGTTAAATAAGTGGCCCAGATGTGCTCCACAATTAGCGCAGATTACTTCTATACGGCTCATGCCGTGGCTATTGTCGGGCTCAAGTTTAACTGCGCCCTTGGTAGCAAAGTCATAGAAACTGGGCCAGCCAGAACCTGAGTCAAATTTAGTACCACTTTCAAACAATGAATTACCACAGTTGGCACAAGTATACATACCGGTTTTTTTGTTATGTAAAAATTCACCGGTAAAAGGTGCCTCGGTTGCACTGTTGAATAGTACGTCTTTTTGCTGCTCAGTTAAATTTGGGTTGATTTTTTTAACTGGCTCTACCACATGCTACCTATTTGCCGGTTACAGAGTCGTGTAGTATCACGTAGATACGAATCAAAATTTCAAATGCTAACAGTTGCAATACAGCTGCTACAGTTGGCATTAAGTAAGCGTGCTGCCAGTCTGGGCTTACAGCTCCGGTGTTTGCAACTTTGTTAGTTAAATCGGCCATTATAGCGGATACAAAATTGAAGACAATTAGCCCCACAACTATGCCTACCACCAAAGCAGCACCATCTTTACGTTTTAGTACTTTTACGATGTCCATTTGGACCTCCCTTTTAAGTTATAGCTGAAATTATAGTACTGCTAATGCTTAATGCCAAGAGGTTTACTAAGGTTTTGGCTTGTCTAGCTTGTCTAGTTTTAAAACTTTAACTGCAAAATAAACAATAAAGGCAATGATTATAAAACTTATTAAGTCGTTAATGAACCGTCCAAAGAGAATTTTAGAGGTACAAATACCATCCGTAGTATTTAGACAAATATACCTGGCAGTTAAGTTACCGCCGCCTAAAATTAAACCTACAATTGGGTTTACGAATGCAGCTACAAAAGAATCAATTAAAGATTTAGCACCTAAACCAATAATTAAACCAACACCTACCCCCACCACACCTTGTTCTCGTACGAAATCTACAAAACCTTGCAGCCAACCCGGTGCTTTTATAACCGGTATTGTCATGGTTACTTCTTTGCGCCTAATAACTTTGTGATGTTGCTCTTCTGTCATTTTTATTCCTTAAACCACCGCTAATTACTGATTTATTTTACCACTTTGCCCATATATTTCGATCGCTCTGGTGCTGAAAAATGCTCAATTGCATAACGCAGGCTTGTGCGTGGCATGGTAGTGGCATGTTCATCTAAAAATTTCATTAGCGATTTTTTATCCTTATTACCTATTTCACGTAGCATCCAGCCTACAGCTTTTTGAATAAGATCGTGCTTATCTTTAATCAAAATATCAATAACTTTATAGGCGTCAGTAAAAACGCCTTGTTTTATCCAGCCAAAAGTTGAAAGCATGGCTATGCGCCTGTCCCAGATAGATTTTGACTTAGCCAAGCGAATTAGGACTGCCCGCGAATGATTGGTTAAATAATCTCCTAGAATGTACGATGCCGAGCTATCAACTAAGTCCCAGTTATTAACGTACTTTCGGTTTTTATGATAAAAGCTGGCTATTTTTTTCTTAGTTTTGTTATCCGCTTTTTGGTACAGGGCAACTAAAATGAACAGCCCAGTTAAACGCTCCTCGTGCCACGGACTAGTTACTAATTTTTCGACTTCAACTAGTGGCAAATCTTTGAACTGTTTAGAAACTTTACGCTGCTCGGGTACGGTTACTCCAAGGAATTTATCACCTTCCCCATATTGCCCTGGTCCAGTTTTAAAGAACCAGGCATTAGCTTTTGCCCGTTCCGGTGTTGCAAGTGATTTTAAAGCCTTGCTAGCGTCTACTGCTTTCATTACATTTTGTCTGGGGCAGCAATGTTGAGCAAGCTTAATCCATTTTTTAACACATCAGCATATGCCTTAACGAGTGCAAGTCGAGTATCTTCACGGACATCGCCAATAACCCGATTTTTTTCGTAAAAATGGTTAAAGTTTTGGGCGAGCTCGTACAAGTAAGTACAAACGTAATGCGGCATTAGCTCCTGCGTAGCTTTTTTGACCGCCTCTGGGTACTCACTAATTTTACGCGCCAGACTTCGTTCATCTGCCTCAAACTGAATGGGATTACCTTGCTTATCTGATTTGGCCAAAATACTGCGCGCCCTGGCATGAGCATATTGCAAATAAGGCCCTGAGTTACCGTGTAGATTCACAGACTCTTCTATATTAAACACGACATCTCCGCCGATTCTTTGCTTCAAAAATGTATATTTTATTGCTGCTAGGTAAACATCTTGGTTAACTTGGCTATCAGGATATTGGCTTTTAACTTCCTCTTTTACCTGCTCTAGCAAATTGTTCGCGGCATATACATCACCGCTGCGGCTACTCATTTTGCCTGTACTAAGACTTAAAAAGCCATGGCTAATATGACTGGTTTTTTTGGACAGCTCAGGATTTATTTCTGCTAATGCCGCTAACATAACTTTAAAATATTCAGCTTGCTCGTGTGCCGTTATGACTATAGATTGGCTAGCGTTTGGAAAGTCGCGGTTTTTAAGTTCAACAAGGCCTAAGTCTTTAGCATCATAGGTAGGCAACCTTTCTGAAGTAATGAATACCCTGGTATGCAGATCCACTCTTTCGCCCTTAAAGACTATGGCGCCTTGGCTTTGTTCAAAAACTTTACCTGTATTTTGTTTAACCAACTCTTCCCCAATTTTGGCCGACTCACTTTCTAAATAACGCTTTTCGTAGTTAATGCCAAGCTCGCTAAAAATTTGATCAAATATTTCAAAACTTTTTGGCACTAAAACATCATAAATTTTGTTAATTTGCTCGTCATCGCGCTTATAAATATGCTCGTTAATTTGCTTTATGCTATTTGATGAATTTTCATCCTCTTCATAGGATTTAGCACCAAGTGCATATAGTTCGCCAATGTTTTTATCGCTTAAGCTTGCAGCTAAGTGGTCAATATTTTCACCGGTTTCTTGTAAGCTTTGCTGGACCGCCCAAATACATTTGGCAATGTGTAGGCCTACGTCACCGTGATAGCTCAAGCGGTGCACTTTTGCACCGGCTTCTTCAAACAAACGGGCCAGGCCGTCACCGGCTATTGCCGAATATAAGTGCCCTAAATGCATGGCCTTAAGTGGATTAGGGTCGCCAAATTCCACTAAAATTTCTTGGCCAGCAAATGGCCTTTCAATTTTGTGTTCAAAGGCTTGCCTGGCTAGAACTTCATCAGTTAATTGAATGTTTATAAAACCTGGCCCGGCCACTTCAACCTTGGCAATACCTTCACTCGATTGCAATTTCTGAGCCAAATGATCGGCAATTTCGCGTGGTTTTTTGCCTAGTTGTCCCGCAAATTGCATAGCAACATTGGTAGCATAATCACCGAATTGTTCATCTGGCCGGGTTAGTTCCGGCTCAATCTCAATATTGAACAATTCTTTAACCTCCGCTTTGACTGCGTTTTTAATCTTTTCCATTAAACTTAATTCTAACAGATTACTTCGTCTTATATTGACGGATTGCAAGGACCATATTCCAAAGTACAAAATACATACTACCCAGCAGCACAAAGAAAAAGGCAGTTACCTGAAAGGTTTGTCCGTAAGTAATTGGATGAATAAAACGATCGGACACATCGAATAGCACTCCGGCAGGGTTAACTATTATGTCCCAGGTGCTCCAGCGTAAATATCGCCCCATATATACAGCAAAGCTGCACAGTAAAATAACGGCAGCTGCCAAGCTATGAGCTACTTCTAGCTTGTATCTCTTTAGAAGTTCGTTATGAACTAGATACAAACTTATAAAACCCAGCATTAATCCGTTAAAACTAAAGGAAAATATCATGGCTGCAAAAAATAGTGGTTGAGTGGTAAAAATAGCATTTAGGTGCATCAAATCACTAATTATGTAAAAACTATTGGGCAAAAAACCTAACCACAGAACGGTTAAAACAACGGCTTGCCAACTTAACCAACGATTAGTTTTGAGCCAATTAACTAGCCATATTGCCATAAGTAGCGGCAGCCAGGCTAATACAAGATTCCAGTTTAAAAACCAAAAGATTGAAGATTGATAATAAACTAGGCCAATCAAATAAAAAAATATGCTCGTTAAGCTGCTTAACCCGAGTGCCAGTAGTAATCTTTGGCCCCCAGTAAGTTTTTTCATAGGCATTATTATAGCAAGTAACTTCTTAAGAGTTTAAAGTAATATTATTTAATATTGACATTATGTTGTGTTTGTGCAATAATTCATTGCGTTATGATATATAACCGATTAGCAGTGTTAAGAGCTGAGGCAGGAATGTCACGTCAAGTACTAGCCGATAAGGTGGATGTTAATTATCAAACCATCGGCTTTATTGAACGCGGTGATTATTCCCCTAGCCTGGAACTTGCCTTCAAAATCGCAGACGTCTTTGGTGTCGAGATAAATGAGGTATTTTCAGACAAAAAGTTCAAGCCGCTAATTATTAACAAGGAGAAAGATGATGAGTAAGCTAACTTCTAAAACCAGTAGCTTAACAGTAGGTAACGGAGTAATAGCAAGAGCATTAACGGTACTGTATGTTCTGTTATTTATTAATGCCTACGGGACAGTAACCCAGTTATATTCCAGCAACTACGCACCAGGCACCCAAGCAAATATAGATCTGCAGAATTACGCGCGTGGATTTTCGATTGCAATGCTGGTTATACTAGCCATTTTGACCATCCAGCAAAAGGATTATTACTTTTGGTTTAAAAAGAACAAGGCTAGCAAACTAGATGAAAGGCAGCTTTCTATACAACAGCGAATCATGCAACGCAGTTACAATTTCACAATTTTAATTTTGTTCATAAGCCTATATGAAATTGTGAACAATAAGGTCGCTATCGCTGCTGCCTTACAGCAAACTGCAAATAGTGCCTGGATCTGGCTGCCTTTCAATGTATTGATGTTAGTTTGCGCTCTGCCACTTATTATGGCAACTTGGCGTAAAGACACTTACCTAAATCAACCAGTAACTAAGAGCTCATTCTCCGGACGAAAACTCTTGCTACTCGTATGGCTATTTGTACCAGTTTCATTTTTATTGTCTTTTATCTTTACCGAGATTGCTAATACGTTAAATAGCACTAACTCCGTACTGCTTTCTTTCAACTGGCTAGTAATGATTAGTGTTCCTCTTGCCATGCTCGCAACTATCTATGCAATAATTGCTGGTCTACTGAAGTGGACAATGAGCAAAAAATAGTAATATAAACCCTTTCTATAAGCAAATAACACCTAAAAATACAGTTCTGTAGGCTATAATGTAGCCATTGTGAATAGTTTGAATGCTCTGTTGGACATGGTGAGAACCATGGTTAGGGGTGTTATGAGAAAAGTTGCCAAAGTTCTGAATAAAGTGAGTGGCGAACGCATTACGCCAGACATGATTACATACATTGGCCTATCTGCACATGTAGTTATTGCCTGGCTTATTATTGCTGGATATCCCATAAAAGCAGCTGTACTATTAGTGTTCTTTGGGTTGTTTGATACCCTAGACGGTGAACTGGCTCGTCTGCAAGGTAAAGCCAGTGCTGCTGGCATGTTGCTAGACGCTACCACTGACAGAATAAAAGAAATCTTAATTTATATAGCTTTTGCCTACGCGATTGTGGCTGTGGGCCGGCCATATATGGCGGTTTGGGCCGTAGCCGCTTGTGGGGCTTCCCTGCTAGTTAGCTATGTAAAAGCCAAAGGCGAATCAGCTTTGGCTACATCAAATATTTCTCATAATGAGCTGAACAGACTTTTCCAAGATGGCATAATGCGCTTTGAGGTCCGTATGGCCATTGTTGTACTAGCGTTGTTATCTGGCAGATTAATTTTAGCCAGCATGGTTATTACCATTGGTGCCGGCTTAACCGCAGTCTATCGCTTAATTGTTATTAGTAGAAAATTGGCATGATAAAAATTGATTTACACACCCATTCACAGGCTTCAAACGATGGTGGTATTAGGTTTGATGAATACGTAGACGTACTTAAAGATGGCAAACTGGACTGCATTGCCATAACTGATCACAACTCTATTTCCTTTGCACAACAGATGCGGCAAACTTTAGGTGAACAAATAATTATTGGTGAAGAAATAACTACTACAAATGGCGAAATTATTGGCCTGTTTTTAAAACGCCCCGTTATTCCTGGCCAAACACCACTTGAGACCGCCAAGGCTATTAAAGATCAAGGTGGCCTTGTTTATATACCCCATCCTTTTGAAACCGTTAGAGCTGGTTTAACCGAGGAAGCGCTTAATACTATTGTAGATCTAATAGACACAGTAGAAATTCATAATGGCCGAGCTATGTTCCAAAACCGCGGACCAAAAGCCGCAACCTGGGCCAAGCTAAACCATAAGACTACGGTTGCCAGCAGTGATGCTCATGGCCTAAAAGGCTTAGGTACAACCTATACGCAAATATCAGCCGTACCAAGTGAAAAAACCCTTGTAAAACTGTTAAAAAAAGGTCGTTTTACCACCAACCGACCGCCGCTCAGAACCTTGCTTTATCCTAAAATTAACCGTCTAAGTAAAAGGTTTATTAGAGCTTAATGGTTCACATACTTGCGGCCATTTTATTTTTCTTACCAGCCGGAGTAGCAAATGCTGGGCCGGTTTTTGCAAATAAAATTCCTGTTCTAAACAAATGGAATACGCCGCTAGATTTTGGTAAAAGTTGGCGTAGTAAACGTATATTTGGTGATCATAAAACCTGGCGAGGACTACTTTCTGGAGTTTTATTAGGTGGATTAACAGCGTACCTAGAGGCAGTGACTGTATTTAAAATTAACCCTCACTCCACTAGGTTAGTAGCCTTTAGCATTGCCGGTGGTATGCTACTTGGTTTTGGCGCCTTGGCAGGCGACGCCGTTGAGAGCTTTATAAAACGCCAAGTTGGGGTACCGCCCGGTAAAAGTTGGTTTCCTTTTGATCAAATAGACTACATAATTGGCGGCTTAGTGGTCTCATTTCCCTTCTTTGATGTGGCCGTTCGAACCTATTTATGGGTGTTTATAGTTTGGTTTGGTTTGCATCTAGTTTTTAGTTATTTGGGCTACTTGCTTGGCCTAAAAGACGAACCTATTTAGCTTCAACAAAGCATTCTAGGCTTAGCATGGCTTCCATAAGGTCTGGTGGCGTGTTTTTGAACATGGCTTCAGTTTGCGAAGGCATGGATTTAAGTGCATCACGCTTTTTTGCCAAAATATCTTTTGGTAGCTTATAAGCAATATCACATTCTTCAATTTTCTTTATCGGCGGCTTATCAATATTAAAATAGATATTAAATTTTTTGTGGGCCTCTATCATGTAATCTACGTATCGTTGCTCTTCTTCAACAGCATGGTAAACATTTATATTCGTTCCTTCCACCGCTCCGTTAGCCCAATCTGAAACTGTTTGGTGATCTGTATGCCCTGTCATTCCATCTGGCCCAAAAGTTAAAATGGTGTTTGGTTTGTACTTATCGATAAGCTCTTTAATTTGGGCGATGGCTTCTTTGTGGTCAACCTCGTGGCAATGCCCATCTTTATAGCCTAGCCAATAGTGGTCGTGTATACCAACACAATCCAGTGCGTGTTTTAATTCTTCAGCCCTTATTTCACCGAGTTTTTCTGGGGGCCATCGACCCGGATCCTGCACCCCAGCTTCACCTTTGGTAGCAGTAATACAAACTACGCTTTGTCCATTTTGAACTGCAGTCGCCATAATGCCGGCACAAGTAAAAGATTCGTCGTCTGGGTGAGCCCAGACGCACATAATAGTGCCCAGATTTTTAATATCGCTAGTGGTTTTAATTTGCCTCATATTCTGGTTCACGTCTTCCCAGTAGTGCTAGTAGTTTAGTTTGTAAACGAGCTTCTTTGGGTACATCCACAATGCTCCCAAACAGGCCACTGTTAGCATATTCGTGCTTTTTGGAATGAACAATGTCATAAATAGCTTTGGTCGCGTCTGGCTGCATAATTAATGAGCATTTAAAACTCTGGGCAGCATCCCAAGAATGTATTAAAAGATCAGTGCCAACCTCATTAATATAATAACTGGCCGGCACATCACCGTAAGATAAATGAATCATCTTATCTAAAGCTACATCGTTAACGGCCTTTACGGCGTCATTGGCAGCTTCTTGCCAGTTTTTTATGTGATCTTTGCCCAGTAAATCGCCATCGTACTTGCTGCCAACTTGTGCTACTGTTTTGCCCTTAAGTAAATCTGGCACCCACGATAGTTCATATAGCATGTGATTAATTAGAGTTTGGCAATTCCACTCAGTGCAGGGCGTATCATTTTTAAAATGGCGTTTTTCGACGCATTTAATAATTGCAGTGGCTTGCTCTAAAGCCTTTTTGAAGAGTATTTTTGCATCCATTTACTCCTCCCCTTATCAAATTAATGATAACACCTGTGGCGTTATTCGTTCAGCGCGTTTTTGAATTTCTCTATTAAATCTACTGGGGTTGGGTTCAACCCGTTAAGCATGGCTAGGTATAAACTTACAAAATCGCCAAGTGCAATTGTCCAAAGTAGATGCTGCAGTAAAGATTCGCCTTGGGGCTCAATAACAATTGGGGCTGGACGTTTGCCACTTAGTAATCGTTCGGTCACCTCAAACCGTTTTTGTACTCGCGGGTGCTCTAGTTGACTGCGCAATTCAATAACTGCATACGGTTTTTGTACAGGTTGCTCGGTCCAACCTAACATTTCGTTGTGATTAAATTCTGGCAATTGGTTACACCAGGCAATGTGTTTGGCATTTTCATTAAAACTAATCTTCCATTTGTAGGCCGCAGGAAAGAGTTTTGGCCCGCTATAAACAACGATTGATTTACCCATTAATTCCTGGGCAATTTGCTTGGCATAATTGTTTGCGGTTGGAGCATCTGGGCGCCAGGAAGCAACTTCATTAGTTAGCCAATGGGCAGCTGTTTCTAAGTTATCTTGCTGGCCGTCTATAAGCGGAGTATTTTTTAATACTTCAACCAAAGCCCTGTACTGATAGCCAAAGGTATACCGAGGCTGATACCCACTCGGCAACTGCACAAAAGGTAGGCTAAGTTCTTTGGCTTGGTCTAATAGTTTACCTCCCGCAGCTATCGCGATTAACATAGGAGTCGGATAAGCTCTTTCTTTATTTGTGGCCTCAGAAAATACGCTTAGTGTTTCTTCTGTATTGCCCGAATAGCTAGAACAAATCAGAAGCGTATTTTCACCAACCCTCTCTGGCAAGTCATAAGTTTGCAACACGCTGAACGGTACGTGCAAATCTGCGGCAACTTGATATGCTTTTGCAGCTAAGCCAGAACCTCCCATGCCAGCTACAATGACTTCATGAATCGGTTTAGGCGGTTGCCAAGAAAAATTATAATTATTTAGATACTGCTGCCATTGTTTCTCGGCAATACCCAAAGCATCCTGCCCGTCTTTTTCATGAATAAACTTTAAATCGTCTAGCACTGGCCTTCCCTCTATCAAATTGCTTTTGCTTGAACAATAATTTTGTTAATATACACATTGTAATTGAGAATTTGTAATTTGCTAATTACCGGCCCGGCAACTGGTACGAGAAATAGGGGTGGAAATGTTTGGTGACAATAATCAAAGCCAGCAGACGAACGATAATAACGCTAACAATAATGGCCAAGTAGACGCGCCAGATAATTCTAATACTGCTGGTGGGCTAAGCTCATTTACTATGGATCGTCCAAAAGATACTGGCCCTTCTTTACCTCCAACCAGAGCTGCAGATATAAGTCCACCGCCACCGCCAGCACCCTTACCAGATATAAGCACAGTTGATGAAAGTGAAGCTTTAAGAAAAATTGCTACCGCACCAGATAGTGGAACGAGCAACGCAGTTAGTGGTGATGCCGATCTTATCAATATTAAGCAGCAGGCCCTTAGCCAGCTTTCGCCTATGCTCAGTCATTTAGATCAAAGCCCCGAAGAAAAATTCAAAACTATTATGATGATGATACAAGCCAGTGATAATAAAGACTTAATAAAACAAGCCTATGAAGCCGCCGAACAAATTACTGACGAAAAAAGCAAAGCTCAAGCTTTATTAGATGTAGTTAACGAAATTAATTACTTTACTCACAAAGAAGAAGAATAATCCTACTCTGATTTTTGCAATTTAAAACGACTATAACTAGCGTGCAAAAGCGTGCCTAGAACAGCTGCTATTACGAATACAGTTAATATATTATTGGGACCCGTGTTAGTTAAGTTTTGATTAACGGCACTACTGGAACCAGCCGCATTACTTGAGCTAGAAGAACCTGTGCTACCAGTATTAGTAGAAGAAGTACTCGAGGAGCCACCGCTTGATGTACCAGCCTCATTTTGGGCACCTGAAGTTCCAGATTGCGATGAAGGTTGGGTTGTTCCTTCCGTAGTTTGAGCAGTGCTTCCATTGTTATCATTATTGGTAACTTTGCGCCAAGCCCAACGGCCGCCAAAAAACAGCCCAAGAACCACTAAAACAGTAATGAGCAATGAAAAAAAAGCTATTAGCCAGGCCAGGCCCACACGCTCACGTTTTTCGCTTTGATAGTACTGTTCAACTTCTTTTGGTGTCTTCTTATCGTTTGCTTGCTTCTTACGGTTGAATGGCCACATATATACTCCCCTTTTGTATTTATACGATAGTACAAATTGGTAATTCTAGCAATAACTTGTAATGCTTATGGTTCTTCCGACTCTTCAATTACAACAATGCTAGTAATGCCCGATAATTCAAAAATATGTTTAACTGGATCTGAAGGAGACAGTAGTACTAATTTAGATCTCTTTTCTTCGCACTGTTGGTTTGCTTCTAAAATTATCCTTAGACCCGTACTGTCAATAAAATCTACCCGAGAAAGTTCCAGGGCTAATGTATCGCCTGCCGTAGCAAACGCGCAAAAACGCTTAGTAAATTCAGCAATGCTAGGTGCATCTTGAACATCTAATTCGCCATTCAATATAAATTTTGTTAATCCAGGTTGAACATCTATTTCAAGGCTATTGTAATAACCGTTCAAAAATATCGGTTCACCCTCTACGGTTGATTGTAAAGGTAAAAGTCTTTGACCTTCCCCAAACCCTTCCCCTTCCATAAGCTTAATTATGAGAGGCCATAATTAATATGCAAGCACTAGCGAATTGGGTAAATCAATGGGTTTACATTCCCATGTCCATGCCGCCCATACCGCCGCCTGGCATAGCTGGAGGAGTTTTTTCTGGCACATCAGTTACTAATGCGCCCATGGTGCTGGCTGTAGCAGCAATTGATACAGCATTTTGAATAGCTTCTTTGGTTACGCGCGCTGGGTCAACAATACCTTTAGCCTTTAGGTCGATTAACTTAGATGGATGGTTTACATCAACTCCTTGCCCCGCCTTAGCATCAAGAACTTTAGGTAGCCAAGCATCTGGGTTAATACCCGCATTGGATAAAAGTATCCTGAACGGCTGCTCTAGCGCACTTTTTAGAATGTCTTTACCGGCGCTGATTGATTTATCTTCAGCTGTGC
>CAYYAF010000017.1:0-4077 GCA_964469975.1 uncultured Candidatus Saccharibacteria bacterium
AATTGTAGGCTCCACCCAACTATCATCACCAACATATGGAATAACTTTAGTGCGAAATTCTATCTTATCGTAAAAACCATCTAAATCTAACCGGCCATTAGTATAAACAAAATAGCCGGTGTCGTTGACATTAAAGCCGTTTTGGCGCAACAACCACTGGTATATCTCCATCTGGCGTTTATACATTATTTGCCAGTCTGCATCTAGTGTGATTTCTCCGGCTTTGGCGGTAGCTTTATAATCTACCACTATAAGCTGGCCCTTGCTATCTACCCAAATATCATCAACGGCACCAAAAATATGCAAATTGGTTGGCTTGTGGAGCGTAGATACCCCAGTAAAATTGTGTCGCCATTTATCTAGATCATCATGTGCGTATGGCACTGCTTTGATTTGATTGTCACTCATAAGCGGGTGTGGCTCGCCTTTTAATCGATAGCTATCAAATTCTTTCTTAAATAACTCATCAATCGCCTTGTTAATCTGAAATGGCGGACCGGAGGGCCTGGTAATTTTTAGGCGAGCATCCAGCCAAAAACAGCGCTGACACTGCATGTATAATTCAATCTTGCTGCGACTTAATTTAAATGTCTCTGTTTGACCTGGTGTATAAGGTTTATTCCGATGCTGTATATAACTCATTTGTTGCTATTGTAACACCGCAGAACTTAATTGCCCTTAATGATTCGCCCGTATTGGGAAGCTGCTTGTAAAGTTTTTAAGTTAGTTACATTGGTAAATCCTTTGCTGCTTAGTATTTGCTTGGCTAGTTCTGAACGATTACCGCTACGGCAATATAAATATATACGTGCATCTTTTGGTAAGTCTGGTAATTTGCCAATAGCTAAGGTATCGATTGGCAAAAGAATAGAGCCCTCTACATGGCCGTGACGCCATTCTTCTTGGGTTCTTACATCAATAATTGTTGGTTTGCTACTCACTAAAAATCTTTAACAACTGATTTGGCTTTGCTACTAAATAATCCGGCTTATGCTGTTTGATAATTTTTTCACCATTATAACCCCACGTAACTGCTATAGATGTGATATGGGCTTTCTTGGCAGCATCAATATCACGCGTTTCATCACCAATGGAGTATGCTTGGCTAGGTAAAACTTTGTTCTTTTTGAGAATAAACTTCATAGCTGCTGCTTTACCAAAAATACCAGTATTACCGTAAATGCCATCAAAATACTTGTCGATTTTGTGGTTTTTTAGAAACTTACGAATGTTTTGCGGACTGTTAGAGCTCATAACAAATTGCTTGTGTTCTTTTTTAAGTTCCTTTAAAACATCTGCTATACCGTTAAAAATTGGTACTTCATTCAACCTTTTGCCAAAAACAATCCTGCCCTTCACAAGTAGTGACGGCACTTTCCAAAGCGGCAAACCAACCTTAGTTAAGACCTGCTTGAGCTGCATGTTTCGCATTTGCTCTACTTCAAAAGAGCTATACGGCTCTTGTTTAGCCCAATCGTAAAACAAATCCATTACTAGCGGTAGAGAGTCCGCAATGGTCCCATCAAAATCCCAAATTATATTACTCATTTATTAACTTAGAACGCCAGCAAATACAATCCAGACTAAAGCACTATAGCTAACCAAGGTAGTAATCATGGTTAGTTTTTCGCCGTAACTATAATTACTCCACTTGCCCTTAGCTCTGCTTATTTTATAGAAGTTAAAGCAGCCTGCTAGGTAAAGCACAAATAAAACACTGTCTAAAACATATATATAGACAGGTAAGCCGTCACCAAATATAATCGCACCCTTTACATACTGAGCAATTATTAGCCATGGTAATAAGGTAGCTAGCACAGCTAAACTATTTACAATCCATGGTGCTAACTTCAATTTATATTTCTCGCTACTAAACATATAAAGCGCAGCAATTAAGTTAAGCGCAAATAGTAGAATAAGTGTTGAAACATCAAATATACCGTTTATTAGGGCTACAGTCAGTAGTAATAGACCACCAGCGCTTGCATACTCAGCCCAACGCAGCTTGTTTACTTTGGCATTCATATCGTTATCAAACCGTTTTGCCCAAAAACCACCGGCTAATGCTCTAATAATGACAGCTAACAGAAGTGTAATTGCAATTACTACAGCCAGGTTAACGTCAAAAAGATGCCTAACTGCAGCCGCCCACACAGTTTGACCTGTAATTTGTGAGGCTAGAGTATCTTTTGCTAAATAATGCTCAACTACGGGCAGACTTACACTTTTACTAATAATCAAAAGTACAACTGCTTGTGCAAAAAGTACAACCGCCAAGCCAATATTTAAGTTGCGCAATTTTAATAAATTTGATGTTCGTTTAGTAGTTAATTTAGTGCTTGCTGCCGCCTTAGTAGTTTTGTCAGCTGGTTTTTTGTTTTTACTCCGTGATGATTTGTTCTTTGTAGCCATGGCACAAACTATAACATTAATTGACTAGGCTTACTATATGACATTTAATTTAGACTTTTGACTGTATATAATGTGCCGTCAGATAAATATGCGTACAGCGTAAAACTTTTACACGGATATTGGATACTGGCACACCCATATCCGTCACTGGCTTTAGGTGCATACCCATAGTCTTTGCCAAATAATGGCTCGGTGGTTAATTCATAGTGTGTACTATCGGGATCTCTAAGTGCTTCTTTATCCAGTCCTTTCAGATTTAAAGTAATCCACGTTTGTGAAATCATATTTGCAGTTGTTGGGTAATAGTCGTTTTTGGCGTAGTAAGTTTCTAACTGGCTGGCAATGGCTTTAAGATCGGCTTTTCGCTCTGTATCTTTAGTTGTATCAACTTTAGTATTGGCGGGTGTTTTACCATAAGTGCTGGGGATAGAGTTATAAGTATTTAGTGAATTGTAGTTGTAGTTATTAATATATGGCTTGATAGTTTGGCAATTCTCGCCTTTTTTATGGTAATAGCTTAGGTAAAGAGTCGCCGGTTGATAATCCGATGAATAGGAGCTATAAGAATTATCTTCTTGTGAAGCACCTTGTAAGGCTCCACCCCACAGTAATTCGGTTGGATCAGAACCATAACTAGTGGCAGATTTATAGGTTACACAAAATTTATAGGTAGTACCATCGCTATTTTTGGTATATGTAATTGTGCTTGGAGCATCATTTACACCCGCTTCACTTAGAGATGCGGGAATTTTACGATTTTTGCTAATGTAGGAGTTAAGCTTAGAAGCAATTTCATTGGCTCTTTTTTCAGTATTAGCATCTTGTTTACCGCTAGATCCTAAAACTATGGTGTAAATTACCAACCCCAGCGTAATAAGCCCAATTACTCCCAAGCCTATATAGTATTTGGTCATTTTATTGTTCATAGTTTTTATTTATTTCACTAATTTATGCTCATCAAACCAGTAGTAGGCCAGTACTCCGCCAGCTACAATCAAAATTACTATTAAATCGCCGATGGCCTTGAGCCACGAGGTATGAACTTTTCCGCCAAAGCTGGCCATTATTAGATATACAAAAACTATTACATTAATTAAACATGTCAAAAAAGCCAGGAACTGTGTAACTTGCGAAAATCGGCGCTTTGAGGCCTCAAGCCTAAGGCTTGGGTTAGCCAGCTCAGCCTTTTTTAGGCGCAAGAAAAAGAAAGCAAACACAGGTACGGTTACAAGCAGTAGTGATATTGGAAAAGCCAAAATTTCAAAAGATGCGCCTCCATTAATAGCAGAAACTAGACCTCCTGCTAAAGACGCGGCGGCAACCCAAAGCGTTATTGTCATCATGCCATATTCAACACCTCTGACACTTAACACTTTAACGACTGGCACCGGTTGATCTGAAGTCGTAGTAGTTAAGTTAGTAGTAGGACTATTAAAACTTGGTAGATCATTATCGTTTGTGGTACTTGCATCACTAAAACTATGCACCGTGGCAGGCATGCTGGGGATTTGGTTTACTGGCTTAGTATCAGCAGGTTCTGTTGGTTCAGGTTGTTGGGGTGCCGGATCTGGCATATGAAAAGCCGATATACCCGCGTTTTCTTGATGAGCTGGCGGAGCTGTATTTGGTTGTGAGTTTAAATTGTTATTTGAGCCCTCTACCGGC
>CAYYAF010000017.1:4177-8206 GCA_964469975.1 uncultured Candidatus Saccharibacteria bacterium
TGGCGGAGCTGTATTTGGTTGTGAGTTTAAATTGTTATTTGAGCCCTCTACCGGCCCAACATTATTTTGGTTTGATGGTCCCATGAGATTTCCCCACTACTGTTTGAGCCTAGTATATACATAGTGTTCTATTAAGCACAAGCAGTTTTTTCATTTTATCGGTGCATAATCTACATGGCACATGCCGCGCCCGGTTTTTTGTGTATATTTTTGGTGGTAATCTTCGGCTTCGTAAAATTCACTAGCCTTTTCAATTTGCGTAACTATAGGTTTTTCAAATTTAGACTGGGCCTCTTTTATAGCTTTCTGGGATAATTCTTTTTGGGAATTAGTGAAATAAAAAAT
The DNA here is from genome assembly GCA_964469975.1 of uncultured Candidatus Saccharibacteria bacterium. Classification (GTDB taxonomy): domain Bacteria; phylum Patescibacteriota; class Saccharimonadia; order Saccharimonadales; family JANWIN01; genus CAYYAF01. The sequence goes on from CAYYAF010000017.1 coordinate 4,523, forward strand.
TGCTGAGCGGTAATTATCGCCAATATCTGGCCCTTGCCTGTTTAACTGGGTAGGATCATGCATTCTGAAAAACTGCTTCAGCAGTGTTTCATATGTAACTTTTTTGGGGTCAAATTCAATTAGAGTAGCTTCAGCATGACCGGTTGCTTGTGTAACTACATCTTCGTAGGTTGGGTTTTTGGTATGCCCCCCTGTGTAGCCAACTATAGTTTTGGTAACACCGGGAACTTGATCAAAATAATATTGTACTCCCCAAAAACAACCGGCAGCAAAAATAGCTTTTTCCATGTTTATATTTTACTCCTCAAGCTTGAAACGTTTGACCAGCCACTCTTTGGTGCGAATGTTAGCTAATGTTGCTAGAAACCATCCTGCGCGTGGCCCTGAGTCTTTATTAATCAGTACTCTATAAATTATTCGGAAGATTTCTTTGGGCTCAAGTTTGTGAGATTCTTTAATTTTGTAAATAGCCTCGTGAAACCATTCGCCATCAGCGTCACCCGGCGCCTGATTGACAATATCCGCCAATTCATTCAAGAATTTCTTTTGGTTTTCGTCGAGTGAAAATTGTTCTAAAACCCTTGCGATAGATTCTTCAATGCTAAATTTAACTTCTTCTGGTGCCTGTTTTTCTAGCCATGCATCAATAAATTTTAGTTCTTTACGAATAATGTCGGCTTCTTTATCGGCCACATTACCGTGTTCTGTACGTTTGATAACTTCTAACGTTTTGTCGACGTCTTTGAGCGAAGCTTGGTAGCTTGCTACCAGGTGCGAGAATGGTACTTGGCTTACAGTGCGCTCCTTTTGGCCGTTAGTACAAATATCAAAAAGTTGCTTTTCGGCTTCAGTTTTGTCTTCTTTTGCTGCCAAAGCTGCAAATTCATCCATTAGCTGTACTACACCATTAATAGGGTCAAAATAGAGCCGCTTTTTAGGCTCAGATCGTAGAATAAAATATCTAATTACTTCTGGTGGCATAATTTTTGAACCTTCAACCGCATCAAGGCCCGTGCCTTTACTTGCACTCATCTTTTTTGTGTCACCTACCATATTTATAAAGTCATATGGCACCGGCACCGGTGGCTCAGCCCCGTAGACATCTTTCATTAGTTGAACACCGGTATCGTACGATCCACCTTTTGTGGCATGATCACGACCAAACGGTTCAACCCCCACTTTTAACAACCACCAACGGGCAGGCCAATCAAGCCGCCAATCTAGTTTTACATCGCCTTTTGCATAAGAAATAACCTGCTCTTTGCCTTCCTTGTCTAAGTAACGTACTGTTTTTGCATCTTTATCGATATTTACAAACGGGCGCTTTTTGAGATATCCATCTTCATTTACTTGAATTGGCGACCATTCCTCGCCTAATTGACGGCCAGAGATAGTTTCTAGCGCCGTACGGGCCTTATCTATGCTCTCTAAAGATCTTTCCACTGCCGGAGCAAAAAAACCTTCTCTATATTTTTGATGAGACAAGATAAATTCAATGTCTATTCCCAGCGTTTTGCAAGCATCAATTAAATCTTGTAAGAAAAATTCAGCGTACGATTGACTACTTCCGTCGGATGCTGGAATATCGCAAAGTGAACGCCCCAAATACTTTTCGTATTCAGAGGGTACATTGACAGGAATTTTGCGTAGCGCATCTAGATCATCAGAAAAATATATGTGTTTAGCGGCTTTTCCGCGGCGTTTTAGCTCTATAACAATAGCATCGGCGGTTACAAGCTCTCTTAAATGTCCTAAATGATAAGTTCCGCTTGGCGAACCACCTGACGACACTAAAATTTCACCCTCGGGATGGTGTGAAATAACTCCGTCAACTATTTTATCTAGCCAATTCATTGACTAAAGCTTATCTGAAAATTAATTATCTTACCAGTGGTGTTTAGGATATGTCTACAATTTTGTAGGTTGCAAGTTCGGCGCTGGCTTTAATTTCAACGTTTTCACCTTCTTGCCTGCCCATTAATGCCTTGCCTATAGGCGATTCGTCGGAAATTTTGCCATTTAGCGGATCGGCTTCAACTGTGCCTACTACTTGAAACTCTTTAGTTTTGCCATTAGCTTTAAGTTTTACAGTTGAACCCAGTTGAACCTTGCTGTCACCACGTGGTTTACTAATAATTTCTACGTTCTGTAGGATATGCTCAATTTCGGCAATTCTGCCTTCTACAATTTCTTGCTCTTGTCTGGCAGAGGTATATTCAGCGTTTTCAGCTAAATCACCAAATTCACGAGCAGTTTTAATACGTTCGGCAATTGGACCACGCTGGTCTACCAGCTCTTTATGTTCAGCTTTTAATTCTTCAACACCTTCTTTAGTTAAATGAAACTGTTTTTTCATGATATCTCAATATCCTTTGCGGTTTCGGTTAATACTAGTGTTTACTTTGATTTACTGTGTTAGGGCCCTTAGTATATCACTATGGCTATGTAAATTATGTGATATTTCTGTGCGTTTTTTTAGTTCGTATTGCTCGTTTGCTAGAGTCTTGTCACTGACAACTACTCTATACGGTATACCCATAAGATCGGCGTCGGCAAACTTTTCGCCGGCGCGTAAATCTCGGTCATCATATAGTACCTCAACTTTTGCATGAGTCAAGTCTTTATATAGTTTTTCAGCGGCTTTAGTTGTGGATGAATCGTCGCCTAATTGAACAATTATCACCTTGGCGGGTGCAATTTCTTCTGGCCACACCAGACCCTTATCGTCACTCAAAACCTCGGCCACAACACCCATTGAGCGTGAAATACCAATGCCATAACAACCCATAATTACTGGTTCACGTTTGCCTGATTCATTAGTAAATTCTAGCCCTAGAGGTTTTGAATATTTAGTTCCTAGACTAAAAATATTACCTACTTCCACGGCTTTTTCTTCTTTAAGTTCAGATTTATTAAGGCCCAGATCGTGTAATACTGTTTCATTATTAACTTCTTGGTTGATCGCAATTTTCTTGCCTTTATCTAGGTAGATAGTGTCTTCGCCAGCTTCTGTTAAAGTTTGAAATTCATCACTAAACTTAGCAAAGCTTCCGCCGCTAGCAAAAGTTAGATACGTTAAGTCGCCTATTCCTAGCCTGTCGTAAACTTTAAAATATGCCTTTTTAACCCTGTTATATATCTCTTCGTGCTCTGTTTGACTGCGTGCAAAACTGTACATATCTTTCATTAAGAACTCACGACCTCTAAAGATACCGCTTTTTGCCCTAAGTTCGTTGCGGAATTTATTTTGAATTTGATAAACGAGTATTGGTAAGTCTTTGTACGAACTTATGTAATCCGTTAATAAATTAGTCAGTGGCTCTTCGTGAGTTAGCCCCAAACCTACCTCTGTGCCGCCGGATAGTTTAGTCTTAAACCAATCGTCAATTACTTCATCGTTCCAGCGTCCGGTACTTTCCCATAACTCTTTGTTCTGTAGTGTTGTTAGGCGTAGTTCTTGCCCGCCCACAGCGTTCATCTCTTCCCTAACCACCTGGGCAATATTTTCGAGCACCCTTAGGCCCAGTGGTAAATAGTCATAGGCACCGGCCATCTCTTTATAAATATAGCCGGCTTGAATTAGCAGCCTGGCATTGCGAGCAGTTTCATCGGCAGGTAATTCTTTACGAGTTTTGGTAAAAAGCTGCGATAACCTCATAGATTTAAGTCAATTGTACATTATTT
>CAYYAF010000017.1:8306-10071 GCA_964469975.1 uncultured Candidatus Saccharibacteria bacterium
TCGGTGTCAACGTGAGGTGCAAAATGCTTTATCAAACTAAGCGTTACTAAGTAAATTAAAAAATATACAACAAAACCTGCAAGTACATAACCTATGTCTGTAATTTTAGGCCTGCGCTTAAGACCTATGGTTTTTAAATTGGCTTGGCGCCTTTTTAAATACCGGTAAATAAGACCAAAAGTAAGAGCTTCTACCACCAAAACCAGCAAAAACTGACCGTAAACATTTTGACTCAACCAATCAGATATTTGAGTACTGTTAATGCCTAGTAGCAAAGGAATAGAATATATTATTAGGGCACCTAAAATTTGGCCCGTGAAGTAAATAAACAAAGTAATGCCAACGGTTTCTAGAGGCGACCAACTAATTTGGCCGGGCGTTTCCAGCTGCGGCTTAGCAAAATACCTTACCATGCCATAAACACCTAGTAGTATTAGCGGCGTAAACCAACTTATACCTAGGACATCTGCTAGCATTAGAAAAATCGCCTAACGTCAACAATAGTTATAAGAATAAATAGCAGCATCAGCACCGCAAAACCTGTGCCATGAATAATATCTTCTGTTTTTGGTCTTAAGGGCTTTTTTGAGGCTCTAAATAGTAGTGTTACAAATAGCCTGCCCCCATCCAGGGCTGGGATAGGCAAGGCATTCATAATAGCCAGTGTTAAAGAAATAATGGCTATGATCATTAATATAAATTGATAGCCAAGCAAACTGCCGCTTTTTAGTAGAGCAAAAATACCAACCGGTCCGGCAACTTGTTGGCTGGCTTGGCCTGCGTGGCCTACAAGTAACGCGCCAAGCGCATGGCCCAAGCCCTGAAAAGTAAGTACTGTGAACTGGGTAATTAGACCTATTGCTACAACTGGTGCGCTCCAAGTAGAACGCTGAAGCGTATATTCAGTTGGCGATATACCTAAGTAGCCTTTTGGATTGTTAGTATTTTTACTACTGTCAACTTCTTGTTTAGAACGCAGCATCACCTGAACGGTTTTATCTAGGCCCTCGCGTTTAATTGTAAGGTTTACTTTTTGTCCGGCAAATTCTTGGGTTAATTTTGGCAACTGGTCTTGCGAGGTTACAGTTATAAGACTACTGTTTAGCGCACCGATTTTGGTAATTTCATCCTTTATTTTTAGCCCGGCTTGTTCTGCAGGTGAATTTGGCTCTACATAGCCTATTAAAACCTGATTCTGAGATACTTTAGTGTCACTTTTAACGCTATATTGATTTTCAACCAACTTTGGCATACCTAACCACGCCAATAATGTCAGCATAATAAAGGCTGTTAACAAGTTCATACCTACACCGGCCATTAAAATTTTTACTTTGGCACCTAATTTGGCGGCACCATAAGAATGAGGTTTTTTATCGGCATCATGCTCACCTTTAAGTTTCACAAATCCACCCAGCGGCAGCCAGTTTAAGCTAAAAATAAACCCGCTTTTGGTTTTGCGTTTGTAAGCGGTGGGTGGAAAACCTATTCCAAATTCCTCAACATCCACACCGTTTCGCCTAGCCAATATAAAATGACCAAACTCATGAACTACCACCAGGCCTACAAACAATACTAACCCCAAAATAAGAAGTAATACTGACATAACGCTAACACTATAGCTTAGTTTTTGGTTATTTAACAGATGTAAAGTTTATAATAATTTGAGTACAAAAATTACTCAACATTTAAACTGTCATTATCTCTTGTTCTTTGGCTTTGGCTTGGGAGTCAATATTAGATTTATGTTTAGAAATAAGCTCATCTA
>CAYYAF010000017.1:10171-11315 GCA_964469975.1 uncultured Candidatus Saccharibacteria bacterium
ACAAACGGTTGATCTAGCAAACATCTCTCGGCAAAGTGTTTTTTAACTTGGCCTTCCACAATTTTAGCGACCATATCTGCTGGCTTGCCCTTGGCTTTAGCTTTTTCACTAAATTCAGTTTCAACTTTTTTACGATCCTGGGCTGAAATATCATCCGCTGATACATATTCTGGTGCACTAGCGGCAATATGCATAGCTAAATCTTTGACCAGATCTTTAAATATGTCGTTTCTAGCTACAAAATCGGTTTCGCAGTTTACTTCTACCAAAACACCAATACGGCCATCATGGTTATAGGTGCCAATAACACCTGCCCTGGCTTCACGTTCACCACGTTTTTCGGCCTTAGTTAAGCCTTTTTTACGCATAGCTTGCAAGGCCTTATCAAAATCACCTTTGGCGTTTTCTAAAGCGGCCTTGGCATCAGTTAAACCAACCCCTGTAAGGTTTTTTAACCTTTTTACATCTTCGATATTTACCGCCATTATTCTTCCTCTTCTTTCTTTACAGGCTTTTTGTCTGCCGGTTTTTGCTTAGCATTACCTTGCTCAATGGCTTGTTTTACGTAGTCTGCAATTAATTGGATGGCTTTAATAGCATCATCATTAGCCGGAATAGGATAGTCCACTAGGCTTGGATCTGCATTAGTATCAACTACACCCACAGTTTTTATACCAAGTTTGCGGGCTTCTTTTAGGGCATTGTGTTCATGCACAATATCAACAATAAATACTGCACCGGGTTTGGCTACCATATTTTTAATACCGCCGTACAGGTGATTCATTTGGTCAATTTCTTCAGCAAAACGTTGAATTTCAAGTTTGTTATATTTAGCTGCTAATTGGCCAGATTCCATCTTGGTTTCTAGGTCTTTAAGATGTTTTATGCGGCCGCTAATAGTATTTTGGTTAGTTAACATGCCACCAATCCAACGCTCTGTTACATAAGGCATTTTAGTTTCATCGGCCAATTTTTTAACAATGTCTTTAGCCTGACGTTTAGTACCTACTAAAAGTACTTGTTTACCAGCCGTACTATTTTCAGTTAAAAACTTTAAGGCTTTTTCAAGCTCAACGACTGTTTTAGTTAAGTCTATAATGTGGCTGCCTTCACGTTTGCTGTGAATATAAGTAGCCATTTTAGG
>CAYYAF010000018.1:0-11001 GCA_964469975.1 uncultured Candidatus Saccharibacteria bacterium
CAATGGTGTACATGACCTTTTGTAATGGTTCAGGAGCAAACGCGTAAAGTAGACGTGAGCCATCTAGTGGCGGGAATGGAATCATATTAAAAACGAATAGGGCTAAATTTAGCCAAATAAATAAGCCTATATTGTTAGTAATAGTTTGGTTAATTTGGCCTCCAGCGCCGTGTAAGAATAAGGCTGCTAGTAGCGCAAGACCTAAATTAGTTAGTGGCCCAGCAATACCAACCAGTGCAGCGCCAAATTCATCGTATTTAACTCTGTTCGGGTTAAACGGTACTGGTTTAGCAGCTAACAGCGGAAAATGGAAAAGAAGCAGCGTAACTGCTGGCATAATTATGGTATAAAACGGATCAATGTGCCGCAAGGGGTTTAGGCTTATTCTACCCTGATACATGGCAGTGTCATCACCAAGCCAATGGGATGTAAAGGCATGCATAGCCTCATGAAAGCTCATAGAAATAAGTAAAAACACTAAAAGCGGAATTAAATTTATATGCTGTAAGTCAACAACTACCACTCAGGTAGTATAGCAATTTATCGCTGGCACGCCTGAGGCTTGCTTTTACTCATTACTTTTTGAATCAGCAAAAAGTAATATAAAAACTGACAGGCGTTACGTCGCACTTGATGTAGCTGTTAGTACAAAACAGGCTCGCTCAGGAACTCCTCATAAAAGATTCACCGGATCTTTTATTCGTTAGACAGCCCTCGCGGCCAAGCCCGCCTCTTTAGTACAACATCTACTCAGGCGCTCCTCTAGCCTGGATTTTTAAGGGTTTGGGCATCGGCTTTGACCTGAGCAAGCTCGTCAAAGCTACAACTATTAGTTGAGAGCTTGTTTGAGGAACGTTAGAGACGAGTTCTCGAAGCTGTTGTAGCTTTGATGTTGAGGTTGCATCACATCAAAACGCAGCCCAAGAGTTTTTGGTTCTTTTGTCGGCACAAAAGAACAGAGCCAATTGACTTTAAGAAGTAAAACAGATACAATATCGCTCTATGCAAAAGTGTGATGTTACCGGTAAAGGCAAACAGTATGGCCACAATGTGAGTTTTTCACAGCGCCACACTAAAAAGGTCTGGAAACCTAATTTACAGACCAAGACTTTAGTTATTGATGGCAAAAAAGTGACGCTAAAAGTTAGCGCTCAAGGTATTCGTACTCTCAAAAAACAGGGTGTAATAAAGTAATTACTGACGTTCTAAGATAACCAGCTGAGTACCTTCGGTATTTAAATCAGCTGGTTTTAGTTTGAGCTTCTCAAGACGTTCTTTTGGCTCCATAGCCAAACCCTTAACCGCTTCGTCTAAATCTTGCTGAGGCACTTGATATTTTATTTTGCTGTCTGCGTAATGGCTCGGCACCACAATTTTAGGTTCAATCTTTTTAATTATCTTTAGTGCGCCAATAGAATCAAGCGTATAGCCATTGCCGCCAACTGGTATAAGTAGTAAATCTACAGTACCAATAGCTTCCAATTGGCTGTCCTTAAGATCTGGGTAAATGTGCCCAACTATAGCAATTCTTACATCATCTACTACTAACTTATAAATTGTGGCCGACTTTTGACCTGGCTCATCTATGTGGGCCTGGGCGCTAGTGCCAATAATTGATACGTTTGATACTTCATACTCGCCTGGCCTATCAACTACCAACTTTACGGCTGCCTTAGGCTGGCTATGAGCAGATGTAAACAAAGCAATATCGCCCGGTTTTGTAACCGATTTTAGGCCTAAATCATCTAAATTATCATCAATTACCAGGCTGGCTTTTTTACTTGTAATTCTAAAACAATTAGCGCCGCAGTACTCTATTTCCATAATTATTCCTCGTTTTTGTTAGCTGGTTCTAATAACCCGTGTTTATCAATTAAGACCTGCTTTTTAGATGCCAACACATTTGATAAAAAGCGGTCTTTAACTTGCTTGCGATAATCAAATTCTTGCTTTGGCATTACTGTATAGCGAATATCTTTTGATTCTTTAGCTTCTAAGTCTTCAATATATTTATTTAGCTTGGTTTGATTAATATCACCAACAATTAATAGGTCTATGCCGCTCAGCTCATCGCGTGTGAATTGGCCGGTAAATATTTCCAGTTCTACGTTACCAATAGCCTTAGCTTCCTGAACTTCTGGCGTTTCGTGAACTGTTTTAGCTGGTAGCGTAGGCTCTTCTTTAGCTTTTTCTTTAGCTTTAGTTTTGGTTTTTGCTGGTTCATCAAATTGTTCACCACCAAAAATAGCTGCTAGTGGATGATAAAATTCATAATCTTGGTTAACTTCGTAATAAAGACGATTGTTGTTTGTGTCTGAGGCTATAATGCCCATGCTCAATAAATTGGCTAGTTCCCGGCGGACAGAGTTAATTTGCTCATCAATTTTGCGCGTAATTTCACGCACGTAAAATGAACGGTTAGGATTGCTATAAAATAATTGCAATAGCTTAACCCTGGTCTTACTCCCAAACAATTGTTCAACCATGGCTTCATTGTATCAGATAAAGTTACTACTGCACGTCTAATTTGTTCAGAAATGTTGTAACAAGTTCTACGGCTTTAGCCTGATGTTGGGTCCAGTGAATACTATTGTTGCGCTTAAACCAAGTTCGCTGCTTTTTGGCAAGGCCCATGCTACTATTTATTATTCGTTCGCGAGTTTGCTCCAAACTTTGAATTCCTGCAAAGTAGTCTTTCCAATCACGATAACCTATGCCTTTCATAGGCTCAACGTCCCAACCATATTGATTGGCGAGTACTCCAACCTCTTCCTCCAAGCCGGTTTTTAACATGGTGTCTACGCGTTTAGTTACCAATTGTTTTAACTTGTCACGATTAGTTTGTAGCCCAATAATCAGCGTATTGGTCCTTAGGGGTGCTTTGGCTGGCCTTTGGCCATCAACTTCTAATAGTCTGACTAAACGGCGTTTATTGCGTGTATCAATGCCTTCTAGGCTTATTTTGCGAGCCTTTAGCTCCTTTAGTAAATCTTGGATTGTTAATTTATTTAGGCGGGCTCTTTCCCTTTCTGTTCCTGCAGATAAAAAGCTATAATTATAAATTAGGCTATCTACATAAAGACCCGTGCCACCAACAACTATCGGCAGCTTATTTTGGGAATGAATTTGTTCGATTGATTTTTTTGCTAGCTTTTTAAACTCAGCCGCATTAAATCCTTGTGCAGGATCGGCGATGTCTAGTAAATGATGGGGGATTTCAGACCGCTCTGCTTTGCTTGGTTTGGCTGTACCAATATCAAAACCTTTATAAACTTGCCAGCTATCAGCACTAATAATCTCGCCATTAAATTTCCGCGCCAACCTCATTGCCAGCGCAGATTTACCACTGGCAGTCTCACCAACAATTACAATTAAAGGTCCGGTGTCCATAGTAAGTTATTAATATCTACTTTAAGATCTTTACTTACTTTAATACCTTCTTGCTCTAAAACTTGTTTGTGACCGGCTACGCCACCTGGAAAGCCAGCAGCCAAACCGCCATCTTTGTGTACGACCCTTTGCCACGGCAAATTTGGATCACCAAAATGGGCAATGCCGCCCACAATCCGCGCCGCACGCGGGCTACCACACAGTGCCGCAATTTGCCCATAACTTATTACTCTTCCCTTAGGAATTTGTGCCACTAGAGACAGCACACGAGCTCTGAAGTCACTATTAATTGAGTCCATCAAAATACTCCTTTACGCCATGCCAATCTATAGCGCGGGTCATATTTTTAATTAATTTAATATCTCGGCTCCATTTATAGTCACCAAATAATATGACCTTAATACCGGCATTAGCTGCAGCAATACAATGCTTTGGCTGATCATCGACTAAGTAATCAGCACCTATTTCTTTACAAATCTCGGCCTTAGTCATTTTTAACTTTTTTAGTATATGAAGCTTGGGATCGTCCCACATTTTTGCAAAATGAATTTCAGAAAAAACGCCTTTATATTCTGCGTCCAACCACTTTAAGGTTTCTTTATGAACCTCGTTGCTGCGCGAGCTAACAATTACAAGCTTGTAATTCTTTTTTAACTCTTTAAGCACGGCCTTGGCTTCATCAAAAAATCTATAGCTAGTAAAAAGCTTCTCTTTAATTATGACATTGCGACGTTTATCAGCTTCTTCTTGGTCTATGCTCCACATTTCAGCCCAGTGCTCAGTGTAGTCATCGGGTTCTAGGCTGGTTCCCCAACGATCATTACTAAACGCTGCAAAGCCTTCAGCATTGGCGGCTAAAACATCATCAATATCAATAGCTATAACTTCTTTTCTCATAGTTCAACTATTGTAACAGATTAGAGCGAGCTTTTACTGGTGCGGCTGTTGGCTTCGTTGGTGACTGATTTTAGAAATTCTTCTATCCCAAGCGGTGAGGTTCTTTCTTGTACTACCAAGTCTTTTCTAATCCGGGGTAAAACTTTTTTACTGCTCATTTCTTTATCGCCTACCACTATTGAATATGGTATCTTCATGACTTCAGCCTGGCGAATCTTTTTACCAACTGATTCGTTATCATTATCTAAACCAACTCTTAAGCCCTGTTCTTTAGCGTTTTGAACTAATTGTTCAGCAAATTTTACAGTGTCTTTTTCTTGGTTAAGCGTAATTATGCGGACTTGTTCTGGTGCTAGCCATACTGGGAAGCGCCCAGCTGTGTGTTCTATATATACTGCTAAAAAGCGTTCAATAGAACCAAGAAGCGCACTGTGAATCATAACCGGGCGTTGTTTGCTGCCATCATCAGCTGCATAGCTTAGGTCAAACCGTTCAGGCTGCACAAAATCTAGCTGTACCGTAGCCAACTGGTGTTCCCTACCAATGGCATCGGTAGCCATAAAGTCAATTTTAGGACCATAAAAAGCGGCTTCACCTATCTCTTCAAAAAAATCTAGCTTGTTAGCCACCACGGCTGTCTTTAGCTGTTTTTGAGCACTTTCCCAAAGCTTTTTATCACCAAGGTAAGCATCGCTCTCGTCGCGGTAAGATAATCGTACTCTGAGGCTCATATTTATAGTTTTATACATGTCACGAGCTGCAGTTAACAGATTTATGATTTCGCTTTCTATTTGGTCTGGGCGGCAAAAAACATGGCTGTCATCCTGAGTAATTGACCTCACTCTGCTTAATCCAGCTAGTTCACCAGTTTTTTCATCCCTATAAACGGTGGTAGTTTCAAGGTAGCGAATTGGCAAGTCGCGATAACTGCGAGCCCGACCAGCATAAATTCTGGTGTGATGCGGGCAATTCATAGGTTTCATAACCAGTTCATCACTAGTTTCCTGGCTTTTTACCAAAAACAGCTCGTCACCAAACTTAGCCCAATGGCCAGAAGCTTCGTATAGATCTTTCTTGGTTATATGAGGAGACCAGACCTTTTCGAACCCGTATTGCTGTCTAAGTTCGTTTGAATACCCAGCTAGCTCATCTCTTAAAACTGTGCCGCGTGGCGTGAACATGGGTAGTCCTGAGCCAACTAAATCGGAAAAGACAAATAAATCCAGCTCTTGGCCAAGTTTGCGGTGATCACGTGCTTTTGCTTCCTCTAGCATGTTTAGATATATATCTAGTTCTTCTTTGGTGGCAAAAGCAGCACCATAAACCCGTTGCATTTGTGGGTTACCTTCTTTGCCCCGCCAATAAGCCCCCGATACGCGCTGCAATTTAAACGCACCGACTTTACCGGTACTAGCTACATGCGGACCGTGGCATAGGTCTGTAAAATCGCCATTTTTATAAAAAGAAACTTCGCTAACTTTGCTGCCAGCACCAGCTTTTAAGCCTAGTTCATCAGCATCTAGTTCTTTAGCGAAGGTAGTACCAGCCCTTTTTAAATCGTTCAAAAGCTCTTGTTTATAGGGTTGGCGGGCCTTTTTAGCCCACCTAATTGCCTTATTAATAGGCATCATAGAGTGTTCAAACTGCTGATCTTCATTGATAATACGGTACATTTCGCCCTCAATAGCCTCAAAATCTTCTTCCGATAGTTTTTTGCTGCCTAGATCTACATCGTAATAAAAGCCGTTCTCTACCACTGGCCCAACGCCAAATTTGGCATTTGGCCAAAGTTTAGCGATAGCGGTAGCCATTATATGCGCTAGTGAATGGCGCATAGCGTGTAAATTATTGTCTTGTTGAGCCATATTTACTCCTTTATAACATAAAAACGCGCTCTAGTTTAAGTACTCTCGCAATTGTACTTAATCCTAAGCGCGTCTCGGGTCCACTCTGTTAAATGGACGGTTCCACCGGACTTCTCGGATCTGCCTGAGGCTTACCGAGCACTCGTTATGGCGCGTTACGTACACCCCATCTCCCCACGGAGCTCAGCGGTTGGTTAGATCGCCTCACTGCTCAATGGGTACTGTATCTTATTGAAGCAGATCTTTCAATAAGAACCTCTGTTACACATCCCAAAACTTCACCTTGCAGCCTTTATGTGTTTCAAGGCTGTAGCGACTATGTTAGCAGTATTAGTATTATTAGGCTAGTACTAAACTATTGTTTAATTTACAAAAATCCTGGGGACAATTTGGGATAACTTTTTTAACTCATATATGATATGTACTTTTAATAATTGGTATCTATTACTGTATTGCAGTAGTTTTTGGATAGCCTTGAGCTTTAAGAGAGTCTAAAGCAATTTTTAATAATATATCAGGGTCGGATGGAGTCGGTAATACTTCAAATTCACTTCCATCACTTCTCTTATAGACTATTCTAGTCTCTCCATTTCGTTCCTTTACACTAGATCCATCGTCATAAAACTCGCCACTTACATATGTCATAAGACCTCCTTTATATTAGTGGTGGGTGATACAGGAGTCGAACCTGTCACCTCCACAACGTCAATGTGGCGCTCTAGCCAGATGAGCTAATCACCCAAGTAACAGAGATAGAGTAACGAAAATAGAACTAAAAGTAAAATAACCTTTTAACCTATTAGAAAAATAAGACTTATTTACGCACAGACTGTCCCCAGTTTTACCTCTATTTTTATTGCGCTTAAGGTGTTATGAGTATTGACATTTTCATCTTCTTATGTTAGCATAACCAGGTTAAACGGGAGGCGCTCACTTTTGAGTACCAACAGTTCGCTTGAGAGCTTTAAGCTCTTTTATGAAGAGCTCATTTCAATCAAGCGCAGTAGTCGTTTACGACGCGTCCGCCCTGCCACTGCCTCTAGTAAGTAATTATTAGAGTAAGCAGACGGATGAAGGCCCAGATTAGGTGGATCTGGGCCTTTTAATTTGAGTCCACCTTATTAAGTTTCAGATACCTAGTTATCCTCTTTTTACATATATTTTCCACTAGCAATTTTAATAGCGTTATGACAATATATTGACATGGTATGTATATATTGTGGCGGTAAAACCAAGGTTTATAACTCCCGTTCGCAAAAAAGAACTAATAGGGTTTGGAGGCGGCGTGCCTGTTTAAACTGTAAGGCCATATTTAGCAGCTTAGAAAGCCCGGATTTAGAGCGATCCGTATCCGTTAGGTATAAAACTGGCCGTTTAGAGCCGTTTAACCACGATAAACTATTATTTAGCCTGTATTCTGCTTGCGGCCATAGAAAAGACGCTGCAAATGCTGCTAGTGCCTTAACAGACACAGTTATAAGCCATCTATTACCTAAAATTCAAAACGCAATACTTAACAGGGATACTATTGCTCAGGAAGCTTCCCGGGTTATAAAAAGGTTTGATAAACCAGCCGCTACTGCTTACCTGGCCTATCACCCGCTGTTGTAATAAGACAAACCTACGGTTTTTCTCATCGCGCCGGGCAAAAAGTGCGATTTTTGCTCGGGCTGCTATTTTCCCTTTTAGGGGTGAGCATTTTAAGCAGTTGTTTTATTATCTGCCATCTTGACGGCTTTTTCGGTAACATCAAAGTTACCCAGATAGCGTTTGAAGGCTAAACGAAATTGAGAGTTAATGGCTGCAAAAGAATTAAACATTACACCAACAACGGGGATCAATATCCATTGCCAAATAAAGCCTAGAGCCCGCCTACGCCCGTAATAAGATGGCTTTTTAGGTAAGGTCGAGATACCTATATAGACCACCATTAAAAGAGCTATTAGGGCTACAGTGTTGATGGTACTAACCGTATGAGGTAACTGTTGAGCTACGATATTATGGCTAGCATTGCTATTAATAAACAGGGGCATCCAGCCCGACAACAAAAGAAGTGGAGCGGAGGTTGCCCAACCCACATGCGATTCAAGTAGTCTGCCAAATTTAAAAAGCGCATCAAGCTTATTAACCTTGTTTTTAACAAAAAATGCCCTCGTGGCTACATAAGATACATCAGAAGCTCCGTAGGTCCAACGGCGTATCTGTTTAAACTGAGCTTTAGTAGTTGTAATGCGCTTACCAGCATAGACTGCATCTTGATAAATTGGGGCAAAAATTGGCAGTACTTCATAATCACCGTTGTAGCGGAAATAAGAACGCCAGAATTGATGACCGTCTTCGACAATGGTTCTTACACTCCAAAAGTCTGTGTCAATAAGTGCGTCTAGGCTTTGGGCGTGAGCCGAAAAATTTCTTAAAGCGTGCGGCCTAACGGAGTTAGCCATATGAAAATAAGTGTTTGATATGGCACATAGGCGCATAATAGCCGGAACATCCCAAATGTTATTGTTATATAAAGACACCGGTTGATAGGACTTTTTCTTTCGGTTCTCCGCCGATAAATATACATATGTTAGTAAAGAAAAATAGTTTTTATCGGTACGATTATCAGCGTCTAAAGTAGTAATAAGTACCCTGGAAGGATCAATCCCTTGCTCTTTAGCCCACTGCGCCACTCGTTTACCAGTGCGGGTGGCGTTAGCTCCTTTGCCTGGAATTTCATCTGAAGTTAGTGTGTGTTCAACAGCCTCAGCGTAATAAAATTTGTCTTTATAAAGTTTTAGCGTCTGCTGTGTTTCCTGCTTTTTTTGTTCACTGGCTCGCTCTTCATAAGCTATAAACAACGCGGTTTTACGGTCGTTAAAACCATTACTGCCAAGGATATGTTCAATGGTTGGATGGATAATAGCTTGTGATTCGTTATAGGTGCAAATAATAACTACATGCAAAACTTCCTTGGGCAGCATATCAATTAAGTTATTACCGCTAAGGCGATTTACATTAGCAATGTGTGATTTTATTAGACTATTTTTGCTGCTTCCGTTATGCCTAGTTACTTGTTCAGGTTTATAAAAATCATCAAGCAAGTCTTCCCAATCAACTTTTCGCGCTTTTTTTATATATCCGTAACCTTCTACCACCCTAAAAGACATGGCGCTAGCACGGATTAACATAATAAGAACGTAGGCAATAATAAAAACCGCGGCAGCGGGTACATATATTATGCTTAGAATCACCGGGGTCAAGAAAATTAGTAAAGATAATAGTCCCGGTAAAATTTCAAAAAAACGGTACGCTTTACCACGCTCATTTTCAAGAGGTATTTCTATATCCGCTATGTCCATAACCTACCGGAAAACAAGTAATGAGTTGCTTACAATTATTGCCAGAATCATTAGTAAAATACCCATACTAAGTATACTAACCGCAAACTGACGGTGGATATGGTAAATACGCATACTTATAAGAGTATTGATAACCAAAATTACCGCCAAAAACGCCATAAAAGCCAGCAGATCAGCAGCGTGACCGTATTTATAGCCGCTTGGCCCTAGATTAGAACGGTATTGAACAATAAAACCTTCGTTACGTCCCGGATCTAGTTTGAACAGAATTAACAAACTTCCCAGTACAGTCAAAAAGGCGCTGACCGTTAAAAGGAGCAAAACTACCCTATCATGAAAATATTCTTTTGTTAGTGCCATTTAACTAATTTTACACTGTTTTTACAGTATTTCTGAATACATTTTATTGATAAAAAATACTCATCAATTGTCTTCCAACTTGAAAAGCATTGTGTCTAATTAAGGTACGGCGGATTGCCTTATCGCTACTATCCTGAGCAGCCATGTTATCGGCTACAAGATTGGCGCCAATAGCTTGAGCATTAATCTCGCTGAACCTCAATTCATCGGTAGAAACTGGATATTCACCATCCGCAGCATATTTCGCCAGGAGAGCTTCTGAAGGTAAGTTAGTATTGTAAATTACGGTGTCAATTTGATCTTCACCTACGTAACGTTCAATCGCCTTAACGTAATCTACTACATGCCAGCCACTGGTTTGGCCGGGTTTTGTTACAAGGTTACTTATTACAATTTTCTTAGCTTTTGTGTCAGTAAATGCCTCTTTCATGCCATCTACAGCTAAGGCGGGCAGTAAAGAACCATACAAATTACCGGGTGCAATAACCACTAAATCTGCTTTAGCAATGGCTTCTTCTGCTTCAGGAGTTAAATCAGATTTTGGGTCAAGCCGTACATAAGCATCGGCATTTTTGATTGGGCGATGACCAATTTCATGTTCACCTACAATGACTTCATCACCGTCATGCATAACAAGATTGTGATTTTCCAGCGTAACCGGTACAACTTTACCCGTAATTTGTAACAATCCGCTAGCAACTTTGAGTGCTTTATTGAAATCTTTGTACTGTTGCTCTAGCCCCGAAAGTATCAAATTACCAAGAGAATGGCCGGCTAGTGAACCTTCACCACTAAAACGTATATTAAATATGTCTCTTGCCTCTGGGAAATTACTAAGCGCAACCAAACATTGACGTACGTCACCAGGCGGCAAAACGCCAAGTTCATCTCTTAATACGCCGGTTGAGCCACCGTCATCACTCATATTTACTACAGCTGTAATGTTAGGTGTAAATTGCTTAAGTTCTTGTAGCAGCGTAAAACTACCGGTTCCACCTCCAATGAGGGCTATTTCTGGTGATCTTGAAAGTTCATCAGTCATCATAAGTTTAAGTGCTATATTATTACACTTATGCTAATCTTTGTCAATATGGCGGGCCCGACCGGATTTGAACCGGCGATCTCCTCCGTGACAGGGAGGCGTG
>CAYYAF010000019.1:0-4166 GCA_964469975.1 uncultured Candidatus Saccharibacteria bacterium
ACGGCATAAGCACACCGCTAGAGTTTTTAGACGCCGATGGTGATTTTTTAAAAAAACAAGTATTTAAAAGTAAGGTGGGTATGGATTGGCACTTTAGGTTGCACGGTTGGGAAATGGATGATCACGAATGGGGCCGTAAAAGTTATGGCAATCAATACGCCTTGCCAAATAAAACTACAGACAGGGAAAAGTTATCAAAAATATTAATGAAATTATGTGAAAAAACCGGCCGGCGACTGCGCCGGGCTGGCCAGACTGCCAGTGGCATACACCTGTGGTTGGGTTTTATGGGTTATAAGCATTGGCATCACGGCCAGGATACTAAAAGTGAAATGTACGCTACCCAGGACATTTACTTTCACGCCCATCAGTTATTAAACCAGGCTATTATTGCCGGTAAGGTAACTAATATGAGCGTGACGGTTTATAAACTACGCTCTTGTGACCCGGAACAATTGGGGCTGTTTGACGGCACCAGGATTGATAGTAAAGCACTAGCCCGGGCGGCCGATGAAGTAAACGACAAATACGGTGAATTTACGGTTGTACCAGCTATTATGGCCAGCATGGATGAAATAATTCTGGACCGCATTGCCTTTGGCAATATTAAAGACTTGTATTAATCCAGAACAATTAAAATCCTATATATGCTCCGGTTTAAAAGTTATATAATACCCTCATGCTTAAACGGTCTCGGGTAAGGGGCTTGGTGGTTATGTTAATAGTTATCTTTGCTGGTATTGGGTATTTGATATTACATAACTCTCGTGCCGCTACTAATGCCGATATTAATGGGGATGGTGCGATTGATGTGTTCGATCTTTCTATATTAGCTAGTAATTACGGTCAGTCCGGTAAGACCTTTGCTCAGGGAGATATTAACGGTGATGGTACGGTAAATGTGTTTGATTTCTCTATTCTTGCCACTAATTGGGGCGGATCGCCTGGTGGAGGTAGTACCGCCATCAGTTGGAATTTGGCCTATCAACAAACTGACGGCGACATCGAGCAACAAACATTAGGGGGTGCGAACGCAACCGATCCCGCTCAAATGGTTAAAGGTTCGGGCGTTGGCAATACCATAGAGGGCAAACGGTGCCCATGGGATCCAGACGAAACGGTCGGTTACAGCTTCCTCAGCGGCTCCTACACGGTCGGGCAGACTTTTGTGGCCCGCCACTGCTTTACACTGGATTGGTATGGCCGCGGTGTCCACGTTTCACCGATTCCGGCGGGCACTGTTGGTACAGCTAAAATTTGGGACATAGATGCGCCCGAAAGAGTCTTTACATATACTCTAAATGATACTCAACATCTGTGCATATGGTCCGAATATCAAGACACGACTGGTAGGTATCCGTTGGTTGATAGTAACAATTATGTTGCTCCATATAGCGATCCTCTGCCTTGGGATTTTTACCGAATTCATAACGATGGGCTTGACGGTATTGGCCGCCACTGGATGATGGAGGTATCAGTTACGCCCCAGACCAAGCGAATCCAAACTGGTGCTTCTGCCGATATGGTAGGCTTTGCAATGCACTACAATATCTGGATCACTGCCCACTGCAAAGAAAATCCATTTACCGGCGCAGACTGGATTACCGATGTTCCCCCCGCCATCTGGCAGAACGGAAGTTTAATTGAAGACCACGGCTACACCGTTAAACATATTCAGACAACTCTATAAAATTCTGCGCAAAATTTGGTGACCTCTACGGGAGTCGAACCCGTGTTGCTGGGATGAGAACCCAGTGTCCTAACCACTAGACGAAGAGGCCGTATCAGAGGGGAAGTCTACCATAGTTAACAGATACAGTCCAGATATGTAATAACATAATCAGATTGCTAAATATCACCAAAACACCGATAATAAAGAGCATTAAACCATAAACATTTATAGATGATTATAGCTATTATTATTGGTGGGCTCATTGTAATTGCTTTTGGTATTGTTGGCTGGGTATACATAAAAAGAAAAAATCTGGAAAATAATAGTACTGCTCCAGGCACAACTAACTTAAATGCTGAGCAACTACAAACCGAAACACTACTTAGCTCTGTAGCCGACGGAGTAATAGTCTTTGACGTAAGTAAGAGAGTTAAATTAATCAACCCAGCTGGCGCAGATTTAATTGGCTGGCCAGCCGATGAAGCTCTTAATATTAACGTAGAAAACGTAGTGAAATTGCAACAACTAAATGGTCAAAAGCTGGCTAGTAATAGCGATCCTTTCGATGAAGTTATGCAGGCAAAGCAAGCCGTTAAAAATACCTATCAGTTAACTAGCCGGGATGGCAAAATTAGAACTGTTTCGCTGGTTATTTCGCCAGTTGTACTACCACCCAAATACGAGCTAGCCGGTGCCGTTGCAGTTATGCGTGATATTAGTCGCCAGCATCAGGAGGAGACACAGCGAGCTGAATTTATAAGCACTGCCAGCCATGAAATGCGTACCCCGGTAGCCGCTATTGAGGGTTACCTAGCCTTGGCTATGAACGATAAGGTGAGCAAAGTTGACACAAAGGCTCGTGGTTATTTAGAAAAAGCTCATGCCTCTACTCAACATCTTGGCCAACTATTCCAAGATCTATTAACAAGCGCTAAAGCCGAGGATGGTAGGTTAAGCAGTCGTCCTGTCGTACTAGAGTTAGGTAAACTGTTAGAACAAACTACTGAAGATCTTAAATTTGCGGCCGAAAAAAAGAGCTTAAGGGTAGAGTTCGTAGTCGGCTCTAGCGGGCCCGTAAATACCAGTGTGGATGTTAATTCCAAGGTTGTTCAGCCGCTTTACTTTGTTTTTGCCGATCCTGATAGACTGCTTGAGGTAGTGACAAACTTATTCGATAACGCGGTTAAATATACAGATAGCGGTAAAATTACTATTGGCATTACTGGCAATAACGAGCTGGTTCAGTTTTTCGTAAAAGATAGTGGCGGCGGTATAGCGGCTGAAGATATTCCACATCTGTTTCAAAAATTTTATAGAGTTAACAATGCACTTACGCGTACTCAGGGTGGAACTGGGTTAGGTTTGTTTATTTCCCGAAAAATTGTTGAGTTATACAACGGCCGCATATGGGTTGAAAGCGAATATGGTAAAGGAAGTACTTTTTACATAAACTTACCTCGGATTACTGCACAAAAGGCGGCTGATCTCCAAAGTACTCAAACAATCCAGCCAACTGATACCACACCGTTAACCACAAAGATTTAATATTGATTACTCTCATGATACAATACACATTAAGCAAAAGCATTATAAATTAACAGGGCACAACTATGGCAAAAGTAATGCTAGTCGAGGATGATAACAACCTTCGTGAAATATACGAAGCCAGGTTGCTTGCTGAAGGCTACGAGATAATTTCAGCTGCTGATGGTGAGGAGGCTTTGGCTCTGGCCGTAAAAGAGAAGCCAGATCTTATTATTGCCGACATCATGATGCCTAAGATTAGTGGTTTTGATATGCTAGATATCTTACGCAGCACCCCCGAAACTAAGGAAACTAAGGTCGTTATGATGACTGCACTTAGCCAAGCCGAAGACAAGGAGAGAGCTAGTAAGCTTGGTGCCAACAGATATTTGGTCAAGTCACAGGTAACGCTTGAAGACGTGGCTAGAGTAGCCCACGAGGTTCTGGAAGGTAAGTCTGAGGGGCCAGCCGATATTAAACCGCTTGGTGATTTACCAAAACCACCGGGTGATCCGGGTGGTTCTCCCGGCGGTCCAAAGGATTTACCGCCAGTGGGCAATAGCTCAAACGGTACACAACCTTCTGATAGCCCTACTTCAGTTGCGTCAACTACTACACAATCACAAGATTCAAGTTCAGACCAGACAGCGGCTGCAAGTGTAAGCTCGCCTGCGCTTTCTTTTACCCTACCTACCAACCCACAAGTTTCACCAGAAACGCCTGCAACAGATACTTTATCACCACCTAAGGACCCTCAATTAGCACAAGACGAAGCATCAATTGCTTTGCAACTAAACCATCCAGAAAACTCAACAACTATTAACGAAACAGCTACTGAAAGTTTAAAGGTGGAAGCAAATTCCATTGGCAATATCCCATTAGCTACTCCGCCGGCCCAAACAAGTTCTTCGGCTATTGCTCAACCTCCAGTAGAGAATACTGTACCTAACATTACGCTTAACCCCGTAAA
>CAYYAF010000019.1:4266-10808 GCA_964469975.1 uncultured Candidatus Saccharibacteria bacterium
TTGCTCAACCTCCAGTAGAGAATACTGTACCTAACATTACGCTTAACCCCGTAAAACCACTAGAAAACAATAGCCAGTCAGAAGGCTCTAATAATGATGGGGTATTAGAAGCGGCCATGGCGGCAGTAAACGGTACCAAGCCGCCTGAACCGCCCACACCCGACCAACTTCAGCCCAGCGATAAAATCAGTCAGCATGGCATATCAGTAGCCGAGAATACGTCTAGTTCAGGCGGTGGCACTGGCAACACTACTACTGAGGCACAAGCTAAAACTGTAGTTCATACTAAAGTCATTAGCCCTCTTAACGATTTAAGCAAGCAGTCGGTTAATTTTGAGTCCTTAGTGGCCAAAGAAGAAGCCAAAGAAAGAACAGGCCAACCCTCGCCGCAAGATCAGGTTGTTGCTTCACAAGTTGACATTGGTGATATTCAACCTAATAATCCATCAATTCAAACAATTGCGCCAAATCAAACACCAGAATCTGATGTTGCAGCACCATCAACAGACCCTAGCGCCATTGCTTTGTAAAATTATCCTTAAACCTTGTAAGCTTATTACATGCGAGTAAATCAATACGTTGCACTTGCAACGGGTTTAAGCCGCCGCAAGGCCGATAAGCTTATTGTTGGCGGCTCAGTTACTATTAATTGCCGGCTTGCCGATATGGGTGCACAAGTTACAAATAAAGATATAGTCAAACTTAACAATAAAGTCATAATACCAGTTGCTAAAATCACTATTTTACTAAATAAACCGATTGGTTATGTTTGTTCACGTGAAGGCCAAGGTAGTAATACTATTTACCAGCTATTACCAAAAGAGTTTTATAACTTAAAGCCAGTGGGTAGGTTAGATAAAAACTCGTCTGGACTACTGCTGATGACTAATGATGGGCAGCTGGCCAATAAATTAACCCACCCATCGTTTAATAAGCAAAAAGTCTATCAAATAGGTCTAGACAAACTACTAACAGTTCAAGATCAACAACAGATTGAAAAAGGTGTCCAACTGGAGGATGGGCTAAGCCAACTGCAATTGGAGGGCAAAGGAATAAATTGGACTGTAGTTATGAGCGAGGGCCGTAACCGCCAAATCCGCCGCACCTTCGCAACTTTAGGTTATGGCGTATCTAAATTACATAGAATAAAATTTGGAGACTACGAACTAAAAGGAGTAGACCAGGGGCAGTTTTTGCAAATATCATGAAATTATTCTATAATTAAGTTTATGTCAATAAAAAAGGTACCGATTGTAGCAATTGTGGGGCGGGCCAATGTAGGCAAGAGTAGCCTGTTTAACTCTGTGTTAAAACGGCGCGAGGCTATTGTTGCTAATGAACCGGGTACAACCAGGGATGCTATAACGGCTAAAGCTTCTTGGCGTGGCCAGGATTTTTGGCTGGTTGATACGGCCGGTTATAAAGATCCGGATGATGATTTTGAATTAACTATACAGGAACAAATAACTCAAGCTGCCGACAGTGCCGATATTATTCTGGTAACAATAGAAGCCAACATTGTTATAACAGAGGAAGACCGCCGCGTAGCCAAGCTGGCCCTAAAAAGTGGCAAGCCCACTTTTTTGGTTGTTAATAAAATTGATAAAGTTAAACGTCCTGAGCTAGAAAATTATAAAAAACTAGGTATCAAAACTATCTTGCTAACCAGTACTACTCAAAACCGTGGTTTAGATGAACTTTTAAATACACTCGTAAAAAACATTCCCAAAGTCCGTATTAAGGAAGCTGGTAATCGATTGCACATAGCTCTGCTTGGACGGCCAAATGTCGGTAAATCATCATTATTTAATACCTTAGCTAAAAAGCAACAGGCAATTGTGGCATCCAAAGCAGGCACTACCAGAGACGTTAATAGAACTATTATTCGTTTTGAGGGCCGTGAAATTGGGCTGATGGATACGGCTGGTATACGCCGTAGTGGTAAAATTGAACGCGGCGTGGAGCGTTTTAGTGTACTTAGAGCTTTAAGTGCTATAGAGCAAGCTGATGTATGTTGCCTACTGATTGATTCAACCGAGCCGAGTGTTCAGCTAGATCAAAAAATTGCCGGCATGGTAAAAGAGGCAGGTAAGGGATTGATACTTGTTGTCTCAAAGTGGGATTTACTCGACAGTGAAAAAACTCCATATACCCGCGATCAAATGGCGGGGCAGCTAAAATACGAGTTTAGTTTTGTACCTTGGGCACCACTAATCTTTACTAGCAGTGAAACCGGTCAAAACGTAACTAAAATTTTTGAGATGATTCTGGAGATTGAACAGCAACGACAAATAAAAATATCTACCAGTGAGCTTAATAGGTGGTTGCACTCAGTTATAAATGCACATCCGCCTGCCGGGCTTAAAGGCACTTCACCAAAGCTAAACTATATGATTCAAGAAAATGATAACCTTACAAACTTTAAAGTTTACGGTTCACACTCCAGATTACTGCACTGGAGTTATAAACGCTACATGGAACGGGCTTTGCGTGAAGTTTACGGTTTTAACGGCACACCAATTAGGTTTTGGTTTTTCGAAAAAAGGTAGAATAGAAGTATGGGACTTTTACAAAAAAAACCACAAACAATTTCAGTGCCGCTATACCGCATTGGCACCAACAAAACTTTATTAATAATTGGCCTGGGCAACCCTGGTAAAGAATACGAAAATACTCGTCACAATATAGGTTTTGAGTGCCTGGATAATTTTGCCAAGAAACTAGACTTTCCTAAGTGGAGTAACAAAAAAGATTTAAAGTGTCTAATTACCCAAAACAATGTCGGTGAAAGCCGAATAATTCTTATTAAACCCACGACTTTTATGAATCTTAGCGGCCAAGCCGCTCAAGCTGTAGCCAGTTTTTATAAAATTCCAGATAACAAAATCATTGCGGTTTACGATGAGTTAGCAATCCCATTTGGCCAAATACGTACACGAGCTGGTGGTAGCAGCGCAGGGCATAACGGTGTTAAATCGCTAATTGAGCACTTGGGTGAAAATTTTGGCCGCGTTCGTATAGGTATTGCCAATAAGCACTCAGACAAGACTGATAATAGTGATTTTGTGCTGGCTAAATTTAATAAAGAGGAAACCGCCGAGATCCCAAATATGCTGCAAGAACTTAACAGTTTACTGTCAGAATTTGCCTATAGCGGACAGCCGCCCACTGAAACCCGTAGTTTTATACTATAGTCGAATTTAAAAAGGACCGTCCGCTAATTGTTCTAGAGTAAAACTAGACACCAAGACGTTCCTGGACGTGTGTTGCGTAACTGATGTGTTGTAGTACATCTTAACTTTTACATCATAGCCACCACTTAAAAGGCTTAGGTCTTTTGTGTTTACGCAAACGGATTGATACGAACCACTTGGCACAACGTTACCGCCACCAGTCCCAATATTTGTACTGCCTATAAACGCCGCAACTTTTAATGAAGCGTATCCAGTAGCATCTTCGGGCAAGCGTGCCAAAGCGCAGATATGATAAAAGGTGAGGTCAACTGGGGCAGGAGCATTATTAAAAGTCGTGTAAATACTGCCGGTATTGTTAACAACTACCCAAGCGGTTATACAGCTTTTTGAGTTATTGCAGGCGTTGGTCGTATAAGCATCACCGGCACTTAATATCTGGCTGGCATTTTTTACATACGTATATGCAAAGCTTTTGTAGGCCATATAACCACCGCCAATAGCCATGAAAGAAATGGCAAATATTATAACTCCCTTAATTGGATTGTTAGGTGTAAGAAGAGTTATGAACCTACGTGTATTAGTTTGTTTGGCTTTTGGCATTTTTGCTTATTTGGATTACAGAGATTATTTAACTATAAAGTTAAAGTGTTATCAAGGAGTTAATTATTGTTATGTGGAAAACTAACTCTTCCTATTTTTCTTATCGCGCAATTTAACAGCTATAAAGTCTGATACTAGCCAGATTCCTCCAATATATGCCACCCATTCTCCCAAAATAGTGTAGGGTGTTTTGGCTTTGTTATTTACTACCGTAACCGTGGAGTTGCCAACAGGTTGTATTTCGGCAATTTTATTGCCATTTTTGTCTAGGGCAAAGGCCGGCCAATTGTTAGATGATTGCAGAAATGTTCTGGCATTGGCTACTGCCATAAATTTTGCCAAGCCACGATGCTCAATATTAAATAACCTTGAACCACGGAAGATATCCAGACTGGCAGAGTTGGTCAACAAAGTTGCACCTTGATTAACTAGCGACCGGTAATCTTCGGTTGAGATTATGCTGGAGCAGGCTGCGCTACCTAAAGTAATATTATCGTCTAAATAAAAGGTCTTGGGCTTGTCATTACCTTTGGCAACTGCTCTTGTGACCTCAAAATTAGTGTAGGTGTTCTTGGCAAAGGCTCTTAGTAAAATTTCACCCGGAAAGGCTAGGTACTCGCCGCCAGGTATAAGGCGTGATTTGCTTTGCATAGATGTTATACCTTGGCTGCTACTTCCAAAAACAAGTGTATTTGTATGGCCTTGCGCTGTAGGCAGCTGCTGTGAACCAACAAAATACACGGGGTTAGTGGCTAGTAAACGATTATTGTTAATATCGACTTTACTATTAAAATTATCAAGCCCATATTCGGGAAAAACTATTAAAGAACTACCGTTTGTAGGTATGCGCTTTGGTTGGCCAAGCTGTTCAGCGACAATGGTAACTTTAGTTTGATTACCGTTATTCGAACCATAAAGTCGCCAAGACATTAAAGTTAGTAAGAAAATTATGGCACTATAAGCCAACGCGTACTTACGAAGTTTTTTGTTGGCCAGTATAAAAATAAGTGTAACTACAGATGCAGATACGCCGTAAAAGCCTGCGTAGCGGCTTATAAACCTAAGCGGCGTCCACATTAACCAGGGTGTCAATGTAGAGAAGGGCAGTATGGTGGTCCAGGTACCATTGCGACCAATCCAGACTATTGTCACTAGCCAGCTAACCGCCAGTTCCACGAATGCCCAAACAAAAAATATTTTTGCAATAATTAGCGGATTTTTGCTTTTTTTAATATCACGCTGGAGATACTTTATGGCGTACCAAAAACAAGTGGTACTGATAAAAACTATTATTAAATAGACAATTGTGATTGTAAGATAGCCAGTAAAAGCATTGTTGGACAATTTAGCATCGTCAATTAAAAATAACCAGCTCCATAAAAAACTATTTACTAAAGCAATTAACCAAAAAGCCCGCTGATCATAAAACCAGCGGGCAATTTTATTAAACATTTTTCAGAGTTTAATTTGCTAGGAGTCTTATTTCGTGTAGGTAAAGATGCCCGCCTTTATTGTATAAAACTACGGGTATTGATAGGCTGTTAGACCAGGATACACAAAAGTTTTGATAGTTAGTACTGGTTTGGTTAAAGTGATGCGCAGTGCCATTGAGTACTATATAAAAATCAGCTGCTCCGTTGGGGGCACGTGAAACGGCACAAACTTTACCAGAGCTAAAGGTTTTATTCACATAATCAATTGCTGCTTTGCCATTGGTGTCTGTTTTAATGTTGTTAAGGTCTGTGGTATCCATGCCACCCAAATTCCCAGAATCATGTTGAATATGCATATCTAGCGCCCAAGTTCCGTTTTTTGATGCGTATGTGTTGGGGTCAAGTATGGCTTTAAGAGGATAGCTTTGAATGCCTGAATTTTTGCCCATTTCTGTAGCGTCGTCATCATATTCATAGCTGGCTGCAAAGCTCCGATAGGCCATGAAACTGCCACCAATTACCGCAAAGGCAATTGCAAACAGTAGCATACCTTTGGCCGGGCTTGTTGGCTTGAGCCAGTTTAATAATTTCTTAGATATAGATTGTTTTTTTTGTTTAGCCATATTACTCCTTTTTTATTAACCAGTCTTACCACTCAAGTGACATGCTTGCTACTAATAGGTTACTGCCTTTTACAACAATTAATTGATTTGTTAAATATGTTATGTTACCTGGTACAGAAATGCAGTACTTAGTATATCCGGTGGTATTTACGTTAATTGTGGCGCCGGTTGAGTTAGGATAGTTACTATAAGGAATGTAGTTTTGATGCACTAAGAAGTTTACCGTAGTTGAAGCGCCAATTGTCCTGGCAGTAAAACAGTCTTTCACGCTTGTTGTCGAAGCTTTTTTGAAAACGCTTCCTATTTCACCGCCCGGACTTGTTACTACATACACCGTTGCACATCCTTTTGACTTAACACAATCAGTAAAAGTATATGCGCCGCCCCAATTATTAATCTGGTCATAGTTATGAGTAATCAAATTACCAGCCGCAAAACTTTTAAAAGACATGTAGCTGCCGCCTATTACCGCAAAGGCAATTGCAAACAGTAGCATACCTTTGGCCGGGCTTGTTGGCTTGAGCCAGTTTAATAATTTCTTGGGTTTAGATGTTTTTTTTGTTTTTGGCATTTTATTCCTATATATAAAGATTGGGTATATTTAACTATAAAGCATAAGAGTTATCAAGCTTTTTTACGGATTAGTTGTGTATAAATAAATAGAACCTCCAGAGGGGGTGGGCACCGCTGGA
>CAYYAF010000020.1:0-5049 GCA_964469975.1 uncultured Candidatus Saccharibacteria bacterium
AGCTACCAAGCCCATTGTTTTTGCCCATGCAACATTTAGTTGAATCAGGTTTCAAAGCTAGTAACTAGTAAACAAATCCAAATCATGCTATATTTACCCCTGTTATGGCAGGGTAGCTCAGTTGGTTAGAGCACAGGACTCATAAGCCTGGGGTCGCGAGTTCAAATCTCGCCCCTGCTACCATAAAATAATTTGCATACGTAGCCACACACCAGCTACAATAAAGTCTCAGTATGGTGCAAACAATTGATCGACCAGCTGAATTCAAACCAGAAATCATTGATCGGCCTTATGGCCGATCTTTTTTCAAAGATTCATTTTTGTTTTACCTAGATAATAAAGAACTATTTCCAAGCACAGAAGCTTTAGTTATACAGTTTAATGAAGAACAGTTAACACATACCGTTCTACTTGATGCTAGTAATACCCAGTCTGTAATACGTTGGCAACTTACAACTGCAGATCCAAATGGACGTAAAACAACAGAACTACAAGTTAATCCTTGTGGCGAGGTTTCTGGCTGGTCTGCAATATACAACAATCAAGGTGTTGCTACCAGAATAGACGAAATAGACGAAAGTAATTGGCACGATGCCCGATATACAATATCTGCAGTTATAAACTCACAAAGAATGGAAGATATTGTTACAACCTCTAGAGCAAGCCTTGCTCACCAAGAACAGGTCTTAGGCGAGTTCATTTTAACTGGTACGCTGGGCAATATTAAACTATATAATGGTGCTCATCAAAAAGAATTAAAACACTTGAAAGATCGTCTTAAAAAGTCTGGTTTCAGTACTTTTAAGCTAAATAGCAAACCTAAAATATAAATCTGCCTAACAATTAGGCAGATTTAAGGTTTGAAAATTTAAGCTTATTCGCTTAACAATTCGTCAAACTTTGTTACTCGCTCGTCGGTTGATGGCAATAACTCATAATCTAAGTAGCTCATTTTACTTTTCCTTTTTTGTTATTTTTGTTTTTGCCCGCCTGCTGAAGGTAGGTCTAGACAATACTTATATTATACATGAATTTGCCAAAATGTCAATAATATTTACATTTTTTATTAAAGTCCGCTTGTTTTTGGAGTAGAATACGGGTAGGAGGGCACATGTATTATTGGAATCACAATATGATGGGAGATTATGGGCTATTTGGGTTTTTACTTTGGTTAGT
Source organism: uncultured Candidatus Saccharibacteria bacterium (assembly GCA_964469975.1). Taxonomy (GTDB): domain Bacteria; phylum Patescibacteriota; class Saccharimonadia; order Saccharimonadales; family JANWIN01; genus CAYYAF01. Next base: position 1,177 of record CAYYAF010000020.1, read on the forward strand.
CATCTTCACTGACTTGATACTTCTGGGAATATGGCTATGGCAAAAAATCCAAAAGAACAAATAATATATCACCAAGAATATGACAAACACTCGAGACATAGTGTTAATATGTTCCGCCAGAAGTTCTTTGTATGTTTATTACTGAGCTTTCCGGTACTTTTATATTCAGATAATATTCAGCGCTGGCTGCACTTCACTCCACCGTTATTTCCTGGCTCAAGTCTAGTACCGTTTTTGTTTAGCACAATCATCTTTATATACGGTGGCGCAGTTTTCCTAAAAGGTGGCTGGGCGGAGATTAGGGCAAAGCGCCCCGGTATGATGACCTTAATAAGCTTGGCCATCAGCGTGGCCTTTACTTACAGCCTGGCGGTTCAGCTTGGTTTAAATGGCGAGGCTTTTTATTGGGAGCTAGCAACTTTAGTAACTATTATGCTACTGGGTCACTGGTTAGAAATGGCTTCTGTCCAAAAAGCAGAAAGCTCACTGAATGCAATCAAGCAACTACTGCCGGATAAGGCTGAAAAACTGGTGGATAGTAAACCCCAAAAAGTCTTAGTAAGTGAGCTAAGGGTTGGCGATTTGGTTTTAATCCGACCCGGTTCCAGCATTCCGGTAGATGGTGTAATTACTGACGGCTCTTCCACTATAAATGAATCAGCTATTACCGGCGAGTCAAAGCCGGTTAACAAGTCAGTTAATGATGAGGTGGTGGCGGGTACCATAAATCAAGATGGTTCACTTAATGTCAAAGTTACCAAGCTGGGTGAAGATACGGCATTGGCTGGAATTATGCGTCTTGTTAATGAGGCACAAACCTCTAAATCTAACGCTCAGGTTTTGGCAGATAGAGCAGCCTTTATTCTGACATTAATTGCTATTTTTTCTGGCGTGGTTACTTTTTTGTTTTGGTATGCATCAAAAGGCAGTGGTTTTGCGCTCGAACGAACAGTAACCGTACTAGTTATTGCTTGCCCTCATGCACTTGGGTTGGCTGTTCCATTAGTTGTTTCAATTTCAACTACCTTGTCTGCCCGTAACGGTCTTTTGATACGCAAACGTCTGGCGCTGGAAACTGCCCGTGACCTTGACTGGGTATTATTTGATAAAACCGGTACTTTAACCCGCGGTGAACACGGTGTGACTGATATTTGGGCCACAAAAGGCTACGCTCAAGATGACATTCTGCAATTAACCGCCAGTCTTGAGCAAAACAGTGAACATATTGTGGGCAAAGGCATTGTTCAGGCAGCTCAAGATCAACAGATTAGTTTGGATAAAGTTGAGGGTTTTAGTGCCCTGCCTGGCCTAGGTATTAAAGGTAAATTGCATGGCAAGGATAAATTTATAGTAGCCAGTTATAGATATATTGAAGAAAACAAATTGGTATTGCCCGATGATATAAAACAATCGGTTAAGCAGGCAGCCAAAGAGGGTAAAACTGAAGTTTATCTTATAAAAAATAAGCAAGTTATTGGAGCCATTGCTTTGGCTGATCTTATTAGAGAAGAATCAAAAGAAACTATAGAGTCATTAAGGAATTTGGGCATTAAAACGGCTATGATAACCGGCGATAGTGAGGATGTAGCAGCGTACGTGGCTAAGCAGCTTGGGCTGGACGAGTACTTTGCGCAGGTTAAGCCAGAAGATAAAGCGGCAAAAGTAAAACAGCTGCAGGCTCAAGGCGAGAGCGTGGCTATGATTGGCGATGGAATTAATGATGCTCCGGCTTTAACTCAAGCCAGCATAGGCGTAGCTATTGGTGCGGGGACAGACGTGGCTATTAAATCGGCCGATATTATATTGGTAAAAAGCGATCCTAAAGATGTAATTAAGGTCATTAAACTATCCAAAGCCACTTACAAAAAAATGTCCCAAAACCTTATTTGGGCAACCGGATATAACGTTGTTGCTATTCCACTGGCTGCCGGCGTATTGTACAAATGGAACATACTGCTGGCTCCTGCTTTTGGAGCACTTTTAATGTCTCTTTCTACGGTGGTTGTAGCTTTGAATGCACAACTTTTGAGAAGAACTAAGTTTAGCTAAAGGGCTAGCATTTTTTACTTTTATAGATACAATAGTGCTTGAGCTTATAAACATTTATAACTAAGGATGGGCAAAAATGGCAAAAGCAAATAGAAAAACAATAGACACAATATTTATATTATTAGGGCTAGCGGCTGTAGCAGTGTTAATAGTAATAGGTAGTCTAGCGTGGTGGGGCTATACATTTGCCACTACAAGTGTAAAAAATGAGCTTTCAGCCCAAAAAATTTATTTTCCGCCTAAAGGCAGCCCTGCGATTTCAAGCTTGCCTTCTGAAGACCAGCCCGAAATAGCAAAGTATGCTGGGCAGCAAGTAGTGAACGGTGTGCAAGCTAAAGCTTATGCCAATCACTTTATAGGTGCTCACCTCAAAGAAGTTGCCGAAGGCAAAACATATGCCGAAGTAAGTAGTGCGGCCTTAAAAGACCCTTCTAACCAAAAGCTCCAAGGCCAAAAACAAGCTTTGTTCCAGGGTGAAACTTTGCGCGGCATATTGCTTGGTGATGGCTACGCTTACTGGACATTCGGATTTCTAGCCATGTATGCCGCTGTAGCTGCCTTTATTGGCGCGGCCGTAATGACCATATTAGTACTGTTAGGGCTAAGACATTTATCCCATTCTAAATAGATTGAGTATTTTCTAATCTACGTCTTTCAACGTAGTGTACGAAGGTCTCTGCGCATCTTGGGTTAGCAAAACGAACTGTGTAGTCACCCAGCCTGGTATGTAAAGTAACAGAAGAAAACACAGCAGTGGTTTTGTTAATACCAGATACAATTTCATACGTGATTTCATCTATATCCGTGTAACCAGGCTTATGGTCTAAAAAAATAACTCTCGTATTAGTTGCTACTAGCAGGCCTTCGTTTAAAGCCGGGCCACCTTGTTTAGGTCTGTAGCGTCCGTACACAACCCCGCCTATATGTTCATTCTCATGAATAATATTTGGCAAATAACGCACCGAAAATCTTTTCATGCCCATTTTGGTAACACCAACAGCTCTTAATTCATCACCTATGCGTTTCTTATGTGCCGTATTCATTCTATATCTTATTATAAATCACCAGGTGTAAGACTAAGCTATATAAAGGCAAACACCTCAACGGCATTAGCTAATGCCGTTGAGGTTAAATATTCCACTTTAAGTGGTTAGCGAACGCCTGCTCTTACGCTGCACACTGGCCAAGCACCCCAACCCTGACGGGCTTGAAGTATTTGCGCTCGGGCTATTTGTTCTGTTTTGCTTGCTTGGTTTGGGTAACCACTGCCACCTACTCCTCGCCAACTGGCAAGCGTAAACTGTAAGCCACCGTAATAACCGTTGCCGGTATTAATGTTCCAGTTGCCACCAGATTCACAACTAGCAATCCTATCCCATACGCCACCGTTTACAGGCCTGGAGTAATTAATTTTGGGTGCATAGCTAAAATTAGCTCTATTTACTCCATAATTAGGTGTAGTTGCTGTAGTTTGAGCCTGTGTTAAGCCCCTATCCTTAAGTTTCTCATCGGCTTTGGGTATCCTAATTTTATCACCGGGATAAATTAAATCCGGATTTTTAATTTTAGGGTTAGCATTAAAAACCCTTGGGTAAGTTGTGTTGTTATCTTTAGCAATTTTTACTAAATAATCACCTTGTTTTACTGTTACAAACTTAGGCTTTTCTGGCTTCTTAGTTTCGCTAACTATTTTTGATTTTTGGTCACTAGGGACCTCTACGTGAACAGAGTGTGTGCTCGTCACGCCAAAAAACACAGCCGGCATTACAGCGGCTGTTACAACTGCGTTAAAACGCATATGGTAACCTCCTTAAACCCCCAAAT
>CAYYAF010000020.1:5149-10475 GCA_964469975.1 uncultured Candidatus Saccharibacteria bacterium
GCGGCTGTTACAACTGCGTTAAAACGCATATGGTAACCTCCTTAAACCCCCAAATTACTCTCAACTAAACTATTTGTTTACTTATTTACTAAATTTTCTGGAATAATCTAGGTTAAAATGTGCCTCCTACCTCATTTGCAAAAAGCACAAGGTTTAATGTTATCAAACTGACAATATATGTCAAATTTGTAGAGGTGATATTTAGCCCACTATATAAAAGACTATATGAATCGAGTCTCTAAAAATTCAATCATATCTAGCCAGAGTTTTTCTTGCTGATTATTAATCTTGGCACGCCTTATCTGTTGTTTAGCTTTTTCGATGCGTTTTTTTGATTCTAGTTTTGCGTAATTTACGACTTTGGGCCTAGATACAATAGCTATTACTTCTTTTTCGTTATTAGTATCTTGTTCCTTTCCGGAAAAAAACTTTGCTAGTATCTGTTTATCTTTAGCAGTACCATTTTTCATAACATATTGGGTTAAAAATGTGTGTTGATGTTCGTGAATATCAGACTGTTTTGGCGTTCCTGCCTCGCCCAAAATATCAAATAAATCATCTTGGATTTGGTAAACTTCACCCATTAACAAACCAAACCGCTGGCAAAATAGCTTAAATTCTTGCTCTTTGCCGGCCAAGACTGCACCCATAAGTGCAGGATTTATAAAAGTATAGGTAGCTGTTTTAAGCAGTTCACGCTGGCTTAATTCTTGATCTGATACACTTTGTCTACGCGAAAAGCTAATATCTAACAGCTGCCCGGCCATAAGCTTATTGGTCGTATCGTGAAAAATATATCTAATTTTATCTGCATTTTGATTTTCTAATACGTTTAGGGCTTCGTACGACCAAGCTAGCACCACATCACCAATTAACATTGCATATGAGTTAGCTACGTGTTCAATATCTGATGTAACACCACGGGCAATCAGCTTTTGCTTAACTAGTTTTTGTATAGTTTGAGTACCATGCCGCAGATTACCCCTATCGCATATATCATCATGAATTAAGGCAAAAGCGTGCAGCAGCTCTAGTGCTATACCTGCGACAATGTAGTCTTCGTTATCCTTACCATCGGCCGACGTATACATTAAGTAAAGTATGTAGGGCCGAACCCTTTTACCCTGCTCCCCAAATATTTCATAAACACGCTCAAGGGCACTAATAATAATTTGATCATCAAAATAACTCTTTGCCAGGTTAACTTTTTGCTTAAGATATACCGAGTAATAGGCATCAAATTTTTCTTTAAACTCGGTTTTATTCATGTTACTACTTTAATAGTAAGTGTGAACAAAATAAAACTATCCGTCGCCCTGGCACATTCAAATCTGAACCAATTTCTGTCTATAACTTGTACGTCGGGTATATAGTAAATTAGGGGGGTAAACATGGATGATATAATCTCAAAATACTTTGAAGATGATGAATATAGCCGATATGTTAATACGGTTGCATTCAAAAAGGGTCAGGTGATATTAAGGCCTCACGATGACACAAATAATATCTACGCCGTAGCTAAAGGTCTAGTAAAAATAAATAACTTCGATTCTAGGGGCAATGAATATATAGCGGTCATATACGGTCCTGGGGATTTTTACCCTTTAGCCTGGCTAATTAACCGACGTCGCCCACCTGTATATTTTCAAGCCATAACTGAAAGCAAAGTACACATTATACCAATGAAAATATTTCAAAAACACTTAAATGATAATGTCAATTTATCTAATGGTTTTATGAGCCGGGTTATAGAACAGTTTGCCTATTATGCCACTACTATCAATAATCTCGGGCTCAAATACGGTAGAGAGAGGCTTTACTACAGACTTTTAGTATGGGCATCTAAGTTTGGCGTTAAGAAAAATGATCTGATAGTAATACCTCATATTAGCCACAGTGATTTGGGCATAACTATACATATAGCCAGGGAAAGTGTAAGTAAAGAAATTTCAAAACTCGAAGAACTGGGCGTACTTGAATATAACCGCACGAACATAACCATTAAAAACCCTGAATACTTGCAAAAAGCACTGGGCAAAAATGTGCCAATAGCTTTTTTTGACAATATATAATTTGTTACCGCTTTTTAGGATACTTGTAAATTGCCTTTGGTTAAAGAAAATGTTTTCGTAATGTAACTCTTTAACACTATACTTATGTTTAGTGGATGATAAATCGTACAGAGACGAAATATTCAAGGTTTATAAGTTAGATTCCAAACTTCCGGCACTTGAACCTGTATTAAAAAACGCAAAGACAGTTACATACAAAAAAGGTGAGACAATTCTACGTGCTTATGAAAATACTCAGTATTTGTATCGTATACGCAAAGGTTTAATAAAAGTATTTAGCATTAGTGCCGCCGGCCAGGAAACAATTATCGAAATATATGGTCCGGGAGATATTTTCCCAATAGGTTGGATTATTGGGCGCGGCATTCAAGATGTTTATTTTCAAGCTATGACAGACTGTGAATTAAGAATTGCTCCAAAAGAAATTGTAATGGAGCAGCTTAAAAATAGTGCAGATATATCTTTTGCAATGCTGCGTAAGGTAATGGATCAATTTATGCTGTACTCATCAAGGGTAGTAAATTTAGAGCTTAAATATGGCCGTGAACGTTTAGCTTACAGACTTCTTCTGCTTGCTGCTAGAATTGGTGAAAAACAAAATGGTAAATTAATTTTGCCTTACATTAATCAGCAAGATTTAGCTTCAGCGGTTAACATAACTCGCGAAAGCGCTAGCCGTGAAATGACAAGATTTGAGCGTCTTGGCTTAATAAAATTCACACGTCAAAATATCATTATCATTGATCATAAAAAACTACATAATGAAATTGGTAAAGCTGTAGAGATTTTGTATTACGATACTATCGAAAATTTGCATTAGAACATTGATTGATAGAATTCGAGGTCCTGACGACAATGTTCAGACATAACTATAAAACCCAGCATACGTGCCTTCATAATTTTGCAAGCAGCATTTAGGCTCTGTTCTAAATTTGTAGCCGCTTCAAGCTCGTACATTCCAGAGATTTCGTTGAATTGTGCTTCAAACCAGTAATTATCTAAACTGCCTACTAAAACATTCGTATCACTACTAGGGAATAATAAACCCGTCATTTTTTAAGGATAACATGTTAACTGCGCCCAAGACGGAATAAGACGAAAACTATAGCAATAAAAGTTCTTCTCGGCTAATTTTGACAAATTATAAAATTTATCCTAGACTTCAATTAAATATAAGCATAATTATTATGGCAAAAAGTAAAAAGAAAAAACTGAAAATTGTAAGTAAAAGCGGCTTATCACGTACGCATATGTTGATAACCGTTTTATCAGTAGCTATCGTCGGCATTGTATTAACTATTGCGGTCTTTGCCGCCGGCAGAGATAAAGCCACCTTAAGCTTTGTTCCTGGTATGCAAGACGGTGGTCGGCACAATGCGCAGCCGGTAGATTGGCTAACCTGGTGTGGTGACTGTGTAAGTACTGATTGGACCACCCAAACCCCTTGGGTAAACAATCCTACAAAATGTATGTGGGATACTGATGACTGGTTTGTTTACCGATCAAACGGTGGAGCCTTGGCACCCGGTGCTACCGCCAGTATTAGTGACTGTAGTTATGAATACACTAGCGCTAATAATCCGAACGCTAGTAAGTTAAGTGTAATTCATGCCGCCAATATCAAGATCGCGTCTGCTTCGCCAAATTTGAAAATTACCGAAACTTACACTTGGGCAGGTGGAACCCATTCATTTTCGCCGACAGCGGTTTGGGATTCGGCCGCAAGGTTATATAGATATAACTCTTGCATCCTTATTAACGGTGTTAGTAATGGTACTTGGGTACAAGTTCCTGGCTCAGATGGCGGTTACGGGGTGCCCGTGCAGATTGTAGCAACAGTCAATAATCCAACCTCCCGCTCAATCAAGGACGTCAGTGGCTATATTCAATATGGTTGGCAGCAATATTATGCCGCCGGCTGTAATGTAAACCTTAGTACTACAGCTCCACTGTAATAGCTACGGACAATGCTCTTAGTAAACTATAGATTCTGCAGGAGTAGTTAAAACAATACGTTGTTCTTCATAGCGGCCCGAGCGACCGACTAACTCCATTGCACCTGCATTACTGTTTGGAGACTCTGCGTGCAATCCAATAACAACTTGCTCATCACCGCCCATACAAACTTGCCCATATAACGCGTAGTTACAATCTTCCCTAAGAGGAGCTTTATCTTTACCGCCCGATTTTCCAAGGGCCTCTAACAGCTCTAGCCTAGACGTGCATTCAACACCTGAAAAATAGGTACAAGCCTCACCTAAGCATGCAGCCCTTTTGTATATTGGTATACGCTCACCACTTTCTTCCGGTTTTTCACGATTTCTTCTAAGCATGTCAAGATTATTGCTTACACTGTTCGCTTATGCAAGCATGAGCAAAAAGACCAAACAGATTCTATCTATTTAGCTTAAGAGGGCCCCACCGTCTACTACAATTTGTTCTCCAGTCATATAACTGGACATGTCACTGGCTAAAAAGAGTGCAACCATACCTATTTCATCCGGCTCACCCATGCGGTGCATCGGAATTTTGGCCATAAATGCCTTGGTGCTAGCTTCCATTTGCTCTGCAGAAGCGCCCTGGCTCATTGCAGCGACACCTGGCGTAGTAATGCCTCCGGGAGCAATGGCATTCACCCAAATTTTATGCTCAGCAAGTTCAAGTGCAGAGTTTTTGGTAAACCCCCAAACACCGTGTTTTGAGGCGTCGTAATGCGCTAGCCCGACCATTGAGGGATGCAAGGCATCAATTGAGGTAATATTGATAATTTTACTTCCTCCTTGCTGTTTCATAATTTCGGCAGCATATTTAGTAGTTAAAAACACGCTTCGTAGATTTACATGCATAACCTTTTCAAACTGTTCTTCTGCCATATCGGCAACAGGTACTGGTGGATAAATGCCTGCATTGTTAACTAAAATATCAAGTGATCCAAATTGCTGTTTGCAAAAAGTAATCATAGCTTTTACAGCTTGCTCATTAGAGACATCAACCCGATAATCAGTGGCTTCCCAACCTTTATTAATTAGGTTCTGAGCTGTCTGTTTGGCAGTCTCGCCATCCAAATCGGCAACCATTACTTTGGCACCGGCTTCTGCCAACCTATATGCAATACCTTGGCCAATTCCTTTGGCCGCGCCTGTGACTATCGCAGCTTTGCCTATTAGATTAAGTAGCTCACTGGCTGGTTTCATCAAATCCCCCCCTTTGTACTAATCATATCAAAAACCATTCTGAATGGTTCCAAACTTTCC
>CAYYAF010000021.1:0-4395 GCA_964469975.1 uncultured Candidatus Saccharibacteria bacterium
CCAGTTAAATCACCTTGTGCTAGAGTCTTGCCACTCTGCCCGTAACTACTAGCTAATATACTTAGATCTAATATATCTACTTTATTGTCACCATTTACATCGCCTGTTACGGCAGCTTTAGAACTACGAATAAAAGAATAGCCAATACCAGCAAAGATTAGTATCCCAACTAGTACCAATAAGCCCCTTACCCGAGACCGTTTAAGCATGAGGGTATTATATTACATAACTAACTATGGTTGATAGTTGGCAACTCGTAGTAACTACATTTAACTTCCCGACGCATAAGACGGTTTAGGGATAGTTCGTAGTATAACGGAGAAGGGGCGCGATCTTCGCCCAATCGTCTCCACCGCCGTGCTCAAACGGCAGCGCCCAGAACGAGTCCCAATTGATGGACTGCGTGCCACCGTCTAAAACGAAATAGTTGAAGCCGCCGCCCGCGTAGTCACTGCCAAACGCTCCATAGTTAATCAACGCGTCAAACAGCATCTGCCCAGCAGTTGTCGTGAGCGTAGACCGTACGGCCACATTCGCGGGTGTGTTTGGAATTGCGATACGAGTCCCCATTCCGAGCGGACCGCCACCTAGGGCACCGAGTGGTGAAGTGGCAGGCGCAGTCCATCCCATAGACGACCAGATGTCCGATCCTCCCATCATTGCGAGGGCGTGGTCGATTTTGCCAGCCGATGTGTCGGCTCCGGTAATCAGTCCGGCAGCCCATGAGAAGTTGGCGGCGCGGCCGCCAGCCGTGTTGCCACCTTGCGCAACCAATCCACCAGTTCCGGTACCAGTGATCATATTACCTTCAGCATAAGTTGGCGGGTCATTATTACTCCCCGTGACGTAATAGAGGCCTGTAGAAGGAGCATTAACGTTGGCCCCTGTAGCGATATCTCGCCAACCACCTGTACCTGTAATTACCGTACCGGTATTGCTAGTCACAATCATGAATGCGTTTCCGCAGACCAGTAGTCTTTGCTTGTTTGAAACTGACGCTAAGTTGTTAGATGCCCAAGATTTTGAGCTGTCGGTAAGTGTTCCGGTGGCACCGGCCGTTCCAGAAATACCTGTAGCAATTCCAATATTATTGCTCACCCCCCAGAAATCCAGTATTGCGGGTGTTGTTGCGGCCGTTCCGTTACTATCAATCCATCCTCCTGAGAACGTCGCGGTCGTGCCGGAAACACTTGTAATTTTTGCAAACTTGCCTTGTGTAGCGACGATCCATTGCCCGACCATCGAGCTGGTGATCCCACCACCGGTAAGAGATGTTGCGGTTGCAGTATCTTGTCCGGCACGGAGTACCCCCTGAGTGGGCGTATCAATTTGACCGGTCACGAGTCGCTTAGCAGCATCAACAAACCCCAACCAGAGTTCGATGTAGCGCCCCGTGTCCTCTCGGGCAAGCGTCAGTACATGATCCGGGTTAGACGCTTCAGCCAAAGTAGTCGGGCCAAGCTCCGATTTAAAAGAAAGAGTGCCGTATCTATTGAAGGTGTTATCGTTGGGGTTATTGAAGGCAGATAGCAAGAATCGCCAAGTTACTGGCGAAGAAGCATTCGCCCACTGGATTTGAGCTGAGTCACGCCCGCCAAGATTGTTTGGTCCTATGATCTGCATGCGATCGTGGATTGGCGCCGCGTCCGACCAGGTGGGAGCGGCTGCGGTCGGATCTAGCGGCCCGCCACTCAAAGGAGTGTTCCAGGGTGAACTAGCCGCAAATGGACGGGCTTTGTTGACGCCATTGCCACCGCCGCTACTCTGCCCCCACTGGCTAGCCAACACACTAAAGTCAAAGACATTGACCGTACCATCACCAGTAATGTCTCCCTGAGCAAAAGTCTTACCACTACCACCATAGTTAGAAGCTACTACAGAAAGATCCAGTATATTTACTATACCGTCATTATTAACATCAGCTGTAGTAGCAGCATGAGAGTTATGTAGTATAACATAACCAATTCCTGCAAAGGCTAGTATTAATACTAAGACTACTAAGCCTCTACCACGAGACCTTTTAAGCATGAGGGTATTATAGCTTAGAACTCGTACGCACCAATATCAATTACACCGTTATATCTAGAGTTGCCGGCTACATCTTTATTAAGATACTGACTTAAGACTTCAAGCAAAGTAGAGTTCATCCCAGTTGCAGTCTTTGGATCTATACCATGATTTATCGCAGGAGAACCAGACTGTAAAGTCAAACTATTTGCCAAATTCCACGGTGCAGTTGCATTTGGGGCGCTAGAATATGAAAGAGGCGCAATAAATAACGGGTTAACTGCAGCTCCGGTGTAAAACAAGCTACTGCTAGCCGATTGGTTATTACCGTTATAGTAAATATTGCTGTTTTGACCCGCCACAGTGCTGGTATCCACCCAGTAATTATAACCACCCGATTTACTGTAAGATATATTGTTTATCCAGTGATTATTAGTAGTTTTTCTGGCCATAACGTTTGGATAGTTTCTACTATCCAAACCGCTTGCATAAAAAGTGTTATTTACCAGCCAGACATTGCCGTCATTAGCTAAATTTTCATAACCTCTCCCGGCATTTTCGAAAATTACATTACCAATAAACAGTGCAGGCGGCATACCGCTGCCGCCACCATCAACAATCAAACCGTTGCCGTCGCTGAACTGAGTCGAATTATCTGCCCAGCCGGATATTATATTGTTGGCGATTACATTATGAAACCCTGCGTAGCTATCATAAGCTGGAGTGCTACCACCAAAATTTGTGCCTCCGTCACCACCGTACCAGAGTGAAATACCACTACTCCACCCCTGATTATAGCCACCATGGAAAATTAAATTGTTTTCGGCGCGTACATAGTCAACCGCATTAAAGGCTATACCTGTGGCCCCCTCGTTTTGAATCCTGCAATTCTTGACCGTAATATGGTGCGAACCATCTTTAATAAACAAAGCACCACCAATTAGATTGTTACCATCAAAACTTAACCCGTCAAAAATAATATAACTTGGCCCATTCCAGTTATTAGAACCAGCTAACTGAAACTGACCACCTGATAAACTTCCGCCAGTGTATTTAATAAGTGGTGGCGTGCTGTCATAGTTACGGAAAGTTATCCAACTGGAGCTAGTACCAGAACGGAAACCTTGGATGTTTGAAGAATGATTATAGGTACCTCCCATCAAACAAACTACACTGCCAGGTACCGTGGCGCTAATTGCGCTACTTAGAGTTGTAGGACTAGAGGCAGATGAACCGTTGCCGCCGCCACCTGGTGACGCATAAATTGTACAGTTATTTGTTACACTTCCGCTCCCCCAATTACTCGCTAGCAATGAGAAGTCAAACACATTGACTATGCCATCACCAGTAATATCTCCCTGAGAGAAGGTTTTACCGCTCTGTCCATAATTAGATGCTAATACACTCAAATCTAAGACATCTACCTTACCATCACCATTAATATCGGCATTGGTAGCTGCATGAGAGTTATGCAATATCAAATAGCCAATACCAGCAAAGACCAATATTCCTGATAAAACAACTAAGCCCCTACCACGAGACCTTTTAAGCATGGGGGTATTATATATTATATTAACTTACTTAATTGATATTTACTTTGTTGACATTATTTACAAAAAAGCTATTGTTTAAATGTTGACGCTTATGCTATTGTATTAAAAAACAAGGGTAAGTTTTGAAAATTAAATATAGTCAAAAACCATACAAATGGTATAACCGTATAGCACTACTTGCTGTAGGCGTTTTTGTTATTAGCTCACAATTATCAAATGTAGCTATGGCTGCCGGCACGGCCTACTATTCTATTGTGCCAGGAAGCGGCAGTTACAAAATTAACAGCACACTAACCTTTACTGTTCACGAATATAGTACCGATCAAATTAACGCTGTTGAAGCGGACATCAACTATAATACTTCTAAGTTGCAATTCTTAAGTGTAAATATGTCCGGCAGTGCTTTTGATTTGCAGATACCTAATAGTAATGGTGGCGGTAGTGTCAAAATGTCTGCCGCAAAAACCGGCTCCAGCTTAACCGGAGATCAAGTAGTAGGTTCGGTTAGCTTTAAGGTGTTAGTGGGCTCGGGCACTACTGCTGTAACTTTTGCCAGTAGCTCTAAAATTGTTCGTACTTCTGATACCCAAGACGTATGGAATGGCAGTACTACAGGTGCAACTTATACGTTAACTGGTACAACTATTACTAAACCGCCAACAACTACGACTACGACTACAACTACTACCACCAGTGGTTCTACAACTACAAGCGGCTCAACTACAAAGACTACCACCAAACCTAAAACATCAGACAAAACTCCGCCTGTTCCAACAGGCTATTTAGTAGCTATAAAAATAACAGACAATGATAATAAACCAGTCAAGAATGCTAG